>PMZA01000370.1 GCA_003170595.1 Armatimonadota bacterium
CTGTTATTGGGGGCAAGGACAGTCTCATCCAGGGCTTGGAGCGCCACCTGCCCGCCGAACTGCGGTGCAGGCCGATGCCTTTCGCATGATTTGACCCACCTGTTGCGCCCACCTAGGTCGACAGTCGACCTCAGGATCCTCCCCCGACCAGCACCAATGATGTTCAAGCTGAACTAGCGTTGAGGGGAGGAGGACGACCACCATGGTCGGCACCATCCTACAGGTCGTGGATGCGAAGAGCTTCTGGCTGTTGGTCATCAACATGGGAAACAGGATAGCCGAGCAAGCGATTGAGCCACGCTTCATGCAGGATGTCTTGGGAGGCGAGGGCGTCGCCGAGCCGAGCGATCTCGTGGGGCGGCAGGTCGAGATCTCCGTGGACGGCATGACAATCGTCTTCGTGTGACGCCCGAGGAGGTCGACACCGGACCTCAGGCTGGCCGTCAGACCAACACCGTGAGACGGAGGGACGGCCGTGGATGCAGGGGCTGCAAGTGGTGCCGCTCCTCCACCCAAGGCCCGGCGAGGCCGACCCGGAGATGACTCGGATGCAACCAATGCTTCGTATCGAGCGCCTGGAGCGCCGCCTGTCGCCTGACCTGACCTCCGACGCCGAGTGGCTCAGGACCGACGCTCGGACGGTTTGTGAAGGCGGTCAGTACCGGCTNNCGGCAGTTCGGGGCGGCGCAGGTGCGGGCGTGGATCGAGGACGACCACCAGCGCTACGACGATTTCCAGCGGGGCGATTGGTGGTTCGTGGACGCTCAGGTGGTGGCGACGCTAGGGGTCCGTGTGGGCGAGGAGAAGGTCGGCAGCTTCGAGATCGTCTCCTCATGCGTGGGCGGGATCGAGTCCGACGCAACTCGGAACCACCTCGACGAGATCACCGACGAGATGGTCGGTGAACTGAGGGAGCAACTCCGAGGTTGGGGCTTCGCCGAGGTGGACGCCCTGGACGCCCCCTACATCATGCAGGATTGCTGCGTGGCGGTGTCACTGTGAGCCGCCAGATGCACGGAGGTGAGAGGGAAATGCCGCAGGTGATCGGCATGACAACCGACGGGAAGGAGATGCTGCGCCACGACCCCTCCGAGGGGTGCGCCTACCGATGCATCTGCGGGACGTGGCTCAGATCACGACTCGAGGTCAGGGCGCATTGGGCAATCTCCAGTCGAGGCCACAGCATCTTCCTCAGAGTGCGGACGGGACAGGTGTTCCATCAGACACTTGAAGGATTGCACGAGAGGGACTGGGACGTCGAGGAACTCAGCGGCCTATCGTCGTCGGCCCTCGTTCATCCTCGTTCGCTCCTCATCACCGACGACGCAGCCGAGACCTGCGAGGCCCCAGCGGAGGGGGACCGGTCATGCTGACAATCATGTATGCGCTCGACCTCGACACGGGCCAGTTCTGGAGTCGGGTGGAAAACCACCCGACCGCCGGGAACGACAAGATTGCGATCCCGATCCTGGACTACGACCGCATCGGGGAGGGCGGTGACTTCACGGGGCCGCTCACGTACCACCTCGAGGCGATGGGCATCGACGCCCTGTTCCACGCCCGCCTGAAGTGGACGAGGAAGGCACCCAGCGCCGTCAAGGACATGCACAGGGCCTTCTGGGGGATGCCCCCGTTGAGGCCGAGCCGACCCGCATGAGGAGCGTCATCCCCGTGCGCAAGGGCCGGGGCATATAGGTGCCAGAGGAGATCACATCGCATGGCTGACGACAAGCCCAACCCCTGCGACCAGCAGGACGAGGAACGCAAGGTCCGGCTCAAGCGCTGGACCCAGGAGATCCTGCGTTTTCACCAGACGCCGGAGGAGATCGCCAGCGGCCTTCGTCTTCACGTCATCGGCCAGGGCGAGGGCGTGCGGGCGGTTGCCGCCCTGCTAAGGCGTCAGATGCGGCGTCTCCAGCGGGCCATCGAGCGGAACCCCGACCGGGTCTGGCCCGGGCCCCCGGGCGAGTCCACCCCGACGTTACTCATCGGCCCGACGGGTTGCGGCAAGACGCTTCTCGTCCGCACACTCGCCAAGATCGCCGGCCTGCCCTACGTGATCGAAGACGCTACTTCCATGTCCGAGACGGGCTACTACGGCAGGAGCGTCCACAACATGCTGGAGCAACTGGCGAGCCGGGCGGATCCGCTCATCTCCATGACCCAAGCCACCCATGGCATCGCCGCCATCGACGAGGTGGACAAAGTCGCTAGGAGGCCGGGCGGCCGGGCGAGCGGCACAATCGACGTATCGAGGGAAGGCGTGCAGAGGTCGCTGCTCGCCCTCCTTGACGGCAGCGTCATGCAGATCGAGTGGCCGCCCGGCGCTTCGGCTGGTGTTCGCACTTACGTCCCCTTCCCGACAGCGGGACTCATGCTGATCCTGATGGGAGCCTTCGAGGGCCTCGATGAGATCGTCCGCCGGAGGCTGAGGGGTAGGCGGAGCATGGGCTTCGGTGCCCCGGTCGAGACCTCCGAAGCGAGCCAGCGACATGACATCCTCCGCCACGTCGTCCCCGACGATCTCGTGGCTTTCGGGATCATGCCGGAGCTCGTCGGTAGGCTCAGAGACGTGGTCGTCATGCAGGCCCTGTCCAGGGACGACCTGCGCCGCATCCTCGTCGAGGCCCCGGAGGGCCCACTCGCCGTGGTCCAGCGTGCGGCGGCCCTCGAGCGTTTCCGATTCAGCCTCAGCGACCGCCTCGTCGAGGCCATCCTGGATGAGGCGATGGCCACCGGGCTCGGGGCCCGTGCGCTTCATGCGATCGTGACCAGGCTGACCAGAGGAGTTTTCTTTGCGGTGCCGGGCCGGATCAGCCCCGAGGCGGACGACGAGTACGTCGTGACCTTGGACATGGAAGCGCTGGGGGATCCGACGTGCTTCGGGATCGAGTATCGGCAGGTGCAGGAGAAGGCAGGGCGTCGCCGCCGCCGCACCGGGATCGTCGTCCCGGACGATTTGGAGGCCGAGGCCTGATCATGCGCCACGGGCGGTGGCTCCACCGGGCGATGCCGTGTTCCCATCCGGTGCGGCCGGACCCGTGTCTTGGCTACTCCTCCAACATGTCAGCGAGAAACTGGATGGCGTCGGGGTCCTGCTTGTGCTGGCGCAGGAGCGCCACCAGTCCGGCCAGGTCGTAGTGGCCCGGCTCGATGCCGCCGGGGTAGGGCTCGTCGCCCTCGTCGTGCTCGGGGATGATGAGTTCGAACATGGTTGCATGCCTCCGGTCGTGGTGGGCCGAGATTGACACCCTTCAGGTTCGCCTTCGACCAGGCTTGCCCCTCCATCGGTAAATCGGGTCTCCTCTCATCATCGCTGGGGGCGGTTGCCCGAAGCGCCCCAGGTCGACCGCTCGGCTCGATCAGGGAGAGCCCTGCGCCCCGGCCCCCGCATCAAGACCGCTTCCTCTTGTTGGCGTTGTCGGCGATGGCGGCGTGGACGATGGCGGCGTGGACGATGGCGGCGATGACGATGGCGGCGATGACGATGATGCCGATGATGATGATGCCGATGATGATGATGCCGATGATGATGATGCCGATGATGATGATGCCGATGATGATCGGCAACGAGGGGGAACTCACGATGTCGTCGAACATCGCTCCGACGAACCCCGCCACGAAGAGGCCGCCCAGCACCCCCACGATGAGCATGCACCCCGAGGCGAGGGAGGAGCCCACGAGTTCCGGCACGTACTCGAGGCCCTTTGGCTGCGGCTGCGACGGTTCGTAGGTCGACCGGGGTTGCTCCGGCTCATTCATCGACGGGATGTTGGCTCCCGTGGAGACCACCGGGGGCGTGGCGGGAGCCCTGGGCTCAGACGGTGGGGTGGCCGCTGCCTGCACTTGGGCCTGTTGCTCCCGCTCCGCCCGCTGCTCCTGCCGCCTCTGGAGATCGAGTTCTCTCTGAAGCCGTCGCCTCTTGTCATCCCGGACGAGCCAGTAGATGAACAAGAACGCACAAAGCACGCCGATGATTCCCATGTCGTTTTCCCCTCGCCCGTTGTGAACCGCGGCGAGGGCTGCACGGCCGTCGTCTGGGAAGGGCTTTCCCCCCCCGGTGTATGGCGCTCCCAAGCGGATCCTGAGGTCCGCCGTCGACCGGGGTGGGCGTTGAGACGTTGTGCCGTGCCGGAGAAAGGACCCACGCCCAGGCGTGACCACATGCGGCCACGAGGCGGCGATGGCCGTGCTGCGTGGGCCGGCGGGCCCGGTCGATGAGGGCGGATCTCATGCGCAACCACTGGTGGGGCAGCCACTCTCCAACTGGGGGAGGTCACCCACTCGACGGGGACCTGGCGGCCCCCTCCAGCACGTCGGAGATGAGGGGCCGAGCCGGGGTGTGGACTGGAGGTGCAGGCTTCGCCGCCGGCGGGCGTGACCAACGACAACTAAAATTGCCGGCCGTCGATGGATGCAGATCCTGGCGTCACGGCTCGACTGCGTTTGGCGTGTCGGACCCAGGGAGCAAGGTCGATTCGCTTAATGCCGTCGCTGCCGCCGGACAAGAAGAAAACGAAATTGGACTGTCCCCGGCCGCCAGACGGTCGAGGAACCGGTGAGTCTACGAATCGATTCCAGGGCCAACTGGGGAAATCCCCAGAGGAAAGCCCTCTTCGTGCACGGCGCTCTCGGAGGACCGCACTCAGGCATCCCACCAGGTTCATCCCTACCATCGACTTCTCCACCCTCGACCGGCAGGTCGCCGTCCTGGGGGTGGCGCAGATGGGTCCGGTTCTGGTGAGGACGGTGGGGAAGAGGTCACGGCCCCGGCGTTGACCTGACGAGTGTTGCCAACCGATAACCTGACGAATCACCGTCAGACCCGCCACCGCCCGGTGGAGAGTCTTCGTGTGTTCGGGGGCGTCACTCGGCCGCCCCGTCTGGTTCCCCGCCGTCCCCCTCGGACTCGTCCCCCTCGTCCCAAGCCTCGTCCGGCGGCGGCAGCTGCAGCGGTTCCCACGACCTCCCCTGCTCATCATGCATGACGTCCTGCAGGACGCTGTCGACAGGCAGGCCCAGGACGTCCAGCCATGCGAGCAGCGCTGCGTGGGACGGCTTCTGCTTGCCGTGTTCCCACTTCGACACGGTCGAGGTGTCGTAGCGGGTCCCGATGCGGGCATTGATGGCGTCCGCCAGGTCCTTCATGAGCATCCCCCGATCGATCCGCCGGGCACTCATCGTGGCCCCCAGCTCCGTCCTGAACTCCCGTTGCTTGCCCATGGTGCCACCTCGTACCACGGTCGGCCGTTCCCCGTCAAGGCAGCCGCCCCAGTTGTTGTGGACGACATGTCGTTTATGACATGTCGAGAGGTGATTATTTCTGTCCGTAGATGGCAAAAATCGGGCATCGGCGGCATCGGCCTGGAGTATAGTTAATCGTGATATCCATTTCGCGTGATAGTGGTGTGATCGCATGAGACATCAGCACGATCGCATGGAGAGGAGGCCACTCCCACCGTGGCTGCCGGACGGCGCGGTCGCCGTCGTCCTCAGCCGCAGGATCTACTCCGCCGACTACGCCGACGGGTTCGCCGCGGGCCTGCGCCTGCAGTCCCGGACCCCGGGCGTCAGGATCGCCGTCGGATACCAGGGTCTGCCCGATGGCGACGACGGGCTCCCGGCACCACTGGCCATCTGCGGCGCTGACGAGGCCACGGTGCGCCGAGTCCACCAAACCATCCTTCAGCTGCTAAAGAACCCGGGCGTGATCGCAGTGGAAACGGAGGCCGACGATGAGTGACCGCTTCGAGATCATGCTGCAGGACAGGGTTGCTCGGCTGCGGTCCATGATGCGGGTCGAATCGGAGGAGTGGACCGAGAGGACCGTCGGCTTGCTGTGGTCCCCGAATGGCTGCAACGAAGCGTTCCTGTGGGGGATCATGATGGGCATCCTGCTCCGGGAGGACTTCCCCGACGTGCGGTTCGTGATCGGGCAGTCCCTCATCGGCCACCCGGACGACGAACCGGGTTTCATAAGCAGGTGCCTGGATGATGGGCTGGGGAATGAGGTCGGCGAATGTGTGAGCACATTGCAGGTGGCACTCACGATGATCGCATCGGAGTCGGAGGAGGGTGATGACGATGCGCCGCAAACCACAAGCTGAAGCCGAGCCCGAGTTCGATGCCGACGAGATCGACCCCGAGGTGCATGACCAGGTCCTCAACGAGATGCTCGAGCAGGCCCGAAAAGAGATGGGGGATGCCATGTATGGCGACGTGCTCGCCTTCGCATGGGACGAGCTCGTCGGGAAGCTCCACATCGACGAGGAGTTCAGGCGTCGGCTGCCTGACCTCGCCCTCGGCGAGCAGAAGAAGCTCGAGCAGGCGTGCCTGCGGGATGGGGTGCTGGACCCGATCGTGGTTTGGCAGGGCGAGAACATAGTGCTCGATGGGCACCACCGACTCGAGATCGCCCGTCGCAAGCACCTGCAGTTCCGGGTGGTCGAGATCGAGCTGCCGGACCGACAGGCGGCTTGGAGGTGGATCCTCGATCATCAACTCGCCCGAAGGAACCTCAACGCCGAGCAGACCAAGCACCTGATCGGCCTCCGCTATAACGCCCAGAAGAAGTCGCACGGCGGGCCGAGGAAAGCAAGCCATCAAAATGATGACTTGAAGTCCACGGCCGAGGCGGTCGCCGAGGAGACGGGCGTCGGGCCGGCGACCGTCGAGCGGCTCGGCCGCCTCGCCGCCGAGCGGCAGGCGCTCGCCGACGAACTGGGGGTGCCCGTCCAGAAGGTCTTGGACCAACATCTGAAGCTCGACGAGGTGCTCCAGGTCCGACGCATGATAGAGGACTGCCCCCTCGAACCGGACGAGGACCTCTTGGCCGGGATCGCAGCGGGCAGGGCCGAGTATCGCAGGGAGGCGAGGGCGCCGAGGCCGGAGGCGACCCCTGCGAAGCCGACCGAGCCGACCGAACCGGAGAAGCCCGAGCGAGGACCCGAGGTCCCCAATGTCTGGTTCCCGACCAGCCTCATGGTGTCGGCAGCGAGGGAGGTCATGGGCGGGATCGACCTGAATCCCGCTTGGGTCGAGCGGCCCAAGCACCCCGACCACGCAACCAAGCACCTCACGCCGGGGAACGGACTCAGGCTCGACGCCGAGTGGCGGGGCCGGATATGGCTGTGTCCGCCGCCCCATATGATGAGCCCTCTGGCCAAGCGCCTCGTCGCCGAGTTCCAATCGGGACACGTGGAGCAGGCCGTCGCCGTCGGCCTCGCCCAGACCTGGTCTCCTTGGCTCCAAGAGCTGGCCAAGGCCTGTTCGGCGGTCTGCCTCGCCGATGGCTGGACTCGGTTCCAATCGCTGGACCGCCAGCAATACAAGCCTCCGCCCGGATTCATGATCTTCTACCTCGGACCGAGCGCCGACGAGTTCGTCCGGCATTTCGCCCGCTATGGTGCCGTCCTCCGTGGCGTTCAGCGGGAGGAGCCGGCCCGGAAGCCGGCGGGGAGGGGGCGGAAGTGATGTCATGTCGATGAAGGGGTTCTCCATCCCACCTCAGTATACGGATGTCGGATAAGTCTCGAAGCGGATGCTTCACGCTGCAGGACGTCCCCGGCTGATCCCCGGCGGCGACAATCGGGTGGGACTGGGTCGGTCACTCCTGGGGCCGCCCCATCCCACATCCAGGAGCTGATTGGCATGGAAGCGGTGTCCGAACTGGCCGAACAACTGGAAGCGCTGGCACCCTTGTCGAAAGAAACGGGGGCCACCTCCCCGCAGGACCTCACCGACCTCAGCGACGTTCGTCCCCCGGCCTCACAGCGGGGGAGAGCGATGAGGTACGACCCGAGCTTTCACGAGGGGCTCCCGCAGTCCCTGTGGTTCACCAGGGGCGGATCCCCGAGGACGAAGCTCCCATCCCCCAAGCACCTCGACGAGTCCGACCTCGACATGGTGAGAGCCGTCAGGGATCGCATCCTCAGCATCTGGTTCCCACCGGAGGCCCGACTGCCCCTCGCCCAGGTGAGGTATGCCGTCTGGCACTTCGGGAAGGACAATCCCTACTGGAGGAAGGCGGGCAAGAGGCGTCGGTCAGACCGTCCGGCCGATCCGTTCCTTCTCGTGCCCGACGAGATGCGTGCCACCCCCGAGTGGAACGAGTCGATGCTCCTCTGGATGAGTCACCTGACGGGAGGGCCAGCCATCTTCAGCATCTGGGCCGACGACTCGCCGAGGGACAGGCTCCTCATGGATCTGGACATCGAGAACCACGGCAGCCTCGACATCCACGAGAGGATGCCCGAGGTCACCGCACCCTGGCTCTCCGCCTGCGGGTCCCTCGGACTCCCCGAACCGCTCACCCTCGTCAGCGGATCGAAGGGGTTCTGGATGGCGTGGAACCTGCCCCACCCCGAGTCCCGCTCGGACCTCGCCAACCTCACCATCGAGATCGCCAGGAGCGTCTCCCTCTCCGGCCACTCCGTCGAGGTGAAGCCCGGCCTGTGGACCACGTCCGGCCGACAGGATGACGGATCCCTCGCCAAGATCGAGGGTGCCGAACTCCACCACGAGGTCGACTGCGGCAACCTCATCAACCGCCTGTGCCGACTCCCCCTCGCCCGCCACCAGCGGAGTGGACGGATCGCTCACCTCCTGCTGCCAGATGATGGCGATTCCCTGCAGGTCCTGCTGGCCCCTCGTGAGATGGATGATTCGCAATGGTTGAGACTCGGATTCGTGCCCCAGGTTTGGACAGATACATGCAAAGACACAAACGTGGTTTTCAATCCCGATGGATCGGGGTTGCAGGTTGAGGAGGTTGCCCCGTCCTCTTCCTGCGGGGCTCTGGTTCCCCCAGGTGACGAAGAGGGCCCCTGTTCCCTGCAGGTTGAGGCTGAGGGTTCTCAGGTTGCTGTTTCTTCCCAACCTCCACCACCACCCCCGATTATTCGGATAGAGGGGGCAAAACAGCAACCGATTGGATTAGAAGAAATAGTTATAGAGGAAAACGAGGAGCCGCTTCCATCCGGCGAACACTGGATCAGGAGCTACGAGCACATCATCGAGAGGGGAGGGAAGAACAGGTCCTCCGAGGCCATGCTGCGGGACCTCGTGCTTATGGACACCAAGACGAACGGTTGGATTATGACGAACAGTTATTCGTTCATCAGGGCCATCAGGGGGGAGAACCCTGGTATGCCCCAGCGGGAGATCATCCAACTCGCCACGGGGATGCTCTACTCCCACTACGGTGGCAAGGAGGGGCTGGCGAAGCGAAAGCAGATCGAGGACAGCCTATCCTTCAACTACGACAAGGTGAAGGAGGACGGCTCCTACGCCTGTGTCCCCCAGATCATCGCCGTGGCGAAGGAGAACCGCATCAGGAAGGGTTCTCATGAGTTCAAGACCCTAACTTACCTGACGTGGAGGTGGTGGATGAGGCGGGCTCGCCCGCAGGTGGGGACGAAAGGAGCGGCGGATGCCACGAACTATCAGATCGCAGCGTCGATGGGCCTCGTGGACGCCTCCTCGACCCCAAAGGAACTCGACGACGCCCGCAAGACCGTCAAGCGGGCCACGAAGTCCCTTCGCAAGCGAGGGTTGATCTCCAGGCCTGCCGAGAGCGTCGGCTGGAGGGGCGGTTGCTCGGACTACGACATCTGCCCCGAACTCCGTGGGCCGCACGAGGCACCGGACTTCGTGCGAGAGGACCCGGACGAGATCGACGCCGACGGGTGGGCGAGGCAGCGGAGGTGGGACGAGGACGAGGGGGATGGTGCCCGGTTGGACGACGACGTGCCGTGGGTCGAGAGGGCCTCGCAGGTCGTGAGCCTGGCATCGCCGGCGTAATCCCAGGAAGGATGCGGAAGGGCTTCCCACAGGCCCCACGTTGCCCCAGGAGCCGAGATATCGTCCTCGCCCGGCCATCCGCCAGCCCACGCTGATTTCGCCGCCCCAGACGGCATCCTGCCGGGTCACCAGCCCAGGCCCCGGGCCGGCTCGTCGGGCATGGTCGACGGTCGATCTCAGGATCCGGTGGCGACCCACATCATCTCCACGGGAGCCCCATCCCAACGTCATGACGCTGACGTGTGCGGGAACCCACAGATGGGGGCCGGTCATCGGCATGAACTGCCAGAACATCATACCGAAATCGGCCCACATCATCCGGCACGGGGAGATGAGAGATGGAACAGACCGTTTTCATGCTGAGGCTGAAGCAGAAGCTGGCCGAGGAGGATCTGGCCGAGGCGACGATCAAGCGCACGCTGATCGATGCGGCCCAGTTCGGCAAGTGGTACCGGGGAACGACCGGACATGACCTGGACCCGGATGACCTCCAGGTCGTCAACGTGGATCTGGCCGAATTCCGTGGGTGGCTGCAGAGGCAGGACATGAAGCCGTCCTCGGTGCAGCGGAAGTTCGCATCGCTGAGGAAGGCCTTCATGCTGCTCTCGCCGGAGCGGGCGCTGCGGCTTCGCTGGCCGAAGCTCCCGACGGCGCAGGTGACGGCACCCAGCGGCCTGAGCAGGAACGAGAGGAATGCAATCCTCCGAGCCTGCGAGCAGCTGTCGGCGAGAGATGCGCTGGTCGTGAAACTCGGTCTCTTCACGGGCGCTCGGTCCTCGAGCATCGCCGACATTCGCATGTCCGACATCGAGGTGGGCCAGCGGAGCGGGAGCATCACGTTCCACGGGAAGGGGAATCGGGAGTACAAGGTGCCGCTCAACCGGGAGGTGCGGGACGCCCTGGCGAGGTACCTGGCTGTCCGCCCGCCTGTGGAACATCCCTACCTCCTGGTGCAGGAGCGATGGCCCTACGGGAAGGTCAGCCGATGGGTCCTTCATGACATCGCCCACCGCCGTTTGGCAGGGCACCTGCCGCCCGACGTGGCCAAGCGCATGAAGGGGCTTCATGCGTTCAGGCATGACCTCGCTCGCAGGCTCCTGTCGGGCGACGAGGGCCGACACGCTCCGATCCCGGTCGGGGACGTGGCTGCAATCCTGGGGCATGCCGATGTCAGGACCACGGCGGGGATATATGCCAGGCCGTCGCCGGAGGACATGAAGCGGGCGCTGGACAGGATCGCTGGGGACGAGGATGAGGATGGGTGAGGCCGCCTGGGGACTACGCATAGATCTGGGCGGCGGGATGGGCATGAGATCTCCGCCGCCCGCATTGGGACTCACGCCGGCTTCCTTGCCCGGCCCGCCGAGCCTCGTGCAGGCTCCCGTACTCGTCTCCACCCGCTGCCACATGTACTTGGACGACTAGGGCGCCAGGGCTGGCGTGGGAACACCGTATGAGCAAAGCCTGAGGTCTGGTGGCCACCGGACAAGAGCCTTGGACGTTCCCAGCTCCAAGAGCAGGTGGGGCGCAGGGCATCCAGCGGTCCCGAGCTCGGCGAGCCCCACAGCACAGATGAGATCGTCTGACTAGGCAGGGCTGGGTGCCTTGTCAGATCACTGGTCACGGCCGTAAAGGTCGTCCAAGGAAACCAGATGATGCCCCTCTTGCGCTGCCCGGCGGCTCAGCTTCTGGGTGAAGCCTCGGCGGGAGAAGAGGACGTACTGCATGCGTTCCCGCCAATGGGGGGCGAGCGCCTGGCACTTCCGCTGAAGGTCCTCGAGGTCCGCTTCGTCCATCATGCGGTTGCTCCACTTGCACTCGCCGCTGGTGTGGCTGCCATCGTCATTGCGGCACAGGACATCGATCTCGGCGTCTCCCGACCAGTAGCGCCCAACCTCGCCATCGGGCAGAAGGCCGAGCTTCTCATATGCATGGCGGCGCATGTACTGGCGGCAAAGCGACTCGAAGGAAGGACCAAGGAACTGGTCCACCTGGGGACCCACTCGCTGGGCCCATACCCTCTCCCCCTCCCCGATCTCGATCAGGCTGCGGTTCGGAAGGACGAACCTGTACCAGAAACGGGCGAAGGGATCGCAGATGAAGTACCGGCCGTGACCTCGCCGGCCGGATGCGTTGTCGGTGAGCGATGCAACTCGTTCGACGATCCGAAGGCTTTCGAGCCTGGCGAGGTACGGACTAACGGCATTGGCAGGTCTGTCGACCCTGGTAGCGATCTCACTGTGTTTCGTCTTGCCGTCGGCGACCGCTTCAAGGATGCTGTTGTAGGTAGTGGGGTCCCGCAGCTCGATGCGCAGCACGTTGTCGAGCTCGGTGTAGAGCAAGGTCTGGGGCCGGAAGATGGAGCGCTGGACGTTCTGTGCCAGAGAGACCTGGTCGCTGAACTGGGCTTGGTACATGGGCATCCCGCCCAGGATGCCGTAGGCCTGAACCAACTGGTCTGTCGAGTAATCTGGCAGGAAGGCCGCGGCGTCCCGGTAGTCGAGCGGGAGAAGCTCCAACTGGCCCGTCCGGCGGCCGAAGAGCGGCGAGCGCTCGGCGAGGACCTTCTGCTCCATGAAGCTGACAGAGGATCCGCAGAGAAGGAGCATCAGCTTGGTCTGGAGCCCGGTGTGGTCCCAGAAGCGCTGAAGGAGGGAGGGCAGGGCCTCGTTGGCATCGCAGAGATAGGGGAACTCATCAAGGATGACGATCAGACGCTCGGACCTTGCCGACCTCGATAGGTACTGGAGAGCGGTCTCCCAGTCGCTGTAATCCGCACGTGCGAGTAGTTCGTCGCCGAGGGCATCGGCGGCCTCTCGCAGGAAATGGCGGACGTTGTCCCGCTCAGGTTCTTGGGAGGCCTGGAAGTAGACGTGCGGCTTGCCATGGCAGAACCTGCGCAGTAGCGCCGTCTTGCCTACACGCCGCCGACCATACAGCACGAAGAGAGCAGCCTGAGGGGTCTGGTACTGCTCCTCAAGAGCCTGGAGTTCCATGCTGCGGTTGATGAAGGCTGTCTGGAGCATGTCCCGCCGTCCCTCTTGGATGGATCGACCCGGACTCGGCTGTCGACCCGAATTCTAATCGTGATTAGATGCTTTGGCAAGGCACTTACGGTGAGTTGCCCAACCGGAGATGGCTGGGGCCGAAACTCTAATTGTGATTAGTCTAATCGTGATTAGATGTTCGAATACCCCTCTTCGAGAAGACCGACCCCAACTGTCATACCCGTGGGCAGCCAGCTCGAAATGGCACAGGGGTCTTCCGAATCTGGTCGGGGTCTGGGGGAAGCCCTTCTCGAAGCCCCTGACTAGCAGGGCCAACGTTTGGATCGGTGGGCGAGTCAGCAATGCGAGCGAGGATCTGCCCGCAACGGGTGGTCAGGCCCCTGCCAGACGGGAAGGCATCCGCCTTGTCCGGTGTAACAGTCTGTCGTCGACAACCCACTTGGCAGTCGATCCCGGTGATTTCATGATTCCGCAGCTGACGCTCCGTAATGGCCCTAGTTGGCCCCGATCAGCTCGGCGAATTGCCCGCCACTTCGTCCCTGCGCCGAACCCGAGAGGAATCCGTGATCGGAGGACAGCGGGGACCCCACGGGGCTCAGCACAGTCGCCATCGTGCCCGGCTCGAAGGGCAGGGCGATCACCATGACGGAGCGAGCGTTCTCCACGAACTGGCTCGGGTTGGGGCTTGTTGGGGAAGAACTCACCGTGGGCCTCCGCAGAGGCCACGCCCTACAGCCCCGCACGCAGGGAGAGCGCGAACTCACGGATCTCAGCTCCGAGGCCCTCAGGTGTTGCTTCGTTCATGTGCGTCCTCCCTGATCGACTAGCACATCGGGTCAGGCGCCGGAGATCTTGCCCAGCATCTCCGCATAGTGCGCCACTCTCTCCACCGTCTGCGGGCAGTCCTCCCAACGCTTGAACTTGTCCGGCGTTACCTCGAAGTTGCGGAGCTTCTCCGCGTCCTGGCCCACCATGGCCCAGAGCCCGCCCACCTTGCACGCGTTGCCGACCCCACACTTGTAGCACGGCGGTATCTCGGTGGCGTGGAAGAGGGTGCCGAGGTGGTGCATGTTGTGGCCCCAACTCCGGATTGCCTCCTCGAAGCGCTGCACGGCACCGTGTTCGCTCTGCGGGGACAGGGCCGTTACCACGAGCAGCAACGGCTTATCTTCGAGCAGGTTCTTGAGGTGGTGGAAGCACCAAATGCGGGAAAGGAAACTGAACATCCAGGCCGTGATCGTACCCGCATGCACGGGCGACGCCAGAACCAGCGCGTCGGCCTCGAGGATGGCCTCGAAGTAGGGCCGCAAGTCGTCTTCGAGTGGGCAGATGTTGGACCTCGCGCAGAGGTGCGCACAACCCCGACAGGACACGAAGTCGAGTGTGCTGAGATTCACGAAGGTGTGGTCGTGGCCGCTTTGCTCGAGAAGCGACCGGACCACTCGATCCGTGTTGCCGCCCTGGATGGGGCTTCCGCTGACGCCTACGATCGCCAAGTCGACGCCTCCCGACTACTGCCCCTTGAATGGGTGGCTCGCCCGCCTGACCGGGCAAACGCCGAGGCACTTCCCGCAGTAAGGCACCAGGCCCGCGTATGACTTGTTCTGCTCTCGCAGTTGCCAGACGTCCATCTGGGCCTTGTATTCGAGCAGTTCTTCGTTCGTCGGCTCTTCGTCGGTGATCGGGATGGTCTTGTTGCCTCCGGTCGCCTTCAGCATGCCGCTGCAACCCCACCGGCAGCGCCAGCCAATCAGCTTCCCGTACCTGAGGCGCACGCCGGCCATGTTGATCTCATGCGTGGTGTCCGGCGTCTCCGCCCTCGGGATTGCGGCCGTGGGACAGGCGAGTGCGCACTCATTCTCGATTGCCCTCTTTTTGGGCACAGGTCCCCCCCACTCGCCGGCGACGCCAGACCCCGACGCCGCAGTTTATGAGAGTGCGCCTACCTTATATGCGGAGTCCCATAGACTGCGAGAACCGGAACTTCCCGCAACCGCCACCACACCCTTTCGGGCCGTGATTCGGCCCAGCGGGGGTATACCCCGGGATTACCCATATCAATATGGCTGTGGTTCCTTCATGGGCTGAACAGCCGCCCAGCTCACTTTAAGGTTCGCTTTGGAACCACAGGCACCTTCTTCTCCGGTCTCGAAGCCCTGACGAAGCCGATTCAGCGGCACCCAGAACGTCCGCAGGGCTTGAATCTCCGGCAAAGCCCTCCACCAGCCGTGCCCGCACTCCCGAGTCGATGAAAGACAATGGCTCTTCAGCGCGGACGTCGTCCACTCACTCTCGCCCTCCGCCATCGCCGCGTAGAGCAATATCTGATCGCTCAGATACTCATCGATCGCCACCCCGCTGCGCTAACACGGTCGTTCAGTCGGATGGTCAGGATGCCTTGAACGCAAAGGCGAAGAACACGCTTACGCCCAGAAAGGCGAAGGCCACGAGATAGTTCCACGCAACTTTCTCCTTCAGGAACATGGCCGCGAATCCGACGAAGATGACGAGCGTGATGGCCTCTTGGAGGACCTTGAGCTGGAATCCCGAGAACTGGCCATAGCCGAGGCGATTTGCCGGCACCGCCAAGCAGTACTCGAGCAGCGCGATCGCCCACGAGATCAGGATCGCTTGCCAGAGCGGCCAGTGCTGACCGTATTTCAAGTGCCCGTACCAGGCGAAGGTCATGAAGACATTCGAGAAGATCAGCAGAACTATGGTGCTCATGCGGTTGGTGCTCCTTGGGTTGGATTCAGAAATCGCTCATCGCGTGTCACCGGCATGAGAAAGCAGAGCATGCCGAAGGCGGCCGACGCGACCACCGATAGGAAGAGGAACCCCGAGTCGGAACCGAAGCGATGCACAAGGGAACCGGCGATGACCTGGCTGAGCGAAGCGCCAAGGCCGACCGCAGTGCTGACGACCCCGAGAGTGAGGTTGAAGCGGCCTGTGCCCTGTGTGAGGTCGGCGATCACCAAGACCGAGACAATGCCAAAGATTGCCGCCCCCACGCCGTCCAGGATCTGGATCGCGACGAGTTCGCCTGCGTTGTCGGTGAGCGTGTATAGAAGGCCGCGAACCACCAGGGCTCCGAAGGCGACGAGTAGCAGCGGCTTTCTACCCCATGAACCCGCTTTTCGCCCCGTCCAGGAAGCGAGCAGCGTGACGACAACCTGCGTGGTCACGACGCACGCCGACATGAACATCATCGAGTTTCGGCCCTGACCCTTGGCGAGCATCTCTCCCACGAGCGGCAACATCGCGGCGTTGGCAAAGTGAAACATTACCGCGCAGGCAAGGAAGATGAGCAGCGGCCGATCCTTCAGCAGCGAGCGCACTCCGACGGGTTTGCCGTCTTCGTCGTCCTCCTTCTCGCCCCGCGCCCGCTCATAGTCGATCTCCTCGGGGCGGATGATGAGTAGGGCGAGGATGGTCGGGAGCGCGCAGACGGACACGAAGAAGAAGATGCTGCGATTGGAGAGGAAGTGGCCAAGCAGGCCCATCGACACGGCGGCGACGACGTTGCCGGCCGAGTTGAAGCCCTGGTTACGTCCCTGGCGGCGATCAAACAACTGGCGTCCCACAATCCCAAGGGAAACGGCGCAGATGGCCGGACCGAAAACGCTCGAGGTACCGCCGATTAGGACCTGGGCCGACATCACGGACCAAAAGGTTGGCACGAGCGCTACCAGCAGTGCACCCACCGCCAGCGCGACGATCCCCGCCGCAATCAACGCGCGTTTGGGTCTCAGGTGGTCGACCAGAGCGCCTGCGGGGGCCTGGGTCAGGATTCCGGCAATTCCGCCAACGGTGAGAGCGATTCCCACGCACTGCTCGTTCCAACCATATCCCGCAAGGTAGATCGCGAGGAAGGGCCCGACTCCCGTCTGGACGTCGGCGAGAAAGAAATTCAGCCAGTCCAGACCGCGCAGCGTTCGAGCGGAAGGCATTGGGATTTCCTGTTATTTCGATGCGACTGGGGTCTGGCCTGTCCCCATGAACGGTACCACTTGCTATGTTAGACTCAGCACCGCTTCGGCCCTGGGTGACAGGCGGAGCGTAGCGAAGCCTGGAGCCCCGGGCGCGCCGGGATCGACTGCCTCCAGCGTCGACGGCTTGTAGCCTAACGCGCTGTGCGGCCTTGCCGTGTTGTAATGCCTTCGCCACCGCTCCACCAGCACCTGCGCCTCCCTCAGCGTGTCGAATATCTCCCGGTCCAGCAGTTCGTCCCGCAGCTTCCCGTTGAGCCGTAAGGTGGAGGGCTCATGCCGCCCGACAGATCCTTGGAGGCGATCGCAGTCAGCCCGAGCCGGAGCGCGAGTGGTTAGATGACCTCGTCGTCGCCGAGGGTTTCGGCGGCGGGCACCGGTTCCTCGGCTGGAGCAGTCCCCTGGGCGGGCTCGGCCACCTTGGGCCGGCACAGGTTGGAGAGGGACCCCTCAAGCTCGGCGATGCGCTGGCGCTGCTGGTCGATGACGACCTTGGCCTTGCCGATCTGCGAGTTGCAGTGCTTGATGCGCCCGCGCATGGCGGCCCAGTTAGCCAGGTCGGCGAGGCACATGATGACGATGCCGATGCCCGCGCCGATCAGCGGCAGGTAGGCCGTGGGCAGCTTCTGCCAGTAGATGTCTTCGCCCCACTTGAAGCCGTACACCGCGACCGGGTCGGGATTCCAAAGGGTGAAGGCGGCCACGTAGGCGCCCGCGATCATGAGCAAGAGAGCCAACACCACAGTCTTCGGCATGAACAGCCACCTCGCTTGGGCAGGGATTACCCATATCAAATGGGTGTCGTTCCATCATCGGCTAAACAGCCGCCCATCTGGTGTGAAGATTCTCGGTTGGAGCCGCAAGCCCCCCTCTTCCCCTCCCTTTTCCTGTTGGGCTTTCAGATATAGGGCTATGCAGTTAACACAAGTAGGTGGCCTTGGCCCGACGGGCCCGTCATTTGAGCTCCTAAGTAGGTGTTGGCGGAACCCAGGCTATCAAAGTTGCCGAGGACTGCTAATATGTGTTTGACGTCAAGTATTTCTT
>PMZA01000506.1 GCA_003170595.1 Armatimonadota bacterium
CCTCCGAAGAGGTGGATGTGACCACCCCCTACAAGCCCAAGATACGGCCCCAGGTGCTTCAATGGGGCCACCTCCGAAGAGGTGGATGTGACGGTCGATGCCCCCGAAGGTGCCATACTGGTATCTGCTTCAATGGGGCCACCTCCGAAGAGGTGGATGTGACGCCCGCGTGGAGGGCGAATAGTCCGCCACCACCGAAGAGCTTCAATGGGGCCACCTCCGAAGAGGTGGATGTGACGGGCTATCGTCGACGGTGACGCGATCACTGTGGCGCTTCAATGGGGCCACCTCCGAAGAGGTGGATGTGACCGCAGGGGCCAAGACTGTTCTGGCACAGTACCAGCTTCAATGGGGCCACCTCCGAAGAGGTGGATGTGACTGCGCCATTCTTCAGCCTTGCAGTACCAAGCCCTGATGCTCTCCCTTTCGCGAACCCTCTCCGCGCCGAGGGCGCCAGTAGCGTTCAGCCGGAGGCTGATCCGCCGGAAGGCTTGGGGCGCATGACCTGATGGGATTCCGCGAACCCCCGGGCAAATCGCCGCCACCTGGGGTTCGCGATAGTGAGTCCCTCCCAACACCAACTCCGGAGTCGGTTGTCAAGGATCGCTTCCGCGCCGAGGTTTCAGGCTGACGGCGCGGCGACGAACTGCCCAAGCCCGAAGTGGGCGCCATAGCCGAGGGCAAGGGGACCTGCGATCGGCTTCTCGAACTCGAGACGGAAGCCGAAGGCGCCGGGCATCCCTTCACGGCCCCCGCCCGACTGGCGTTGCCGGCGAAAGTGCAGCCACGTCAGATCGCGGCCCCGAACGAAGGCTCCGCGAACCGGCTCGACCGCCACGGGCTGAGGCAAGCCGCGCAGGGAAAGCTCTCGCCGCAACTGGTCCTCAGGCCCATCGATCCAGGTGGCGTCTGGCCGGAGCTTCGGGCTGCCGTCGCGGTGGCGCTTGGGATGGCGAACGAGCACGAAGGGCGTCCGAGAGCACCAGACCCGCGAGGCCGCGAGCGACAGGCTCTCGTCTCTGCCGGCGTCGAAGCCGCCGAAGTCTTCCGGCTCGCCCAGGTTGAGGAGTATCAACGACAGGTCGGGCCTGCCGCCCGGCTGCCACAGGCGGCGGAGGCCGCCAAGAGCACGGCGCTCCGTCGCACCGAACCCCTCGCGACAGTAGACCACGATGTGGTCGATCCTGCCGTCGTCATCATCGTCCGCCGGAAGGATGAAGGCATGCTGGTGACCCGGCAGGGGCGCCCCCTCCCCGTTCTTGCCGGCGAACACCGGGGAGGCGTCGGACCAACTCATCAGGGCCCGGCGCGTCCGCTCGCCGAGGGGAAGGGCCTCAGTGAGCGAAGGCAGCACGGCGCTGTGAAGGGCGTAGCGTGCAACGGTCGGCTTGCGGGTGGATGGACGGCGACTGCGCGGGGGCCTGGCAGCCAGCGCATCGGGTGGGCGGAGGTAGTAGGCGGTTCGTGCGCCCGGCGGAAAGCTCCATCCTTGTTTGCGCAAGTCCGTGGTCTCGGCATGGAGCGCCGCAAATAGATCGTCGGGGACGTCGACGGTCGCTCTGGGCTTACGGCTTCGGGAAGGTTTGGTCTTGGCGACTTTCGCGAGTTCATCCGCGGCGGACGCAGTCTTCTCGCGCTCGAGGTCTCGCCATGCGGCGTAGTCCTCGGGCGGGACCGCCGCGATGACCGGGACGCGCTCGCCCGGCGAGTCTCCGGTGCCTTCGACCGCGAGGCGGCAGTTGATCTCGCCGCTCCAGTGATTGAGATACCTCGCCTCGACCCAGCTTTCCGCACGACCGAAGTAGGTCAGGGCGGAGAGGAGTTCATGAAGAACTGCGCCCTCATCGGTTGCCAGTCCGAGATCGGGCCACACCACGACCACCGGCGTGTCCGGTGCGATCGTCACGAAGGCATCGAAGACGAGGTCCGGGTTGCCCGGATGCTTGGGCATGTAGTGCCGCGTGTGCCCGGCTGAAGCCGGCGGGAGATAGAACTCGGGCAGCACGGTGAGGCGATCCACGAGCGACCGCACAAGCGACTCGGGGACATGAGAGCACTTCCGGTGCCACGTCGCAAGGAGCGCACGCAGAAGTCGCCAGGGGCTGGGTGGCCATTCGGCCGCTCCCTCGTTGACGTGCCGTCCCCAGGGTGTGGCGTGGAAGCGGCCCGCGACGAACCGCAGCTCAAGGGCGACCACGCTAATCGCCCTCCTCCTCGTCAGCCGCCTCTTCGTCCTCGCCCTTCTTCTCCTTCTTCGGCTTGGCTGGCTTGACGAAGGCGACCTCGGTGACTGGGGGTTCGGCGAACAGCCCTGCGCCAGCCACGGCTTTGATCAAGTCAGGCATCGCCTTCGCCAGATCCTCCAGGGCAGGGACCTGAAAGCCCGTTGGTCGAGTGACCTGCAGATCCCCAACCACCTCAAAATCGCAAGCCGTCCGCAGCCGGAGGCCTTCGGCGAGGAAGCGCCGGATCTTGTAGAGAGCAAGCGCCGTCAAGAAATCTCCGGCGGGGTCCTTCAGGCCGTAGCCGCGCAGCTGGGCAAGGTCGAGGCTGAAGTAGGCGACGATCGAGTCGGCCGTGTATTCGTCGCGAGCGAAGGGGACGTGCCCGAAGCCATGCTCGGCGCCAGTGCCGAGTTCCTTACCGGAAGGGTCAACCTCGTCCTTCTTGACCCCGCCGCTGGCGGCGACGCGTGCGCCCCTCGCCTCGATGAAGGCCGATAGGGCACGTGGAAGACGCAGGCGGCCCTGGGCGATCTCCTTCTTAGCCAGGAAGACGCCGTGCAGAAGGGCGTTGCAGTCGTACTTGAACAGGACCTGCGCGAGGCGCTGAAGGTCGATGATCCCGACGTCCAGGCCGACCAACTCCTTCCTGAGCTGCTCGAAGAAGGCTTTGTCCTTGCCTTCGAGTATGTAGGGGCTGTTGATGCGATGGGCTTCGAGGAGGGAGCTGGTGAGGAAGTCCCCGCTGTAACTGACGGCCACGTAGGAGATGCCCGTCAGCTCGGAGACAGGCGCCTTTGCCGGCGTGTCCCAGCAGACGGTCTCCAGCCGGTTGGCCATCGACTGTGCGCTTTCGACGAGCAGTGCCTCGCCCAGCGGTGTGGTGTACGTGGCGGCACCCAGGTCGGGAAAGCCTGTTGGCTGGAAGCGAGTGCCCTGCACCGGCTTCAGCTCCGCCTGCATGAGCAGCCGAGGTTCCTTGCCCAACTGCGAGAGATCAAGCGACATGGCGTTCGTCCTCCCTTGACTTACGGCGTTGCAGGTTCCGCCGCCACCGGTCGCACGACGTTGCTTGCCAGGCGGGCGACGTCTTGCTCCGAAAGCGGGAACAGCAGGGCCGCGGCGATGCGACGTCCCAGGTCCGACGGGCCTCCGGCCATGTCGGTAACGGGAGATAGTCCGCTCGAGCGGAGACGCCGGGCGGCAAGGCGCGTCGCGTCGGCGAGTTGGCCTGAATACGCCCTGCGGGCTAGGGCGGGATCGTAGGGGACGTTGACCGTCAGGCCCCCAGACGGGATGGCCAGGGGCTGCGGCAGATGCACCAGCTTCAGGAGGGCGTATGATGCCGGGAGCGGCTCGTGCGAAGCCGACGCGTGGGAGGCTGGATGGAAGCTCCAATCGACCGCATTGAGTCCCCACAGGAGTTCCTCCAACCTCTCCTCATCCACCTCGCCCCAAATGAACGTCGCGATGTCGTCGACGTGAGCCGCGAAACTGCCGCCCAGCGGAAGCCCTTCGTGAGCAGCCCGGACACTGTCAAGGCAGCGGCGACAGAGGCACGCATACAAATTGGCGCACAGATCGCCGGGGCCCCAGACCACAGCGGGTGGGTTCATGTTGTCCGTGTTGAAGGCAGGCCATTTCGCGCTCTGGTCCAAGGGCACCATGTTCGCGCGGAGCGGCCCGATCGGCGGCTCTCCCTGCAGCGACGCGAGCGCCCGAGCCAACCGGAACTCGGTTGAACGGTCGTCGGCTGCTGTCAGCCATTGGCGCCTCAGCCTGGGGAGCGGACGCAGGTTCCTGTCCGTCGTGGTCCTCGGGCTTGATACCATCGCCCGTTCCGCCTGTCCGAGGGCTTTCAGCACCTCCTGCCATCGGTCGGGGCTGCCACGCCGGGAGACCTCGAACATGGCGTCCTCGAGGCGACGCAGCGCCCGTGCGAAGGCACCGGGGCTCAAGGGGTCTCGCGCTACCCGCCGGAAGCCATCGAGCCATGCGTCCAGGTCTCCCAGCAGGTCCACGTGCGGCTGTGACGCCACGTGCCATTTGCCCAGCGGCACAGCCAGATAGCTCTTGCCCTGCCGCTTAAGGTAGCCGAACCGTTCAAACGCAGTGATCTGATGAGCGACAATCAGAACTGCCGGCTAGCGACACGCAGAATTGCCGGTCGAGGGGTGGCGAAAGGAGCGTTAGTTGTCGCTGACGACAATTAGAATTGCCGGTTGACGGACGGCGAAGAGGCCAT
>PMZA01000146.1 GCA_003170595.1 Armatimonadota bacterium
CCGCGGTCTGAAAGACCGCGACTACAAAGGCAGCTATCCCGATAGCCAATCGAGGAGCCAAGCCCAGGTCGCGTCCATATTGAGCTGCGCCGGTGGCGGAAGGACGTGGGACTTCGCGCGGTCGAGCGACACCGGCTTTCCGCGATAGGCCTCGGCCAGCTCCTTGTACGCCAAGCCGTGCGGCTTGACCTTGTTGTCCACCGTCAGCAGCCCCAGCTCATACTCGAGCGAGGCGAAGGAGAACTTGCGGTCGAGGTCGTGGCTGCACCACCAGGTGAACCAACTGACGCCCTCATCGATCGCGGCGGTGGTCATCCCCTCGACGAAGCGCGGGAGGATCGCCTCGTCCATCCACTCAGGCGAGGCGCCGAATTCCTGCACCCAGATCGGCTTCGTCGGATCGCCGGCGTAGGCGCGGGCGAGGGCGGCCATCCCGGCGGCGAGCTTCACGCACGGAGGGTCGAGCGGGCCGCCGCGCTTGAGGGCCTCGGTGAAATAGATCCAGCAGTGGAGCGGGACGATCTTCGGGCGCGTGGCCAGCTTCGCCGGCGAGAAGGTCTCCTGGTAGAACCACGGCCCGTGGCCCTCGCCGTTGACGTGGATGCGGCCGGGCGAGACCTCGTCCATGAGCGTCGCGATCTTCTCGTACCACGCGTCGCCGATGGCGAGGTCGGCGCCGGAACTCCAGCAGCAACTGATCTCGTTGCCCAGGTCGAAGCCGAGGAAGTTGGGGTGGGCGTTGGCGACCGCCGCGACCTCGCGGAAGTAGAGCGATTGCTTGGCGAACTCCTCGGGCGAGGTGTAGAAGCGCGCGTTGTCCACGTAAGCCGGGCGGTAGGAGTAGCCGCTCATCCAGCCGTTGAGCATGACCACCTGGACGTCGAGGCCGCGTTCGCCGGCGAGGGTGAGGAAGGCGTCGAGGCGTTCGAGGTGAGCGGGGCTGACCCAGGTCGCGTCGGGCTGGAAGTACGGCCAGATCGTCATCATGCGAAGATGGTCGAGGCCGAGGCCGGCGATCGCATCGAGATCGCGCGAGATGGATGCCGCGTCAAAATCGTTCCAGCAATGGAACCAGTTGCGGGTGGGCGTGTAGTTGGCGGCGAAGCGATGGGTGAGCAGTTGGTCCATGGGATTAGCCCTCCGGGGGTGTTCAAGCTCTACGCGGCTACGCCAGGCAAAAGTCTTCGAAGGCCGTGAGGACCGCGTCGATGTTCGCCAGCGGGACGTCGGGGTAGATGCCGATGACCATGGCCAGGCCGCCCTCGGGCCTGCGCAGAACATCGACGCAGCGGCGGATGTGGGCGCGGACCTCCTCCGGCGTGCCGAAGGGGAGGACCGACTGGCGGTCAATGTCGAGGAGGACGCAGACCTTCCCGCCGCAGAGGTCGCGGATATTGTCCAACCCGTTGACCAGGTCCTGCGGGTTGACCATGCTCACGCCCATGTCGAGAAGCTCGGGGAGGAGCGGGAGAGTGTAGCCGTCGGAGTGAAGCTGGACGTGGACGCCGGCGTCGCGGCAGCGCTGGGCGAGGCGCTCATACGACGGGCGCAGCCAGCGGCGGAAGGTGTCGATGGAAACCATCATGCGATCCTGGAGGCCGAGGTCGTCGCCGAAGGCAATGATGTCCACGCCGGCGGAGATCCACTTGTCCACGCGGGCGGCGACGTAAGCTTCGACCGCGTAGATGAGTTCGCCAAGCTGCGGCGGGGCGTCGGCGAAATCCATCATCAGGTTCTCGTAGCCGCGCAGGAAATGAAGGCGCTCGAAGAACCGGTCGGCGCCGCCCCAGGTAAGCTGGCCGGCTTCCTTCTGCGCGCGGACGTTGGCGACGACGGCATCCCAGTCCTGAGGGAAGCCTGCCTCAGCCGAGAGCGGGTCGGGGAAAGTGTAGGATGGCCAGGCGGACCAGTCGGCGAGAGGATTGCTGACGACGAGGCCCTCGAGGCCGGGGTGGAGGTTGATCCACCCGCAGCCGAAGATGTCGTAGACGACTTCCTCGGCGCGGGCGGCGTCGTAGACCTCGGGGCGGACGTCGGGCAGGTCAGCCGGAGCCGTAACCAGGCGCGGGTGTGGCGCGACGACGTCGGCCAGAGCGCGGCCATAGCGCTGCCAGGTCCCGCCGGAGATGGCAACCTGGACGGGAATCCACTCGGGGCCGCGAAACTCTATGCAGCGGAGCCAGTTCTCGCGCGGAGTCATGGCCGTCTTCCCGGCCATCGTCATGGCCGGCCTCCCGCGCCACGGGATGGGGTGTCGAACCGCGGTCGAGCGCTACCTGACTTCGTACGGCAGCAAGGCCATCTCGCGAGCGCGCTTGATGGCGTGCGTCACGAGGTTGTGGTGCTTGCGGCAGTTACCGGCCTGGCGAGCCTTGCGCAGGCGTCCGCGCTCGTCCATGAAATCGCGGAGTCGATCGGCGTACTTGTAGTCGGGGATCCTCGTCGGGTCCACGCAGAACATGCAATGCTTCTTAGGCTTCTTGCGCCTCATTTCGGCCATGGTGACAGGTGGCCTCCTACGGAATTTGAAGACCGCCAGAGCGTGTCAGCCCGGCGGTCGGGGACTCTTCAGAGCGGGCGAGAGTGTATAGGGAATCCGCGCGGGCGTCAAGGCAGGATGACTGCGAAGGGCGAAGGAAAGGCAAAGGCCCACCACACGGCCACAGCCGCACCCTGAAGGGTGCGACTACTGTTCAACGAGACTTTGCGATCACCGAACGATGCCCTTCTAGGTCACGTCAGCTCATCGAAGCCTGAAGAGGCATCGCATCGATGGAGTGGTGGACCTTTGGTTTCGGCGGCCGTCATGGGCGGACGAGACGGTCCATTCTCCTTCAGGCACCGTGCTATAATGCCGCCGGATTTGCGCCGGGCGCAGGCGATGATGGCTAAGGGGCACAACAGGACCAAACCGGGTCTGCCACCGCTGGTGGCGTACGTTGACCATGCGACTGACGTCGGCGGCGCCGAGGTCAGTCTCAGGCTTTTGCTCCAGCATCTCGACCCCGAACGCTTTCGCGCGCTGGTCCTTCATGCCGAGGGCGCGGCGTGGCTCAAGGACAGGCCACCCCTCGAGGGCGCGACCTACCTGCCGGTATTCCGCGACACAGCGGGCCTCCATGCGCCACGCGACGAGATCAGCACGGGCATGCTGGGCAACGCGGGCAAGATTCTCCGCACGCTCGGCCCGGCGATGGCCCTGCGAGGGGCGCTCAGGCGTACTCGGCCGGCGCTGGTGCACAGCAACACCCTCAAGTGCCACGTGATCGCGGGGATGGCGGCCTGGAGCGTGGGCCTGCCGATCATCTGGCACCTGCGCGACATTCTGCGCGAACCGGGTGCGAGGGCGATGCTCGACCGGGCGGCGCGGAAGCTGAAGCCGACCATCATCGCCATCTCGCAGGCGGTCGCGAAGGAGGTCGAGCACCTTGGCCTGCCGGTCGAGGTCATTCACAACGGCGTGCCCCTCGACGACTTCACGCCGGGTGAGCCGCGGGCGGACCTGCGCCACGAGTTTGGCCTCGAAAACGGCCAGCCGGTGGTCATGATCGTGGCGCGGCTGACCCCGTGGAAGGGTCACCGGCAGCTCATCGAGGCAATGCCGGCGGTGCTGGCGCGCTTCCCCGACGCGCGGCTGGTGATCGTCGGCGGACCGCACTTCTGGGAGGGCGACTACGAGGACGAACTGAAGGCCGTCGCGCGGAGCATGAACATCCACCGCGCCCTGATCTGGACCGGGCATCGCGAGGACATCGCGGACCTGCTGCGACTGTGCGACGTGTTCGTGCTTCCGTCGACCGACGAGCCCTTCGGGCGGTCGATCATCGAGGCGATGGCGGTGGGCAAACCGGTGATCGCGGGCAACAGCGGCGGCGTGCCGGAGATATGCACGCACGGGGTGTGCGGCCAGCTCATCGACCCGAAGGACCCGGGCGAGCTGGCCGAGGCGATCGTGTCGATCCTGAGCGATCCGGTCGAGGCCGCGAAGATGGGCGCCCGCGGGCGGGACAAGGCCCATCGCCTCTTCGATGCGCAGGTCACGGCCGAGCGGGTGCAGGACGTGTACACGCGGCTGCTCGCGCCGTAGCGGCATCCTACCGAGAAACGACAGCGGCGGGGCCTAGAGGNNCCGTTTCTGATTCACCAGGCGCGACCGCCGGACTTTGGAGGCGCCGGCGGCGCCGCCTTTTCAGGCTCGGTCACGACGTCCTTGGCGTTCTGCCGCTGCATCGCCTGCTTGTGGAGGCCTAGCTGTTGCCGCCTCTGCGGGTCACGGTTGCCGAAGAAAGCGCGCTGCTCCCAGAAGAGGGCGTGGGAGTAGACCTCGTTGCTGTCGGACACGTTCTTGATGGCGTACTGCCGCGCGTGGTAGAGCATGAAGGAGAACTGGCCGGCGTAGGGTGTCTCGCCGAACTCGCTTTCCCCCAGGCTGATGAGCGAGACCCGGCCCTCGGCCCGCGCCAGGCGCGTGCAGGGCGAGATGAGCCACTCAAAGGGGTAGTCGCGGCTCAGGTAGCGGGCCACGTCCTCCACGTTCTTGATCAGCCCCGGACTCTCCGCTATCGCGAGCTTGAGCATCATCTTCAGGAAGCGCTTCTCCATGGGCGTGTGGCGTGAGAGAACAAGGTACTTCCTCGCCTTGGAGATGACCTTCTTCCAAGCCTTGTCGACGGCCGCCCCCATGGCGCTGTTCATCTTGAGGCGCTTGCACTCCTCCTCAGTCCAGCGCTCCATTTCGCGCATGCTGGTTTCCAACTGGTTCGACAACAGGCGAGCATTCTGCTGTCGCTGCAATTCATCAATCTCGTGAATACCCTTTCGCTCTGACATTGTCTCTAGTCCACCCCTTCCCCCCAGCTATTCCCTATTCTGCACCAAAAGGATACTCGCCGCCACTAGATAAATCCCAAGCCCGAGGATAGCGGTCCAGTGGAATCCGGCGAGCTTGGCGACAGCCATGGCGGCCGATGATCCAATCACCGATGCAACGCCGTTGATCGCCCATAGCCACGGGACCACCGGGGCGCCCATCGCGTCGACAGCCAGCCGCACCCCGGACGGGAAGGGCACTCCCAGCAGCATTCCCACCGGCACCACGCAGGCCAGCGTGAGGAGGCTGCGCAGCCGCACATCCCAGGCCAGCGTCGCGTTGAACATCGCCGGCGCGACCGCCAGGACGATGAGCGTGAGGACGATGAGGGCGAGAACTACCATCGGCACCAGCCTTCCGCAGCGGCCCGTCGGGCAGCGCTGACTGAGGAGGCTGCCGAGGCTGGCGCCGAGGAGGATGCCGAAAAGAACCGTCGCGAGGCTGAGCACCGGATAGCCCAAGTAGAGGGTGAAGGTCTGGATCAGCACGATCTCGACGAGCATGAAGCCCACGCCGAGGCCCGCGAAATAGAGCAGCCAGAGGCGGTTGCGCAAGGGCGTGCGCAGGGGCTCCACCAGCCCGACCGCCAGCGCGAAGAGGACGATCAGCAGCACACCAGTGCCGGTCAGGAACCCGCGCAGCGCTACCGGCACGCCGAAGGTGAGGTCCACCACGAAGGGGCGGTCGTCGGGGCAGGGGCCAAAATCGAGGCCGCGCTGGCCGGGGCCGAACCACTGGGCGTCGGCGAAGCGGACGAAGGCCGTCGGCGTTAGCTTCGGATCGCGGAGGGCGTCGAAGGGCTTGGGCTCATAGACGCCCGGGAAGTAGACGGGCACGAGGTTGGAGCCAACCGCCTGCTTGGCCAACTCCTGCCAGCGGGCGGGCGACTGAGGCTGGCGGAACATCAGGATCAGGTGGCGGTAGGGGCCCGTGCCGTACATGGTGGGCGGCACCGACATCATGCCGATGCACCGGAGGGCGTCGTCGCGCTTCATCCCGTCGGCCTCGAGGGCGGAGAGGGCGGTCATGAACTGGCGCATGAGCACCCAGGTCGACTGGCACACGAAGGCCACGGCGCCGCGATCGCTGAGGTGGCTGCGATAGTCGCGGAAGGCCTCGATGGTGTGGACGTAGCTCTCGACGAGGGCCATGCTCGTCGTGGCGGTCGTGGCGGTCTTGGTGAGGGCCATGTAGATGATGTCGTAGCGGTCAGGGGTGCTGCGGAGGAAGCTGCGCCCCTCCTGCACGCGTATATTGACACCCTGAAAATCGTAGACCGGGCCGGCGAAGTCGCGGTAGGAGCGGACGATGTCGGGGATGGAGGGGTTGATCTCGGCGCCGTCGATCTTCTTCGCGCCGACCAGGAGCGCCAGCCACACGTCCAGCCCGCCGCCGGGGCCGATGAGCATCGCCTTCTCCGGGCGGATCATGCGGAAGGGGTAGAAGCCGATGAAGTCGCGGTAGCGGGAGGCATACTCGCGGAGGTCGCCGCGCCAGCGGATGATGTTCGTCGGGACCTCGCCGTCGGTATAGAGGTACAGGTCGGCGTCGGGATCGAGATGGCCGTCGGGCTCGGCATAGGCCACGACGTCGGTGCGGGCGAAGGAATTCCAGTACGAATGGACGATGCGGGCGCCACTCTTGGGGTCGCCGAGTTCCTGATAGAGCGGCTTGGCGAGGGGATCGTTGGCGAGGCGAAGGGCCGGCAGGTCGAACTGGTGCGTGCGGACATTCACCAGCCCGACCGCGACCAGGGCGCAGCCGAGAGCCACGGATGCTACGGCGAAGGGCAGTCGTCGCCAGGCCAACGCCGCCCCGAAAGCTGCAAGGGATGAGCACCAGAAGGCCGCGTTAACCGCGCCGCCGAACTGCAGGAGAACGATGACCCCGGCGGCGGATAGCGCGGCGCCGGTCAAGTCGGCGAAGTAGAGCAGGCCGCTATGCTTGCCCCAGACCGAGAAGGCGCGGCTGAGAAAGACACCGGCGGCCGTGAAGCCTGGGACGCAGCAGAGGGAGATGACCCACAGCGAGGTGAGGTGGGCAGAGAGAGGCGTCGCGAAGAGCGCCACGACGCCAGCAGGCGCCAGGAGTGCAGCTCCTACCGCGGCGAGCCCCATCACCGGCTGGGCAGCCTTGCGGCGAAGGAAGTGGTCGATGAGGCCGCCGAAGCCGAGGCCGCATACCGCCAGCGACACGGCCAGGAAGACGTAGTGGAACCTGAGCAGCACCGAGAAGGCGCGGGTAAGGGCCACTTCGAGGGCCAGGACCATCATCGAGACGGCGGCCACAGCCAGGAGCGCGGCCCAGTCGGGCCGGCTGTCCTCGGACGAGGCCGGATCGACGGGCGCGCCCTGCTCGTCAGGCGTCATCGGCGCCGTCCTGATCCGTGGTCTCGGCCGGCACGTACTGCGCCTTCTCCTCATCCGTTAGGTCGCGCGTCTGCTTGCACTTCGGATAGCCCGAGCAGCCCAGGAACGGCCCGCGCTTGCCCCACCGGACGATAAGCTGCTTGCCGCAGTCGGCGCACTTGAGTTCGGTCTTGACGGTGGGCTTCTTCGCCTTGGCCTCGCCCTCGAGCGGGCGGAGGAACTTGCACTCCGGGTAGCGCGAGCATCCCCAGAACTTGCCGAAGCGGCTGCTGCGGAGGGTCAGATCGGCGCCACATTCGGGGCACTTGGGGGCTTCCTCACCCTCGGCGAGGGCGGGGGCTTCGGCTGACTTCTTCTTGGCCGGCGTCTTCATCCGCTCGGTGCCGGTGCATTCCGGGTACTTAGAGCAGCCCCAGAAGGGGCCGCGCTTGCTCATCCGCTGGACCATATCAGCACCACATTCTGGGCACTTGGGAGCTTCAACTTCGCCCTCGGCCTCACCCTCGCCTTCGGGCTCGGAGGCTTCGCGGACGTAGTCGCACGTAGGGCTCGAACACTTGACCGTCAGCGAGCCCTCGCGAGTGAGGACCATCTCGAGGGGCTGCTCGCAGACGGGACACTTCTCCTCCATCCGCCAGCCCAGGTCCCGCGAGAACTTGCACTCGGGGTACTTCTCGCAACTGGCGAAGCGGCCGTAGCGCGAGAACCGCTCGACGAGGCGGCTGCCACATTCGGGGCAGACCTCGCCCTCGAGCACGCGCGGCTCGGCGGTCTTGGCGTCGTCGAGCCACTTGACGAACTGGTCGTAGAACTCGTGCAAGACGTGGACCCAGTCGGCCTCGCCACTCTCGACCGAGTCGAGGCTCTCCTCCATCTTGGCCGTGAACTCGAGGTCCATGATGTGGGGGAAGTACTCCATCAAGTAATCGTAGACGGCGATGCCAGTGGCGGTGGGGGCGATAGCGCGGCGCTCCATCTCGATGTAGTTGCGGGTGCGGAGGGTCTCGATGGTGGGCGCGTAGGTGCTTGGGCGGCCGATGCCGTAGCGCTCAAGCTCGGCGACGAGAGTGCCCTGGGTGAAGCGCGGGGGCGGCTGGGTGAAGTGCCGGGACGACTTGAGGTCGACGAGGAGCAGCTTCTCCTGAGGGGTGAGGTCGGGCAGGAATTCCTTGGTCATCTCCTCGGCGTCGCCGTTGGAACCGGCGCTGCCATCGCCCTTACCTTTGCCGTTGCCGGCGGGCTTCCCATCGTCGCCGTTGCCGTTCTTGTCCTGCTCGGCCCCGGGGTCCTGAGCCTCATCGTCGGGCGCTTCGGCGCCGTAGACAGCGCGCCAGCCCGGGAAGCGGAGGATTCTGCTCGTAGCGCGTAGCTGATAGGCGCCGGCGGTGATGTCGACGCGGGTCTGGTCATACACGGCCGGCGCCATCTGCGAAGCCACGAAGCGCTGCCAGATGAGGCGGTAGAGCTTGAGCTGCTGCGGGGTGAGGTAGGCCGCGGCCTGATCCGGCGTAAGCTCGACATGGGACGGGCGGATGGCCTCATGGGCATCCTGGGCGCCCTTGGCGGCCTTGCCCTTCGCGCCGGGGCCGACGTAATCCTCGCCGAAGGCGCCCTTCACGAAGTCGACGGCGGCCGTGCGAGCCTCGTCGGCGATGCGGGTCGAGTCGGTACGCATGTAGGTGATGAGGCCGGTTGGCCCCTCCCCCATCTCGATGCCCTCGTAGAGCTGCTGGGCGACGCTCATCGTCATGGCGCTGGAGAAGCCCAAAGTGGACGCAGCGGCGCGCTGGAGGGTGCTCGTGCGGAAGGGCGGCTGGGGCTTCTCCTTGACTTCGGTCTTCGTTACCTTGGCGACGACGTACTCGGCGTCGCGAAGTTGGGTCACGACGTCCGTGGCCTCGGCCTCGTTGGCGATGACGATCTTCTCGCCGTCGCGCCGCTGGACCTCGGCTTCGAAGCGCTCATCTCGATCGAGGGGGCGCAGGATGGCACGCACGCGCCAGAACTCCAGCGGCACGAAGGCCACCCGCTCGCGCTCCCGTTCGACGACGATGCGCAGGGCCGCCGACTGGACGCGGCCGGCGCTCAGGCCACCCGAGCGACCGCGGCCGCCGAGTCGCTGCTGCAGCACCGGGCTGAGCTGGTAGCCGACGATGCGGTCGAGGATGCGACGCGCTTGCTGGGCGTTGACGCGGTTGACGTCGATCTCGCGCGGGGACTGGAGGGCGGCGCGCACCGCTCGTTCGGTGATCTCGTTGAACTCGATTCGCGAGGCGAGCCCGGGGGCAAGTTCGAGGATCTCGGCGACGTGCCAGGCGATGGCCTCGCCCTCGCGATCCGGATCGCAAGCCAGGTATACGTGGGAGGCGCCCTTGATCCCGGCCTTGAGCTTAGTGAGCGCCGCGCGCTTGGCGGGGATGACCTCGTAGGTCGGGCGGAAGTCATCGGCCACGTCGACCGCCAGCCCACTCTCGGGGAGGTCGCGGATATGGCCGCTGGTCGCCAGCAGCGTGTATTCATCGCCCAGGAACCGGGACAGGGTCCGGGTCTTGGTCGGGGACTCCACTATGATTGCCAACTTGTGACTCTTAGCCACTAACAGCGTCCTCCACTTCAATCTGTGTGCTGGCGGCGCCAACCCGGGGTAGCCTCAGTTCTCCGCCCGGCCATACGAGCCGCCGCCGAAGCGCCGGACAAGACCCTTCATTTCCAGAAGCATCAGGGCGGCCATCACCTTGGGGGCGTCGAGGGTCGTCGCGGCCACAAGATCATCCACCGTCAAGACCCCACCCGCCAGCGCCTGGAAGGCCGCGGCTTCCTCGGGGGGCAGACTCGGAGCGCCGGCGACGCCGGGCTTGCCGATCATCGCCGCGGGCGAGAGGTTTAGCTCCTCGAGTATATCCTCGGCCGATTGTACCAAAACCGCGCCATCTCGGATCAGAAGGTTGGCGCCGCGACTCTCCGGGCGGGTAATGTCGCCCGGGACGGCGAAGACTGTGCGCCCCTGATCGCCGGCCAGACCGGCCGTGATGAGGGCGCCACTCTTGGTCGGAGCGTCGATGACTACCACGCCGAGCGAAAGGCCGCTGATGATACGGTTGCGCTGTGGAAAAGTGTACTTGGCGGGCTCGGTCCCGAAGGGAAACTCGCTGACGATCGCACCGCTGGCAGCGATGTTGTTGGCGAGATCCTCGTGCTGGGGAGGATAGGTTATGTCTACCCCACAACCGAGAACTGCTACCGTGCGACCGCCGGCGTCCAGAGCGCCCTGGTGGGCCTCACCGTCGATCCCCAACGCCATCCCACTGACCACCACTACCCCTCGGGCGGCGAGGTCGTAGCCCAGCTTGCGGGCCACCTGACGGCCGTAGGGCGTGCACTTGCGCGTCCCGACGATGGCCACGGCGGGGCTGTCGTCCCCGGGCAGGTCGCCGCGGACGAAGAGCAGCGGAGGCGGGCTGGGTATCTCGCGCAGAGCCTGCGGATAGGCAGTATCCTTGATCGGCAAAACGGTGGCGCCGAGGTCACCAAGCTTGCGCTCGAGGGCCGCCGCGTCGATGCCGGCCTGGGCGTTGCGGAGCTTCTGCACGTGGAGGACCGTGAAGCCTGCCAAGGCCGTCAAGGCCGCGTCCTCAGCCGCCAGAGCCGAGGCCGGAGACCCGAAGGTATCCAGCAGGCACATCTGGCGGTCGAGCGACAGACCGCTGGCGTTGAGCACGAGCCAGGCGTGCAGGTCCCGGCTATCCACGCAGAGACTCCTCCAGGAGAAGCACAGATCCTCAACAGACGGGGACAGAAACGGCCCCACCGGGACCGCGGACGAGGAGTAAGTAACCACAAAACCGTCGGGGCGTAAAGTGGGGGGCTAGATGACCTCGTCGTCGTCGCCCAGCGACTCGGCGGCAGGCTTGGCTTCCTCGACCGGGGCGGTCTCAGCCGCCGGCTCCTCGACGACCTTGGGGCGGCGGAAGTTGGCGAGGGATTCCTCAAGGTCGGCGATGCGCCGACGCTGCTGGTCAATGACAGTCTTGGCCTTGCCGATCTGGGAGTTGCAGTGCTTCAGGCGCCCGCGCATCGAGGCCCAGTTGCCTAGGCTGGCGAAGCACATGAGGACGACACCGATGCCCACGCCGATCAGCGGTAGGTAGGCCGTGGGCAGCTTCTGCCAGTAG
>PMZA01000488.1 GCA_003170595.1 Armatimonadota bacterium
CAGGTTGTAGCCCGTGACGTTCTTGATCTGCTTGCCGCCGAGTCTGACCACGTCTCCCGAGGGCAGGGCGACCTCCAACCCCAGCACGTAGTCCTTGGTCACGCCGTACTTCACCCCGTGCGGCCCGCCCGCGTTCTCGGCCACGTTCCCGCCAACGCTGCACGCCGTCTGACTCGCCGGGTCCGGAGCATATGCGAGGCCGACCTTCCGCGCCGCGGTGTTCAGCTCGGCATTGATGACCCCGGGCTGCACGACCGCCCGCATCTGAGCCTGGTCGATCTCGAAGATGCGGTTCATGCGCGTGAGGCTCACGACCGCGCCGCCCCGCCACGGCACCGGCCCGCCCGACAACGACGTGGCGCATCCTCTCGGCGTGACGACGACGCCCAGCCGCCGGCATACCCTTACGGCAGCGGCGACTTCTTCGGTGGTGGTCGGAAGCACAACGACTTCGGGGCGTTCATGCTGAAGAGTGGCGTCGTAGCCGTAGACCTCAAGCTCCCACGGCTTGTCGAGTACGGCTTCAGCGGGCAACACTTCACGCAGGGCTTGCGCGATTCTCTGCGCGCGAATTCGTGCAGCGGGCTGCTCAGACTTGCGGACCTTCTCTCGGCTCATGACGGGGTCATCTTAAGCCCATCACTCAGCGTCCGCCACCGCATCCTTCTCCCGCAGCCACGCCGCCACGCAGGCGACGACGAAGACGGCCGCGGTGAACTCGATCACCAGTTGCCACGCGACGATGGGGACGAAGAGGCCGGCGTACCAGGTGTCGGGCCCGGTAACTCCGACGGCGGCGACGATGGTAGTGGCCACGCCTGCCGCGACACTGCCGAGGATGCGATCCAGCATGCTTGCGCGATGAAGCCGCCCGACGATCGTCGCGACGACTCCCACGGCGAAGAGCAAGAGGATGCTGCCGGCGATCGCGCCCATCACCCCGTGAAACGTAGGTGTGTGCAGGTAGCTATGCCCGCAGGCTACGACCACTCGCACGGCGAGAATCCATAGCGCCCCCGCGAGCGCAGCGTGGATGATACCGGCGCGTTCAAAGGTAGGCGCCGGCTCCGTATATCGATGCTTTGAGCCGTCTTCCATGGCCATGGCTCTCCGTGGGTCGTGCCTATCCCTAACGCTCTCATCTTACCACACCCCCGCTTTGCCCTACCTCTGCGATTCCCGCACCACTGCCTTCCTTGCCCGCCGGTGAAGGCCGTGTTAGCCTTCCCGCGTCATGCCGCGCGATCGCAAAGAGGACCCGCTTCACGTCGAGGTCAGCCGCGCTGGCATGTGCGACATGTTTGCCCGCATCGCCACCCGCTACGACTTCTTCAACGACCTCCTCAGCTTCGGCATCCACCGCGTCACCCGCCGCGTCCTCCTCCGCGAGATGAACCTCCAGCCCGGCCAGCTTGTCCTCGATGTCTGCGCCGGCACCGGCGCTCTCGCTCGCCGCGCCGTCGCGCGAGGGGTGAAGGTCGTCGGCGTAGACGGCTGCGATGCCATGCTCCGCCGCCTCGTCGAGCGAGTACCTTCCGTTCCGGTCGTGGTCGGCGATGCCCTCAATCTTCCCTTCGCCGACGCCTCCTTCGACGCGGCGATGATCGGCTTCTCAGCGCGCGATGTGGCCTCGCCGCTGCGCATGTTCAGCGAGATCGCCCGCGTCGTCCGCCCAGGCAGCATCATCGCCAATCTCGATTTCACCCAGCCCCCGGGCCGCCTGCGCCCCATCTATCACTTCTACCTCCGCACCATCATCCCGCGCCTCGGCCGCCTCATCGACCGCAACGCCTACTGGTTCCTCGCTGAGTCCGTGGAGCGGGTCATCAGCGCCCCCGACCTCGCCGCCGTCATGACCGACGCCGGCCTCCTCGACGTCCGCATCACCTACTGCGGCCTCGGCGTCGCCGCCGTTCATACCGGCCGCGTCCCCTGAGGCCATGTTGTAACGTTACGCGTCTCCTGCCATAATCGCCCGCTGAGGACACACGACCATGGCCCAACACGTTGACGAACCATCGCTAACCAGCAGGTACCAGCCGTCCCCGCGCATCGACGCCCTGCGCGAGCGAGTTCTCGCCCAGCCTGCTGACCTCTTCCAGGACGCGCCTCTCCGCGCTTACTTCTACATGGAGGGCTGGATGGCGGCCGAGGGTCAGAGCCTTTCTCTCCGCAGCGCGACCGCCCTCGCCAACGTCGTCGCCAACTGGCCCGCGCGCATCTTCCCCGGAGAGCTCCTCGCCGGCGAGCATGGCAACGGCGGCGAACTCATCAATTTCGGCTGGATCCCGCCCGACTTCTGCGACCGCGTCGCCGCCGAAAGCCGTCTCTCCGCTGAGCAGAAAGAGAAGCTCATCGCCTGGATCGAGACGCGCCCCTTCGCCTACCAGTCCCTCACCGGAGTCGCGCCTCATCCGCCTGAGGTCAATCGCGCCCAGGATCACGGCGTCATCGCCATCTGGGGAACCGACCTCAATCACAGCATCCGAGCCTACGAGAAGATCCTCCGCCTCGGCTTCGAGGGCCTTCGCGCCGAGGTCGAGGCCGCCCTCGCCGCCCTGCCTCTCACCCAGCCCGACGCCGCCCATCGCCGCGCCAACCTCCTCGGCTGGCTCAAGCTTTGCGATGCGGGCATGACCCTCGGCGCACGTCACGCAGCCCTCGCCCGCGAACTCGCCGCCTCCTCCATCGACCTCGCCGAGCGCGACGACTGGCTCGCCCTCGCTGACGTCTGCGATCAGGTCCCGGCCCGCCCGGCCCGCACCTTCCGCGAGGCGCTGCAGTCGCTGTGGTTCGCCCACATGATCACGTGCCTCGAGGATGGCGTGAACGCCAACAGCCTCGGCCGCGTGGACCAGTTCCTCTGGCCCTATCTCGAGGCCGATCTCGCCGCCGGCCGCATCACCGATGACGAGGCCGCCGACCTCCTCGCCGCCTTGTGGATCAAGCTCTACCAGCCCTACGACGTCCAGCAGATGACCATCGGCGGCGTCACTCCCGACGGCGCCGACGCCACCAATCCCCTCAGCTTCCTCGTCCTCGACGTCACCGAGGGCCTCGGCTTCGTCCGCTGCCTTTCCGCGCGCGTTCATGCCGACAGCTCGCGCCCGTTCATCAGCCGCTGCGTCGACCTCATCGCTCGCGGGGGAGGCATCCCGTTCTTCTTCAACGACGAGGCCCTCCTCCCCGCCCTTCTCGACAAGGGCATCCCGGCCGAGGACGCTCGCGACTACGCGCCCATCGGCTGCATCGAGATCACCATCCCCGGCCGCGCGAATCCCCACGCGGTGAGCAACTGGATCAACCTCGCCAAGTGCCTCGAACTCGCCCTCAACGACGGCCGCGACCTTCTCGACGACGCCCAGGTCGGCCCGCCCACCGGCACCCTCGCCGGCTTCACCTCGATGGACGACGTCCTCGCCGCCTATGCCGCGCAGCTCAAGTATTTCGCCGACCTCTCGGTCTACGGATCCAACTGCGCCGAGATCGCCCACGAGGGCCAGTACCGCCTGCCCTTCCTCTCGCTGCTCACCGAGGATTGCATCGCCCGCGGCGAGGACATCATCGAGGGCGGCGCCCGTTACAACTATCACGAGAGCGCGGCGATGGGCCTGCCCAACGTCGCCGACAGCCTGGCCGCCCTGAAGGTCGCTGTCTTCGACGAGGGGCGCATCTCACCGGCCGACATGCTCGACATGCTGCGCACCGACTTCGCCGGTCACGACGATGTCTGCCTCTTCCTGCGCAATCGCCTGCCCAAGTATGGCAATGACGACCTGATGCCCGACACCTTCGCGGCCGACCTCACCCACCAGTATTGCGACCTCCTCGGCTCCTATCGCACCATCCACGGTGGCAGCTTCCACTGCCACGTCTTCACCTTCACGCTCCACCTGCCCTTCGGCAAATCGACCGGCGCCTCGCCCGAGGGGCGCCACGCGCGCGATCCCCTCGCCTACAGCCTCTCGCCGAATCAGGGCCGCGACCGCGCCGGCTTCACCGCAGTCATCAACTCCCTCAGCCGTATTCCTCACTACAAAGCCGCGGCCAGCAGTTCAGCCATCCTCGAGGCTCATCCCTCGCTCCTCGAGGGCGCGGGCCGCGAGGCCTTCACTGATCTTCTCATGACCGCCTTTCGCGCCGGCGTCGGCCAGCTTCAGATCAACGTCGTGAGCGCGGACACCCTTCGCGCGGCCCAGAGCGACCCCGATCGCTACCGCAATCTCTGCGTCCGCGTCTCGGGTTTCAGCCAGCAGTTCATCCTCCTCGACCGTGAGATGCAGGATCACATCATCGCCCGCACCAAGCACTCCCGCTAGCGGATGAACGACCGTTCACTATGACCGCTTACCTGCTCGCGATCCTCGCCGTTACCGCCGCTCCACCGGGAGGCGCCACGACCTTGCTCGGCTCCGACATCCACATGCGCGATCCCTTCATCCTGCCTCACGCCGGCGTCTACTATCTCCTTGGCACCACCGGCGACACCTGGGGCAAGGACGGCGGCGGCTTCGAGGTATACACCTCGCCCGACCTCGTCCACTGGACCCTTCGCGGTCAGGTGTTATCGCCAGATAACTCCCGCACCTGGGCCGCCTACCAGTTCTGGGCGCCTGAGATGTACGAGCGCGACGGTCGGTTCTACCTCGTCTATTCGGGCAAGACCGACGCCACCCGCCGAGGCTCAGGCATCGCCGTGAGCGACTCACCTCTCGGCCCCTTCCACAATCTCTCCGACCACCCGCTCACCCCGCCCGAGTGGGAGTGCCTCGACGGCCATCTTTTCCGCGACGCCGACGGCTCCGACTGGCTGATCTTCGTCCACGAGTGGGTGCAAGTCGAGATAGGGGAGATGTGGGCGCAGCGCGCCGCGCCGGACTACTCGCACCTCGTCGGCGAGCGCCACTTCCTCTTTCGCGGACGCAGCACGGCGTGGTGCAACAATGTCATCGACGGCCCAATGATGGTCGTGCGGGACGGCAAGTACTTCCTGTTCTGGTCGAGCTTCAACGACTACGATGGATACTGCACGGGCTACGCGGTGGCGGACAATCTGCTCGGGCCGTACACGCAATCCGAGGGCTCTGTCATCGGCCACGATGGCGGGCACAACTGCGTCTTTCGCGGTTTCGACGGCAAGCTGTACACGAGCTTCCACCGCCCCAACTCAACGCCGAACGAGCGCGTCGTCATCGCCGAACTCCTCTACGACGCCGGCCACTGGCACCTCGGCCCAGAGGTCCACTGACGCGCTCGGCTCTGGCTTGGGGAGGGGCCGAATAGGGTGCCGCGTCTTGTGCGGCAGGTCCCCTAGCCGGCCCGGCTTGTCCGCCCTTAGCCGTCATCCTGAGCGCAAGACTCATCAGCGAAGGGGGCGCTCACCCGCGAAGGATCTGTGGTGGC
>PMZA01000150.1 GCA_003170595.1 Armatimonadota bacterium
GCCGACGCAGGTGAACTGGCCGGGCTGGGGGCTGACGGGGCTGGGGCTGGGGACGTATCTGCTGCTGACGGCGGCGCGGTTCCGGTATGCGAGCTGGCCGCTGCATCCGCTGGGGCTGGTGGTGGGCGGGACGTGGCTGATGGACGCCATCTGGTTCACGTGCCTGATCGCGTGGGCGACGAAGGCGCTGGTGCTGCGGTATGGCGGGNNTTCCTGGGGCTGATCCTGGGGCAGTTCACGTGCAACGCCGTTTGGCTGTTCCTGGACTGGGCGACGCACCATACGAATAACGGGATATTCTGGATCTAGCGCCCTGGCGATTGACTCGGCATGGCACGGGGAATAGAGTTCGTGGGGAAGGCTTGAGGTGAAGTCATGAGCGAGACAAAGCGGGCTGGACGCCCGCCCAGCAAACCCATGAAGAAACGCGTGGCGAAGGCCGAGGTCCCTCCGAAGCGCTACCCGAAGGGAACGATCGGCGCGCTGAGAGAGTGCGTCGGCCTCCTCACCCACGAGGAGGCAGAGGCGCTTCTGGAGGCCGTCCGCGAAATCCGCAGGGAAGACCGAGAAGCTGACGGATGTACCTGATCGACACCAGCATTCTCATCCACCTCATGGGCGGCCACCCGAAGGCCCGTTCCCGTCTTGATTCGCTAACCCAGCTGACGCCCGCCTACACGTCCGTCATTGCCGAGGGTGAGCTGCTCGCGGGCATCTACAGGCTGCCTGCCGATGCACGCGAGCGCGAACTCCAGATGGCGCGAGTCGTGCTTGGGCGGCTGAAGATCCTCCCGGTGAACTCCAGCCTCGCGGATCGATACGGCCGTGTGCGCGCTTACCTGAAGCCCAGATCCCGCAACGACGCCTGGATAGCAGCAACGGCCCTTGAGCACGGCCTCATCCTCGTCACTGACGACGCGGATTTCGGCCGAGTGCCGGATCTGATAGTCGAGAACTGGGTGCGGTAGGCCTTTGCAGATCGGGCCTGGTGAAGGGGCGATCTGCCCCAGTGAAGGATCGGTCTGCCCCGGCGAAGGGGAATAGGTTTCGCGCCCTCTAGACCAGGGCCAACAGCTTTCCGGGAGTTCGCTGAGCGAACTCAGGAGGGATCGCTTTGAGCACCTCGTCACTTGCCGCCCGCATGCGCGCGGGTGAGACCGTCTTCGGCACCATGATCGCCGAGAGCTTCAGCCCCGGTATCTGCCGCACGGTCAAGGCCGCCGGCTTCGACTTCATCATCATCGACACCGAGCATAGCCTCGCCGGTATCGAGACCTGCGCGTGGATGATCCGCGCCGGGCGTGACATCGGCCTCGCCGTCATCATCCGCGCCCCCGCCTTCGAGGGGCAGTGGCTCAACCGCTACCTCGACCTCGGCGCCAACGGCCTCCTCATCCCGCGCATCGAGGACGGCGATACCTGCCGCGCGATCGTCGACACGATCAAGTATCCGCCCGTGGGCATCCGCGGGCTCGGCACCGTCGCCGGGCATAGCGATTATGACCCGCCGCCCACGCCCGAGCTAGTCACCTGGGCCAACGAGAACCTCGTCCTCGCGGTGCAGATCGAGACCCAGAAGGGCCTCGACAACCGGCAGGAAATCCTCTCCGTGCCCGGCGTCGACGCGCTGTTCATTGGGCCAAACGACCTCTCACTGAGCATGGGCTACCCCGGCGGGCTCGATCATCCGGCCGTGCTCAAGGCGATGGACGACATCGTCCAGACCGCGAAGGATTGCGGCGTCGCCCCGGGGATGCACGTCTTCGACATGCCCGGCGCGAAGAAGTGGCTGGCCGCGGGGGCGAAGTTCCTCGCCTACAGCAGCGACCTCGCCTTCATCCACAGCGCGGGCAAAGCGGCGCTGGCCGAACTCAAGGGCTAAGAGTTCGAGGAGCGAACTCAGACACATGGCGCGAATACTGGTGCTCGCAGGCGTGTTCATGGGCAACGTCCCCGGCCGGAACAAGCTGGTCGAGGCCGGGTTTGACGTGGTGGACTACAAGCGTCCCGGCCCGCTGCCCGAGGATGAACTCATTCCCGCGCTCGAGGGCTTCGAGGCGGCGGTGGCGGGCAATGACCCCTTCAATGAGCGGGTCATGAGCGCGGCTCCGACCCTCCGCGCCGTCGCGAGGCATGGCGTGGGCACCGACTCCGTCGACCTCGCCGCGGCCGCGCGACTGGGCGTCATCGTCACCAACACGCCGGGCATCATCGTCGACTCCGTCGCCGACATGGCCTTCGCGCACATGCTCGCCGTTGCGCGGCGGGTGTGCGAGGCCGACCGCGCCGTCCGGGCGGGGAAGTGGCAGGAGATCCAGGGCCCTCTCGTGTGGGGGAAGACCCTCGGCCTCATCGGCACCGGCGCCATCGGCATGGCCATGGCCCGGCGGGCGAGGGGCTTCAACATGCAGGTCCTCGCCTTCGACCCCTACCCGCGGGCCGACGCCGAGGAGCTTGGGGTGCGGTACGTGGGCCTCGACGAGTTGCTGCGCGAGGCCGACTTCGTGTCGATCCATGCGCCGCTGACGAGCCATACGCGCGGGATGATAGGCAAGCGCGAGATCGGCCTCATGAAGCCGACGGCCTACCTCATCAACACCGCGCGGGGCGGGCTGGTCGACCAGGACGCGCTGTATGAGGCGCTCGTGGAGAAGCGCATCGCCGGGGCGGGGCTGGATGTGCTCGTGCACGAACCACCGTCGCCGGACGATCCGCTACTGAAGCTGGAGAACTGCGTCTTCACGCCGCACAACGCCCACAACGCGAAGGAGATCATCGAGCGGGTGGGGTTGCAGGTGGCGCAGAACCTGATCGAGACGTTCGCGTATCTGGAGGGCGGCCCGGCGCCGAAGTTCTGCGCGAACCCGGACGTCCTCGAAAGGTAGCCTTTCTGTAGGGCGGGGCTTTATNNGCCGGATTCGATCGAGCACGCACGGCGTGCTCCATCGTATGCGGCCCCTCCGAAAGGCAACCGCCGCGCGCCTTTGCATGTCATCCTGAGGAAGGCGCCTTTGGCCGACCGAAGGATCTGCTCTTGTCGTTTGTTCCCCAGCGACGCGGCGCGCAGATTTCACCTGCCAAAAGGAGATCCTTCGTCAGCAACACAGACCGTTGCTTCCTCAGGATGACAGCTCGTTAGCGGGCCCGCGGCGGGTTGAAGAGCTTGTCGCGCGCGGCGCGGATATAAGGGTTCTCGCTCGTAATCTGCCAGACGAAGCCGGTGCGGTAGTTCTCGATGCCCAACAGCAGCGGCCCCTGGCAGATGTCGATGTACTCGCTCGCATACCATGCCTCAGCCGGGGATTTCCCCCTCCCCAGGTTGACCCCTTCGCGGAAACCATACTCGCCCCAGAGCCTGGGGCAATCGGTCCAGAAGCTCCAGAGGGCTTTGAGCGCCGGGTTGTCCTGGAGCTCGCTGTGCGAGCTCACATGGAAGAGCGGCAAGCACATGGCCGCGCCGTAGGGTGAGAGCGTGCCGTCGTGGTTGACGCGACCTACCGCGTTGCCACAGGGGGGCGCGCCGTAGTCGCCGAAGTAGTGTTCCTCCCACGGATGATCGCCCATCGTCACACACGCGCTCAGACCGAAGCGGCCGTTGCGGTAGGTCGCGAACTGGTCGGCGTTGGCCGGGCGACCCTGCGGGTCCGCTGCTGCGCAGAAATCGCGATTCGCCAGGGCTGCCTCACGCGCGTTGTCCCACCAGTTGACCGGCATGACCGGGTGGCGATCGGTGCGGTCGCGCAGGTCGATCCACAGGCTGCAGAAAAAGTAAGCGAACAAGGAGCCGAACCAGGATTCCACCAACGTGTGAGTCCCGTAGTGGCCGATTTCGCGTTTCCATGCCCACGCACATTCCGGGCCGACCGGATGCGACGGCGAGCCGACGGCGAGCATGCAGATGAGCATCGCCTCGTCGGTGTAGTAGTCCCAGTGCGCGTAGTGGCCTGATGCCCCTCGACCGGGCTCGGGGCCTTCGGCCGGCATCCAGCCCATCCAGAACGTGCGCGAGTTCTTGTCGAAGAACCATGGCCAATCGACGCGGCGGTAAAGCTCGTCTGCCTCCTGATGCACGCGCTCGCCACCGGGCAGGCGGGCCATGTACTGCCCGCAGGTCAGCGCGCCGATGAGGAGGAGGGCCGAGTCGATGGACGATAGCTCGCAGGGGCCGTCGCGGAGGCCGGTCTCGGTGCCGAGGAAGTGATAGAAGAAACCATGAGCGCCGCAGGTGTTGGGGCCCTCGCCCTGAGGTGCGTTGAGGAGGGTGCGCAGGCATCGGTCGGCGCGGTCGACGGCCTCGGCAGGGGAGAGGACGCCGTGCTTGACCGCGATGGGCAGCGCTCCGAGGGCGAAGCCGATGGCCGCCACGCTGGAGGAGCCCGGGGCGGAGGCGTTGTCGGGCACGAGGCCGGTCGTCGGGTGGAACATGTCGCCAAAGAATTCGCAGGCGCGACGCTCCATGAGGTCGAGAAGCTGATCGGGGTTGGCGGGATCGGGCTCGGTGCAGAGGAAGACGAGGTCGGCGAGGTCGAGGCGGGCGGCCTCGGCCTGCTGCGATCCCGTGGGCGGTATGAGGACGAAGGCGACCTTGCTCATGGCCGAGAGGTCCGCGCCCTTGAAGTCCGCGAGCTTGACCGTGCGCTCGGACCATTCCTCGGCGGGTGGGGAAATCTTCACGCGCGTGAGGCGGCCACGCTTATCGCCGACTTCGACGAAGAGAGTCTCGCCGGGAGCGATCCTGCCGCGAAGGCGGAAGCGGAGGTCGCTGTAGCGGCGGAGGTCGCGGTACGCTATGTGCTGCCCATACTGCCAGCCGAGGAGGAAGTAGAGCCCGCAGCCGTTGGTGCCCGGGGCGGGTTTGAGGTCGGCGCTGAGGAAGCGGCCACCGTTAGCGGGATCGGGCGGGAGGTCGAAGGATGCGGTGCTCGGCTCGTTGGCCCAGGACCCCATCGCGCCGAAGAACATGTCCACGCGTCCCGACGTCGCGCCGATGCTGAAATCGTCGAGGGGTTCGGAGAAGCTCAGGACCGTCGCAGCCATCAAGGCGATGCCTAACATGAAGGCCTCCCGTTTTGTTTGCTGTAGGGCGGGGCTTTACGCCCCGCCGGCCCTTGGGTGCCTCGTGCAACTGCGCGGCGGGGATAAATCCCCGCCCTACAGCAAGCCCGCTCCATGGTACATCATGCCGCGCGTGACGAGGATACGCCGCCGACTTCGCGAAGGTCGCGGCCATCGCGATGGGCAGGAGGAGTTTTCCATGGAACGCAAGATGGTGATGATCGGCGCGGGTAGCGCATCCTTCACGGTCGGGCTGGTGGCCGACCTATTGGCGGCAGGCTTCGAGGGCGACTGGACCGTCGGCCTCGTGGACATCGACCCCGGGGCGCTTGAGGTCGCCCACGGCCTCGTCTCGCGCATGGTCGAGCGGAAGGGTGCGTCGATCAAGATCGAGGCGTCCACCGATCGCCGCGACATCCTCCCCGGCGCGACCTTTGTCTCGACGACCATCCAGGTCGGCGGGCGGAAGGCGTGGGAGACGGACATCATGGTGCCGCGCGAGCATGGCATCTTCCAACCAGTTGGCGACACGGTCGGCGCGGGCGGGATCAGCCGGGCCATGCGCCAGATTCCGCCGATGCTCGACATCGCCGAGGACGTCGCATGCCTCTGCCCGGACGCGTATTTCTTCAACTACTCGAACCCCATGGCCGCCATCTGCCGGGCGGTCAACAAGCATACGGCGGCGCGAGTAACGGGCCTCTGCCACGGCGTGCAGGGGACGCTGCGATATCTGTGCGGCATCGTCGGGGTCGCATACGAGGACATCTCGTCGCTCTACCTGGGCATGAACCACCTCACGTGGATCACGCATTTCACGCGCCACGGCGAGGACCTGTGGCCGGCGATCAACGCGAAGCTGGGGGATATCGACCCGAAGGACAACCCCTTCGCGTGGGAGATGTACCGCGCGCACGGGGCGTTCCCGGCGGTGCTCGATCGCCACATCACGGAGTTCTACCCCGAGCGGTTCGGGACGGGCGAATACTACGGCATGACCCTCGGCGTGGATGAGGGTGACATCCTCGGCGTCATCCATGGCGGCGACGACCGGTACGAGCAGATGGCGCGGCAGTCGCGCGGCGAGGAGCCCCTCGAGGACGGCCTCTTCACGCGGACGCTGGGCGAGCATGAGGCGCTGGTGGCGATCGTTAAGTCGCTGCTCCTCGACGAGCAGGCGATCTTCCCGATGAACGTGCCGAACGAGACGGTGGCGGGCGTGCCGGCGGGGTTCGTGCTGGAGATGCCGGTGATCGCCGCGAGGGCGGGATGCCTGCCGATAGCGCTGCCGGAAATGCCGATCGCGGTGACGGCCTGGACGGTCGAGGCGCTGTACGGGGTGGAGCTTACGGTCGAGGCGGCGGTGAAGGGCGATCGTGGCCTCATGGTCGAGGCCTTGTTGTACGAGCGGGCGGTGAAGGACCTGGCGACGGCGGAGGCCCTGGCGGACGATCTTCTTGCGGCGCACAAGGAGCACCTGGAGCGGTTCCGATAGGTAACATCGGCATGTGTCACGCTTGCGTGACACATGACAGAGTTACATATCCGACCCCCTGCGCCACAAGGCCTGAGGGCACGGATACAGTCGCGAGTATCAAAGCTTATTGAGGGCGGGTGGAAAAGGCTGCGATCGAGGAGCACACCCATCGGCGAAGCCATCGACCGCGAGACCCATCCGGAGTCGGGCTCGCATGTCGTCCAACTGACCAGCGCCCCGGCGATCCACTCGAACATCTACTGCGAGAACCCGTACATGGACCCGGCCTCGCGGTACGTGTTCTACCAGAAGGCGGACGTGTCGCTCGGGCCGTGGCAGCTCTGGCGGGCCGACCTCGCCACGCGGCAGACGCGCCTCGTCGCCGAGGATGTGGAGGAGGTCCTCGGCTGCGCGGTGTCCTTCGATCAGCGCTACTTCTTCTGCGATCGGCGACCGCAGGCGGGCGTGCTGGAGATCCTGCGCTTCGACACGACGACGCTCGAGGAGAAGGTCTTCCGCTTCGAGGGCGCGCCCGATCAGTTCGAGTCGCTCGGGGCCATCGCGCCGGATGGGCGGTTCTTCTACACGTCGGCGCGGCTGGGTGAGACGAAGGAACACCGCTTCGGCGTTCTCCGCTTTGACCTCGGGGAGTTGCGCTTCGACGTCATCCACGAGCGCGGCGACGACCTCTGCAACGCCCACGTTCAGGTCGAGCCGTCGCAGGGGCGCGACCTCCTCATCCAGCACAACCGCGGCGCGCTCTATGACGACGAGGGGACGATGCTCAAGCTCGTCGACGAGCCGTGGGCGACGCTCTACCTCATCGGCACCGAGGGCGGCAACTTCCGCCAGCTACCGGTGGGCAAGCCGTGGACGCGGCCGTGTCAGGGGCATCAGACGTGGATAGGCGCGACTGGGGAAGTGCTCGTCGCGATCGTGTGGGATAGCGTCGAGCAGGCGCGGCGGGAAGGCGCCCTCGTCAAGATTCGTCCCGGAGATGACGCGCCGACCGTCGTCGGACGCGGCTATCCCTATATGCACCCGAATGCCTCGCGCGACGGGCGGTTCTGGGTGAGCGACACCTGGCGCGATGTGGGCATCGTCGTGGGGTCGATCAACACTGGGCGGACCCGGGTGCTGTGCGAGTCGGGCGAGTCGCTGGGTTCGCCGCAGTACACGCACGCGCACCCGTACTTCAGCCCGGACTGCCGGTGGGTGATCTTCAATTCCGACCGGACCGGCGTGCCGCACATCTATGCGGCGACGGTGCCGGACGGGTTGCTCGATTCGTTGGAGGATTAGGTATACGGAGGCCTTACCGATGAGCCCAACGATTGCGATCTGTCTGATCGTTGCGATGATGTTAGTCGCGATGTGCGCCGCCGATCCGTACAAGCCCGCGCCGAACTACGTCCCTACGCACGACCTGTCCCAGTTCTTCGCTAAGATCAAGGCCGGCCAGCCAGTCGTGGTCATGGGCATCGGCGGGTCGGTGACCGAGGGGCATTCGTGGGCGGCCATGAGCGCCGAGTGGCTGCAGAAGCAGTACCCCGGCAACGAGATCCTCTACGTCGACGGCGCGTATGGCGGCACGCCGCCGTGGCAGACGGTCTTCCGCATGCGCCGCGACATCCTCCCGCATCACCCCGACCTCGTCTTCATCGAGTACGCCGTGAACTCGTACGGCGACAACCCGCCGAACTGGCTGGCCGAGGACGGGATGGTCCAGCAGCTTCTCCATCAGCCGCAGCGGCCCGACATCGTCTTCGCGTACGTGGGCAATGATAAGGGCGATCGCGACCTCGAGAAGGTCCAGCCAGTGGCGCGCCACTACGGCTTCCCCGAGGTCGATCTGCGGGCGCATCTGCAGGAGAAGATCGACGCGGGCGAGTGCAAGTGGACCGACATCGCGGGCGACGCCATCCACCCGAACCAGCGCGGGCATGCGATCTATGCGGAGGCGGTCATCGCTCTGCTGCGGGAGCAGGCGAAGCTGGCCGATCATCCGACGCCGACGCCATCGGTGCCGGCGCCCTTCTTCGGCGATGAGTTCACGACGGCCACGCTCCTGCCCATCGCGGCGGCGCAGGTAAGCCGGGAATGGAAGGCCGTCCCGCCGCCGGGCTGGACGGGCAAGTTCTTCGACGAGATGTACGAGACCGAGCAGCCGGGCGCGACGATGACGGTGACGATGAACTCGACCACGGTCGGGGTATACCTGATGCTCACCACGGACGCAGGACAGATCGCGTGGTCGATCGATGGGGGAAAAGAACAGACGCAGGACCTCTACCCGGGCTGGGTGCCGAAGGGCACGGTGCCGAAGGACAACTACTTCGTGCGCAACTTCCTGCTCGCGACGGGACTGCCGAGGGCGGACCATGTGCTAAGACTGCGGGTCGTGCCGCGCTCGGAAAGGTCGGATGGGAACGTGGTGCGCATCGGGGGCTTCTGCGTGACTAACCCGAAGCCGTGAGCAGGGCGAGGTTAGTACGCGGCCATGAACTGCTCTTCGGTCACGCCGGCGCCGCTGAGGATGCTCTGCAGTAAGTGTCGCTTCACTCGGGAGTGGCGGGGTATGACCATGAAGCGGTCGGGGTCGTCGATGTGCTTGTAGACCGAGTGATCGCCACTGTCGCGGCCCAGCTCGAAGCCCAGCCGCTTGACAGCCCGCAGCACGCGAACGCGAGGGAGATCAGACGGCAGCCGCTTTGCCGGCTTGGGCATGATCGGGCAGATCTCCGCGGGCGATCAGGGTCTCGTGGATGGCGTCGGCCACCATGTAGCGCAGCTCTTCCAGCGTAGTCCCCTGCGAGCCGCAGCCGGGCAGTTCCTTCACCAGGCCGACCCACCAGCCGTCCTCAGGGTCTTGCTCCATCGTGACGTTGAAGCGACGGCCGGCCACGGTCACGCGCTCCGTGCGCGGGGAAGTCGCCGCCTCGACGATCTCCCTCGCCGACTTGACCCAGGCCGCGATGGGCACCGACCACACGAGCTGCTGGCGGAGGGTGTCGAGGACCTTGTCGGGGTCATCGGTGAGCAGGAAGATCGTCTCGCCGTCAGTGACGAGGGATACCTCGGCGAGGGGAGCCTCCAGGTGCGGGAATTTCTTGCGGAGGAAGTCGAGGCACTTGCGTATGCGCTGCAGGCTAACGTCCATGGTCCGAAGGCGGGAGACGACGAGGATCTGCACAAGGTCGCGGAAGGAGTAAAGCCGCTTGGTCCCACGCCCTGCGGCAGGGCGGACCGAGGGCTTAAGCAGCCCCGTCCGATCCCAGTAGTTGAGGGCGGAGGCGGGTATCCCGAAGGTAGTGGCGATGAAACGTGACCCATAGCCCTGCATGGCGCGGCACCTCTGGATATTGCGGATGAAGCTGGCTTATTCAGTAGTGAAGCAGACACCCTCATCCGCGTCAAGCGGCAGGGCGGCGGGCATAAATGCCCGCCCTACAGGACGCGGAAGTGCAGGATCAGGCGGCCGGTGGTCTCGAGGGGGCCGGCAATGGCCACGATCCGCGCCTCGTGATCGCCCGCCGCCAGGCCCCTCGGATCGAGCGGCAACGTCTGTCCCTCACCGCACGACTCGCGCAGGATGCCGTCCACGAATAGCTCATACCGCACCGGCGTGCCCACATGCGATGACGTCGGCGTGAGCTTCACCGCCTTCGCTACGACCTGCCCATCCTTCAGCCCATCGACGCGCACCTGCGGGATTTTCGCCCACGGCCGGCAGAGCGGATCGCCCACGAGAAGCTGCTGATAGGGCGACGGGATCGACAGGTAGAAGGCCTCGGCCAGCGAGCAGCCCGCCGCGTAGTAGACCTGCACGAAGGGCGAGGGGAACTTCACCGGGATGGCGTAGGGCTCGGTCACCGTGCCAGAGGATCCGGCCGCGCCGTAGCGGAGCCACTCGCTGAGCATCGTCTGACCCGTGCCGCCGGTCATGACGCCCGCGTAGCTGGTCAGGTGATCGCAGAAGGCGCCGGGCAGGAGGATGCTCTGCGAGTCCTTCCAGTTGAAGCCGGCGATGCCGACGACCGCGCCGGCGACGTCAGGCTTATTCGCGGGCAGCACGCCCTGCTGGATCGCGCCGCGGACGCCCAATTCGTTCAGCGCCTCGACCGCCGACTGGAAGAGCCACGCCCGCGTGCCGCTGCGCGCCCAGTCGGTCGAGGCCATGAAGTAGATGGTGCCGCGAGGGGCGGTGCCATCGGCGGCGGCGCTGGTGCGGAGGCACTGCAGCGCCTCGGCGAGGGTGTTGGCCGGGCCGCCGGTATAGGCGAGCATGGCCGACATCACGTAGTGGCGACCATCGGCGGCGGTGGTGACGTTGCCCGCGCGATCCCACGCCGTCGCGCTGTGGAAGGGCTTCGCCGGGTCGGGGATCATGATCATCGCGCGCATCTGGGCGACGAGGTCCTTGAAGTCCTGGCGGTCGTGGAGGGAGGTGAGCTCGGTGTCGACGGCAGTGACGTCGCCGATCATCCACCCGGCCTGGAAGGCGGCGGTGAGGGCGCCCATCGCCTGATCGGGCCAGCCCTGCAGGGCGAGAACGGCGGTGAGGTCGTAGAGCGCGTTGGCGTTGGCGCGGCGCTGCTTGGTCTGGGTCTGGACGACAGCGATGGCGTTGTCGAGGGCGGCGAGTTTGTCGGCCGGCATGGGCGGAGCGGCGGTGGGGCCGGCCTGACGCATGGCCTGAAGCTGGGTGAGGAGCGTCTGCAAAGTGTCCTGCACAGACTTGGCGCCGGGCGGGAAGTGGGCGCCATTTTTCGGCTTCATCCCGCGCGCATAGAAGTTCGCGTCATGGTCGAGGTAGGTCGTGTCGCCGGCGAGGGTGAGATCGCGGAAGTAGGTCATGCCCGTCAGCGAGGCGGGCTGGGTGACGTAGCGCGGGAACTGCTTGCCCGCCATGTCGGCGCTGATGTCGATGGCGTAAGGGAAGCCCGTCGAGTAGACGATGTAGTCGATCTGTGGATCGAGCCCGCGCTGATGGATGGCGTCGAGGATGGGGCGGAGGAGGATCGTCTTGAAGTCGGCGACGGAGATGGTCGGCGTCGCCGGGACGCCGCTGAGGTTGAGGACATTGATGGGCGGGATCTGGCGGAGGGCGATGTACTCGTTCGCGACGGCGACTGAGTCGGGGTTGTCGGGGTTGACGACAAGGAACAAGTTCTCCGGCCCGCCGCCGGCGAGGGCGGGAAGGCAAAGGATGAAGGCGAGGGCCAGCAGGGCGGCTTTCGGGTAACGCATGTGTCGACCTCCGAACGGTTGGCTTGCTGTAGGGCGGGGCTTTGCTTTTCGGAGGGGCCGCATCCGATCGTGCGCGCTTGGCGCGCGCGATCGAATCCGGCCCGCTTTTCCCGGGCGACGCTGCGGCGGGGAGTGAATCCCCGCCCTACAGCAAGCAGAAAAACAGGGCCAAGCTCAACCTATCGCGCTTGGATGCGCCACACTGGTATCGCGTCCACAGCCATCGACGCCGCACCGGACCACGTCACCCGCGTCTCATACCCGCCGCCGGGATGGTCGAAGACGATCGGCACGTACCGATACTGCCCCACCGGCAGGTCCTCGCAGCGCAGTTCGCGCTTGCCGGTGATGTTCGTCGCGCCGGCCACGGCCGTGTCGAGCATCGCCAGGACGCCGGTGCCCTCGTCGAGGCGTTTGACCCGGAAGAGTGCCAGGTATCGCCCCGCCTCGAGCGTCGCATAGGGGCCGAAGACGATCGTGTCCGGCTTGGTCTTGTCCTTGCGCGCAACCCAGGCCATGCCGTTGACGGCGTCGGTATCAGCCTCGGCGTCACCAGATCGATGGGCGAGCGCCACGGCGTCGAGATAGGCAACTGGCACGAGGCTCCCCGCCGGCGGCAGTGGATCGAGGACCTCGGCGGCGGCGATGCGGCGCAGTGTCGATGATCCCTGCCGCGTGCCGAAGTCGCCGACAACATCGATCGTCACCTTATCCCCGGCCGGGCGACCGGTCACGGTGAGGGGGCCCTCGTCGCCGGGCTTGAGGTGCAGGCGGGCCGGCGTGATCTTGCCGCCGTCCATCCCCCCGGTGAGGCGCACGTCGAGGTCGAGGGCGCGCTCGGTCATGTTCCGCACCGAGCCAGCCAGCTTCAGCGGCATGCCCTCGATGCACGGGGCGGTCGCCAGGATGCGCACGTCCACCTGGCGGCGGTGCATGTCCTCGCGCCAGAGCTGGGCGAGGTGGTCCGGCCGCACGCATACATAGTCGAGGCCCAGCTTCTGCACGACCTCGTCGAGGAGCGGCAGGTCGGTGAACCAGTTGATCGCGAAGGCCTGCATGAACGCCGGCTTCTGCGCCGGGGTCATCGTGTGGATGTCGCGCACGAGCTGGGCCACACGTTCCTCGCGAGTGGCATCCTCTCGCCAGCTTGTCGCCGAGCGAAAGACCGGGATGTTCCGCGACGTCGCGAAGGTGACCTCGCTGTAGCTGGAGACCATGCGCCCGTAGTCGGGCCAGAGGGCGTCGAGGAAGGGGATCTTCTCGGCGAAGCGGCGGAAGACTTCGGGCTTCGTCGCCCCGATGACCCACAGCTGCTTCTCGTCGCAGCGCTTCATGTACTGGGCCGACTGGGCGATGAATTCGTCGAAGACCTTCTGCCGATCGCCGGGCCGGTAACGCTTGCCGTAGCTGTCGGGATAGGTATAGCCGATGCCCGAGACCGCGGCCATGAAGTAGTCGTTGGGCGTCGCGGTGCGATAGTAGTAATCGGCGATGTCGGGGATGAGCATCGCCGCCGAGGGCGACATCGTCCAGCCGATGGGGAACTTGCCGCGCACCTTATCCGCCCATAGCTGGGGGAAGTTGGAGAGCGTGAGCACCGGCAGGTTGTCGCCGTCGGAGATGAGCCAGCTGAAGTAGACCTTGCTGTCATCGAGCTTCGGCGGGGGAGGGGCGGCCTGCTGGTGAAGCTGGGCGATCTGCACGCCCGTGTGGACGCTGAGGTTCGACAGGTCGATGCTGCCCACGAGGTAGTGGCCGAACTCGGCGAAGAGGGTGACGCCTCCGCCCTCGCCGATGCCGATGTCCTTGCCCGCGTAGCAGTAGCTCATGATCGGGATGTTCACCGGCATCTTGGCGAACAGCTCCTCCATCTGGTGGACCTCGGCGTTGGGGTTGGAGTACTTCCGCGCGCCGTCGATGGGTCCCGGCAGCCAGAAGATGAAGACTTTGTTCTCGACGAGATAGTCGCGGAGGGCGAGATGGTCGGGATATGCGCACGCGAGGACGTGGTGGTTGAGCTTCGGCCACAAGTTATCGAAGGCCCACTGGTACGCGTCGAAGCTCGTCTTCCACTTCCCGCGCAGGTCCATGAGAACGGGGAGGTTGAGTTCCTTCGCGAGGCGAGGCGATACGACCAGCCCGTCCTGCACGCCCGCGATCATCGTCGCAAGGTTCTTCGACGCGGGGAGGAAGGGGTCGGTGATGATGACGCCCTTGAAGCTGTCGCGGAAGCGGGTCACGAGGTCGAGGGGCTTGGCGACGACGTCGGTGGCGGTGATGTCCCCGCGCGTCTTCAGGTTCGCGAGCCAGAGGTCGTCGTTGGGCACGGAGATGCAATAGAGGCGCGGCTGCTTGCGGTTGACGAGGCCCTGCAGCGAGTAGATGAGCATCCGCACGTCGGTGCGCTCGCGGGAGATATCGCAGACGATGAGGGTCTTCGCCGGCGGCGCCGAGCGCGGGAAGATGTCGGCGAACGGCCGCGGCTCGGAGTAGTAGGGGAGGTTGTCAGGCTTGCCGGTCGGGACTGGCTGGGCCACGCGCCCCATGCCGGTGAGGTTCGCGCCCTCGACGCGGAAGAGGTTAAGTTCGTCGATGTGCAGGCCGGCCGCGCTCGTGAAATTGAGGCGGCACTCGAGCTTCCCGCCGGGGTAGTGGAAGCCCAGCGGCACCTGCACATACCGCCCGATGGTCAGATCCTCCAGCCCGACGTCGCGGGACGTCAGGCTGGTCTGGCCATAGCCGACGGCGGCGTCGATGGTGGCGGGCATGTCATCCTCGGGCGAGTCGAGGAGCTTGATGCGGAAGAAGCAGACGTAGTCGCCGGGATCGAGTTCGGCGTATGGGCCATAGAGGGCGGCCTCGGGCTTGTCCTGGCCGGGCTTGACCTCCCAGGCCTTGCCGTCGCGAGCATCGGGATCATCGACCAGGCGGCCGGTGTTGTTGTGGCCCTGATCGTTGGCCTTCCACGACCTGGCGAAGGTATAGGTGCCCTCGGGAATCGCCCCGGGGGACTTGGCCTCGGCCAGGATCGCATCGGGCAACCCCCGAGGCCCCTGAGCGCTCGAAATCCCGGCCGCCAGCAGCGCGAGTAGGAAAGCAAGCAACACGATGAATCGCCGATGCATGGATAACACCTCTCTCGATGGCGGGGGAGTTCGAGCCAACAAAGCCCGCACCTGCCTGGGGAAGTGCCCCAGCATCCATCGTCGTCTAATCCCTATTATGTTCTCAACCCCGCCTTATCGCCCGTGATCCGAACCCTTGCCTCCCAACGCATCCCGGGGGTATGCTCCCTTAACCGAGGGATGGTGGATCATGAGCGAGAAGAAACCGGCCTCAAGACCCGCGGTGAAGAAGGCTGCCACTGTCCGGCGGGTGGCCCCTAAGGCCACACCAAGGCCGAAGGCGAAGCCCCTGGATGGCGCCGCGGTTCTTACGGCTGAGCTGCGGGCCATCTACCAGAAGGCCACGGAGGAAGCTGAAAAGCAGCCCCCGAGCGGGTGGAGTCCAGAGGCCCTGCGGGAGTGCATTGGCACGATGAGCCACGAACATGCCGAAGTATTCCGCGAAGTGCTGCGCTGGCTCCGCGCTGAGGACGAGCAAGACGAATGAGGGGCTACCTTCTCGACAGCACCGCCCTCATCGACCTTCTCGACGAGTGGCCCGAGGCAGGCGATCGAATCCCTGGAACGCGCGCGGCTGCCGGGCTGTGTGCCTCGATCGTATCGAAGGGCGAACTCATGGTTGGCGCGTACATGCTACAAGGGCCGAACCACACCCCTGATGAATTCGTCTCGGAGCTCGGCAACGTCAAGCGGCTCTTCGCCGACCTCACCGCTGTCTATCCCGTGACTGATGAAACGACGGCGCTCTATGGCCGCCTGCAGGCTCAGCTTATCCTGCAGGGCAAGCGTAAGCTTACGATCAACGACGGTTGGATCGCCGCCACGGCCCTGGAGCACCGGCTTACCCTCGTGACCAGTGACCAACGGCTCAAGGATCTGGGCGACCTTCTCCGGATCGAGGACTGGCGAGTGTAGTTGCGACTTCGCCTGAGGTACCAAACCCACACCCCCCCGCGGAGGTTTTCGATGAGCGACACGCCCTACCACGAGCTTTACCGCCCCCAGTTCCATTTCACCGCCCGGCGCGATTGGCTCAACGACCCCAACGGCCTCGTCTTCTACGACGGCGAGTACCACCTCTGCTTCCAGCACACGCCCGGCAGCCTTGCCTGGGGACCGAACACCTGGGGCCACGCCGTCAGCCGCGACCTCGTCCGCTGGCAGCAGATCGCCCACGCCGTCGAGCCCGACGAGATGGGCTGGATATGGTCCGGCTCCGCCGTCGTCGATCACGACAACACTGCGGGCTTCCAGACCGGTGAGGATAAGGTCATCGTCGCCGTCTACACCGCCGGCGACAACACCGAGTCCACGCCAGTGCCGTGCGCCCAGTGCATCGCCTACAGCAACGACCGCGGTCGCACCTTCACCAAGTACGAGGGCAATCCCGTCGTCGCCCATATCCGCGCCGACAACCGCGACCCCAAGGTCCTTCGACACGAGCCCAGCGGCCAGTGGGTCATGGCTCTGTACCTCGACGGTGAGGACTACGTGCTCCTTGCGTCGCCCGACCTGAAGCACTGGGAGAAGCTCTGCGACGTCCCGATGCCGGGCATCTCAGAGTGCCCCGACTTCTTCGAGCTTCCGATTGATGGCGATCCCACGAACACGCGCTGGATCTTCTGGGGCGGCAACGGCAACTATCGCCTGGGCTTCTTTGATGGCAAGACCTTCGAGCCCGAGACCGGCCCGATCCAGTCGAACTTCGGCGGCAACAGCTACGCCGGCCAGTCCTGGAGCGACATCCCTGCGGCCGATGGCCGCTGGTCCGACGGCCGCCGCCTCCAGATCACGTGGATGGCGGGCGGCCAGTATCCGGACATGCCCTTCAACCAGCAGATGAGCTTCCCCGTCGAGGTCACCCTCCGCTCGACACCCGACGGCCCGCGCCTGCACCGTGAGCCCGTCCGCGAGATCGAGCTTCTCCACGGGGCGAGGCACGCGTGGGGCAATCTCACGCTGCGGCCGGGCGAGAATCCCCTGGCCGGGCTCAGCGGCGATCTCTTCGACCTTCGCGCCGTGATCGAGCCGGGCTCGGCCGAAGAAGTGGCTTTCGTCCTGCGCGGTGAGCCGGTAGTCTATAATGTCGCCCGGCAGGAGATCTCATGCCTGAGGACGCAAGCGTCCTCAGGGCATACGGCGCCGCTGAGGCTCATCGATGGGCGCATCCAGCTTCGGATGCTGCTCGACCGGACCAGCCTGGAAGTCTTCGGCAACCACGGGGAGATCTCCATGCCGACCTGCTTCCTGCCGGACCAGGAGAACCTCTCCCTCGCCGTCCAGGCCACCGGCGGCGAAGCGAAGATCGTAGAGCTTGAGGTTGCCGAAGTCCGGTCCGCGTGGGATTGAGCCAGCGATCGCCCGGCAGTTCCTGCCTGCGGCTTCCCGGGGGGAGGCTCGTGCGTCTGTTATTTGCCCAGCGCAAGGCGGTCTATGGCGCCCGCCACTATCTCGGGGTCCTGCTCAAGGGCCTCGGTGCGCGCGGGCATGTCTGCGAGATCATGCTCCGCCCCGGGCCGTCGCTGGGCTATCTCCGGTCCCACGCCGAGAAGAGCTGGTGGCTGCCCCCGATCAGGCCCCTCGCACGCCTTCAGACGCGCCGAGTCCTACGCCTCTCCCGCCCCGATGTCGCCCACATCATGCTCTGCGGTTCCACGATTCCCCTCATCGCCGCCTGCCATGAAGCGGGTGTGCCGGTCGTGGTCACGCTCCTTTCGGGCAAGGACCTGACCCCCTTCCTCCCCGAGCTGGAGCGGGTCGCCAGCATCGTCGTCCTCCACCACGCCCTTCGCGATCAGATCGCCGAGAGGCATCCCATCCTCGCCGGCAAGCTGCATCTGGGGAGCAAACTGATCGACCGCAGCCTCTTCTACCCGCCCGCCGACCCGCCCCCGGCGAACGGTTATCGCGTCACCTACCTGAGCCGCCTCAGCCGCTCCAAGGGCCGCCTGGCGCTCAAGGTCATGGAGGCCGTCCGCCTCGCCCAGCCGTCCATGCCGGGCATCACGCTGACCGTCGTCGGCACCGGCACGCGCCTGCTTAAGGTCCGCGCCCACGCTCGGGCGATCAACCGCGAGGCCGGCCGCGAGGTGATCCGCGTCCTCGGTGGAGTGTCAGAGCCTGAGGAGACCCTGCGCCGGTCGGACCTCGTCTTCGCCGCGGGTTTCTCAGCCGCCGAGGGCCTCGCCTGCCACTGCCAGATCGTCGGGCTGGGCATGGCAGGGCTGCACGGCCTGGTGACGCCCGACGGCTTCCAGGACGCCCTGGCCGCGAACTTCGGTGACACCCTGGCCCGCTGGAAGTCGCCCACCGTCGACGATATCGCCGCCCAGTTGGCCGCAGCTTACGCCGCCCGCGCGGACAGCCGCGAATGGATGGAAGACGTGTTCCTCGGCCCGCTCAACCCGGACCGCGTGCTGGACGACTACGAGCGCGTGCTTCTCGACGCGGCGGCCCGTTGACGGCCTCGCCCGGCCCCTACAGCCACCCCATCTTCTCCCAGTAGTCGTACTGGAACGGCGCCTTCTCGGCCATGTGCATGACCAGCGCCTTCATCCGCTCGGAAAACTCGGCGTGAGCCGCGGCCTGATCGGGGTACTCGCGCTTCTCGCTGATCGCCGCCACCAGATCGCGCCCCAGGTCCACCGCCTTCGCCACTTGCGCCTCCTGGTCCATGATCGCGCCGACGCCGGCAGCCTTCGCGGCAGCGATCCCGACCGTCTGCGCCCCGCATATCCTCATCCACTCGTTCATGTACTCGGCCACCCCTTCCTCGCCCGACCCGCCGGCCGTCGCGACCGCCGCGCCATACTTGCCGGTGAAGAGGAACGTGTGGACATGGAGGCTGCAGCGGTCCATGAGCGCCTTCATTTGCGCCGGCACGCTGAGCATCCAGTTCGGCGCCGCGAGGACGATCCCGTCGGCCTCCATCATCTTCGCCTTGAGCAGTTCGGTGTCGTCGTCGAACCCACACCCGCCCTTCGAGTAGCACCGCCCGCAGGCCACGCAGAAGTTGAGGTCGAGGCCCGCCAGGGGAACCTTCTCGACCTCGGCGCCCGCCGCCTCAGCGCCTTTGAGCACGGCGTCGAGCAGCAGGACTGTGTTGCCGCCTGTGTGCGGCGTTCCCAGGATTCCTAGCACTTTCATCGCTCATCCACCTCGACTGATGTGTGTTGAACCGCTGTCCATCTTCACTCCATCGCCAGCCCGGAGATCTCGGATGGCCTTCTCAAGGGCGTCGGCGTCTTCGGCGCTCAGGATGCCGAGGCACTCCATGACGGCCGCGGGTGATCCCTTCCGGTGCCGACGTCGCGGCGGCTCTGGGGCAGGGCTTCGGCCTGCTGATTTCTTGATCGGTGGGCGCTTGATAGGCTTGGTTTCGCTCATATCCAACACCCCAAGTACTGCCCGCGAACTCTATTCCCGGCCCTGAGTCGAGTCAAGCGCTACCATACCTTACGGCTCCGCCACAACCATCGCGTGCAGACCGACCTCCGGCACCGTCACCGTCAGGCACAACATCTATCGCCATCTCATCTTCCAGCCACGGCTCCAAGCACCACCTCTCTCGCCCACGCCACGAATCGGCTCGCTTGGTGGACTGATGCCTGAGCCCGCTTCCGCGAAAGAGCGATACCGGAATACTCGGCATCAGTCTTGATGGCCAGGACCTGTTCCAGCTGGCGCGAGTGCGCCGATGCGGTCTTCTCGTAGTGTGTGCCCCGGCAGGCTTGCAGGAGCATCCCCACAGCAGCGCCGTGGGTCTCGCCGCGCGGCCTCATCCCCAGGCGGGCCAGACAGATGGCGTCGTTGGCGCAGATCGCCGCATGGACAGCCGCGGAGGCCGCGGCGTTCGGCAACCCTTCCTCAAGACTGCGCGACGCGGCCTTTAGGTATTCCTCGGCCAGGCCGAGGCTCACCTCCGCCGACATGTAGCCTCAACTCCCCCAGATCGAATCCGGCGATCGCGACGCCCTCGGCGAGGATATTCTCCCACAGCCCCCGTGAGCGGCGAGCCCAGCGGGGCAGCTCGCACATGGGCACCATCGTCGCCTCGGCGCTCAGACCATACTGCAGCCCCGTCTCCAGAAGTGCGTATCTCACATCGTCTACGCTCGCCCCATCGGCGACTACGACGAGCAGGTCCAGATCGCTGCCGGGCCGGCTGTCGTCTCTTGCCCGGCTGCCGAAGAGGACCATGCTCTGCAAGCCCGCGCCGGCCGCCTGCGCAAGATCGCGCCAGAGACGGTCCTCGATGCGCGCCTCGGCCTCGAACACCGGCGCCAGGACCCGCTCGACCCACAGGTTCCCCTCGCGTACTCGAAAGAGATGGAGGGTGCCCACCCGCTCGGACTCGAGAACACCGGCATCGACCAGTTCCCCGAGTGTGACATGCACGTGCGCCGCGTTCCGGCCGACGCGCCGGGCAATCTCTCGCCCCGAAAAGCCCCTACGGTTCGCGCACAGCAGCCTCAGGACAGCGACCTTCGTTCCCGTGCCCAGGAGATCATCTAGCGGCTTGAGTCTGACTGTATGCTTTATCATACAATTGTATTGTATACCATACGACAGACTCCTGGCAATGCCCTACCTTTCCGCCACCACCATCGCGTGCAGCCCCACCTCCGGCACCGTCACCGCCAGCCCACCCGGCACCTTCCGCGCCGTCAGCACCGTCCCGCCCGGCTCCAGCGTGAACCTCTTGTACCCGGTGCCCCGGAACGTCACCTCGATCCCCCTCACCGGCAGCACCTCCCTCCGCAGCGCCACCGACTGCTCCAGCACCACCTGCCCTCGCCCCAGCGACGACACGTCATTGAGCAGGTGCACGATCAGTTTGGAGGAGCTTCGCCCCTCTTGGCCCTGCCTCCACACCGCCGCAATCACCGTCGTCGGCGCCTTCACCTCGACCGGCGCAGGCTCCCTCGCCGCCCATTCCAGCGCCTCGACGACCATCCGGTCCACGTACTCGTAGTCGACCAGGAACGACGCCTTCCCCACGTTCAGCGGCATGTAGATGACCTTCCCCGCGCCGACTTTGTTCGTCAGCATCGCCGGGCCCTCCGCCGGCTTACCATCCGCCTTCGTGCAGTACAGCCGCAGGACCTGCGTCCCAGTCGTCGCCGCGGTCTCCACTACATCGCTGACGAACGGCATCGCCCCCGCCGGCTCACCGGTGATGTCGTTGACATTCGCCCCCAGCAGCTTCACCGTCGCCGCCGAGAGGACATCCTGCTTTCCCACGATCCCCACATACCCTTGCGGTACCGCATCCGCCAGAGCTTTCGCCCCAAACAGGTCGCCCAGCCCAAAGTCCGCCTGCTTCTTTCCGCCCTCGTCATACAGCGACGTCTCCCCGGTCGCCACCAGCCCGCCGCCCTTCTTCACGTACTCCCGCAGCCTCTCCGCCGCCGCATCCGACAGGCACGCGGTGTTGTCCATCAGGATCACCGCATACGGGCTCAGGTCCCGCCTCTCGACGTCCTCGTCAGTGATTATCTCGAAGGGCACATGCTGCTCGAAGAGCGTCCGCATGATCCCGTACACGCCCCACTGATACCTCTGCAGCGGCTTATCCTTCCCGTACCAGTACTGCGTCTTCTCCGACACGACCACCCCGCACCACGGCACCGCCCTCGCCCCGTTCAGCCATTTCTCGCGCGGCGCGAGGAAATCGTAGATCGGCTTCATCCCCTCCGGCCCGCGCCGGAAGTAGGGCATCGGGTGCACGCCGAAGGTGATGTTCACGGCCGCCCGCGCCACGACCTCACTCGCCGGGAGGGGCCCGTTCACGTACGGCGGGATGTTCCCGGCTTCCCACATCGTCGCGACGCACCGCCCCGGCCCGGCCCCCGGGTCCTGAGGCCCTCGAAGGGCGGCGTTATCGCCCACGCACCGCAGCATCTGGCTCATGTACGGCCAGCGCACGGGCCAGCCGAAGAACCCCTCCCCGCCCGCGCCCCAGTACCAGCCCGTCTCCTCCAGCGTCCCGTCGAGGTAGTCATCCACGCCCACCGACGACGCTCCCGCCCCGCTCGGCGTGATGATCCACCCACTCCACGTGTTCGCCATGAGCACGAAGTCCGGCCGCACGGCCCGGAGGGCATCGCGCCATTCCTTCATCGAGTCCTCGATGCTGTGGTGCTGGAAGTCGGCCCACGCCCGCCACACCGGGTCGGCGAAGTTCTGGTTCACGGGCGCGTCGAAGCCCGTCAGCGCCTTGAACTTCGCCTTGCAGTCCGGGCAATAGCAGCACCCGGGCCACCACATGAACATGTCGAACATGACGCCGTTGAGGTCGGGATAGTTCTGCGCAAGCTCGACCAGCCGCTTCTTCATCAGCTCGCGGTAGCCGGTGTTGCAGCACAGCGCCCCGACCGGCTGCCCGGCGGCATTGAGCATCGCCCATTCGGGATGCAGGGCGAGCAGGGGTTTGTCGACGAGGGCGTAGATGTAGCCGACGAACTTGAGGTGTTCGTGGTGGCAGGCGGCGCCCACCTCATCGACGATGTCGCGATCCTTGAAGAAGTCGGTCCGCCCCTCGGTCTTGGTCTTCCACGACGGCCCGCCTTCGGAGGCGATGCGGATGATCATGCCCTCGGCGCCGGCCTTGTGCATGTTGGAGGCGACGACCTGCGCGGAGCCGGGGGTCATGAAGTACTCGGGGCCGATGTCATGGTAACCCCATCGCCAGAGGGACGACAGCCACTCCCGCCCGGGCCGTACATCACCAGCCATCGCGCCGGAAGCCACCATTAACGCCAGCCCCATCACGAGCGCTGCTCTGCCGCGTGACATCATGACCGCCTCCGCCTTTCTGTAGGGCGAGGATTTATCCCCGCCGCGCGTTTCAGGAGGTCCACACCGTTCTTGGCCCGTCCTTTGCGTACGTCACGAAGCCTCTCGTTAGGTTCGCCGAAAGCCTCAACAGATCGAAAAGAATGTCCTCTACCTTGGTTCTAATCCCCTGCGGTTTGGCACTTCGCCGCTTAGCAATGCGCATTCCTAGCGCCTTCCCAACGTCCACCTTCTCGTAAGGCCAGTAGATCGAGTCGCCGAAAGCCTCAACCGATTCCCTCGGCGAGGGCGCGGAGCAAGAGCGACAGAAGTCACCGAACTGCCGCCTCAGCAGGCCTCTGCGAGGCAAGTCGGAGCCCCGAGGACCTACGGCGGACGCGTCCATCCACCCCGAGAGGAGATCACCTCGGCCGAAGTTGTCGTCCTCGAAGTTGCTTGGCCACACCAGCACGCCGCACAGGAGCGGGCCGCCGACATCGCTAAGGGCCAACGCCGGAAGACCTCGCTCCTCGGCGCGCTTCACCACCTCGCGCCAGCGGCGCTCCCGGTCAATGGTGAATAGGACGGCAGCCCCCTCCTCCTGTGCATGCCCGACCATAGCCCAGACGTTCCGGTCCTTGTCGCGGATGCCGCCTGTGTGCTCGAGTCTGACTCCGGCGGCAGACAGTTCGATGCCCGACTCGGCGCAGTACGCCTGGACGAACTCAAACTCGGTCTGGCCCTCGACAAGCCACAAGACGCGGACCCGCGGATCGAGGCCGTAGTAGCGCAAGACCGTCTGGCGCGCGTCGGTGTTCCCCCCAACGTCCTCCCTCATCCGCACGCGCAGCCACGGCCCGTGCACCAGCTCGGGCGTCTCCGGCTGCGCCTCTCCCGTGAGGTCCGAGAGGAGTGAGCCCAAAAGGTCAGCCGCCTCGTAGTATTGCCAAGCCGCCAGGGCGTCATCCCTCAGGTGGCCGAGTTCGGACCGAGTCACCTCGCGCAGGAGAATGTCAAAGTTGGCGTTCGGATCAATGGCGGATCCGTTGCTGGCAGCCCGGTGCCTAAGGTTGGTCACCTCGTCGACCGTGTACCCGACGAGATCGACCAGAGCCTGTGGCGACCGATGGCCGCGCCAGTCATCCCATTCCTCGTAACTTTCCGTCCCGAGGTGCACCACGCGTCTCACCGCCGGTAGGTACGCGTCCTCCGCTGCGACCAGCAGGGCAAGTTCCCGTAGATGCCGAGGGTGCTCCTCTCGCAGGACCTCGAGGGCTCGTGCTCTTCGGACGGCGCGGGGTGACAGCAGGCGACGGTCCACCTCTCTCATCACAAGCCTCTCCCGGGCGGTGGTTCGCGTCACGACCCTTCGGAACCACAGAAGTTGGTAGGGGTGGTAGCAACGCCATAGGTGCGGCCTGCGCGTCATCGCGTCCTGCTGCTTCGCCCACGGGACGAAACGACCCGTGCCCGGCCAGACGACCTTAAGGCCGTTGTCCAACGCCGACAGGACGCGCGGCGAAAACCAGAAGGCCCGGGGCACGTCCACCGTCTCTTGCTCACCAGCCGGACCTTCTGTGAGAGGGACACGTGCCCGTGGACGGCCGTCGGGGTGCTGGCGGTCCACGATATAGCGGACTAGCGGTGCACGACAGCACACCACGGGGTAGAAGACGCCTTCCTTCTCGAAAGCTTCCAGCAGGCGGACGTCGGCACTAACCCCGCGGGCGAGCGCGAAGGTAAGGAACTTGTCCGCGTCGATCAGGTCCTGCTGCGGGAAGCGTTTGCTCTTCAGTATCTTGACTAGAAGCTTGCGCTCTTCGAGGCACGCCACGTGCGCACCGCCATGAGAAGTCGGCTATCTCATCAGACTCAACAGATACGCCGTCCCTTCCTTCGCCGCCTCGACCCCATCCTCGCCGCCCTCATACTCGAAGGACAGGAAGCCCTCGTACCCGATCGCCTTCAGCGCCCCGATGACCGCCGGATAGTCGATGACCCCGCGCCCGCACACCGTCGCCGCATACTTCCTACC
>PMZA01000364.1 GCA_003170595.1 Armatimonadota bacterium
ATCGCCGACGGCCCCGCGACGTCGCCGAACCCCTCCCTCCTTCCCGCCATCCTCCCTCTGGCGTAAAATGCTCCCACCGGCCCACGGAGGTGGGGTTATCGTGAAGCGTACTGGACATCGGACCGTCCTTGGCCTGCTGGGCGCAGCCGTCGTCGCGCTGTTGCTCTCCGGGTGCAACGAGGATAGCGTCGAGCGCACCCTCGGCAATCAGGCCTCCAGTTCCATCGAGCACAGCTACAACGTCTGCCACGACCCCGCCCTCGCCGAGTGGATCAACTACGCCGGCCACACCGTCGTCGGCTTCACCACTCGCCAGCACATCCCCTACACCTTCACCGTCCTCGATAGCGACACGGTCAACGCCTTCGCCGCGCCCTGGGGCCACGTCTACGTCTACACCGGCCTGCTCAACTTCGCCGACTCCGAAGACGAAGTCTGGGGCGTCATGGGCCACGAGGTCGGCCACGTCGTCCACCGCGATCTGATCAAGTCCGTCAAGCGCTCGATCCTCTGGAACCTCGGCGTGGGCCTGGTATCGAGCAAGGCCTCAGGCGCCGGCGACATGCTCGGCCTGGGCCTCGGCATCCTCTCCTTCTCCTACTCGCGCGAGGACGAGCGCAACGCCGACGACCACGGCGCCGCCGTCATGTATGCCTCCGGTCACGACCCCAACGGCATGGTCTCCTTCTTCACCAAGCTGATGAACAAGTATGAGAAGGACAAGCCGTCCAAGCTCGACGCCATCTTCGCCACTCACCCTCTCACCAGCAACCGCATCGCCCGCCTGCAGGCACGCCCCGAGTTCAGCACCACGGACGCCACGACCCTCGCCCGCATCGGTGACGGTTACGCGCGCCGCGGCCGCTATCTCACCGCGATGAAGTTCCTCCAGCAGGCGATCAGCAAGGATCCCGACCTCCTCGCTGCCCATCTTTCCCTCGCTGACGCAGCCCTCGCCCGCGGCTACCAGGCTCTCGCCGCCTCCGAACTCCGCACGGTCTCCGACAAGCTCGGCTACGTCCCCGCGATCAAGTCCCGCCTGGCCTACGCCGAGTCAGTGAAGCCCTCCGCCTGGTCGGCCGGTGTGGATGAACGGGGCCGTACGAAAGCTCTTCTCGCCCAGGCGCCGCAGGTCGGCCAGGACGCAGCCGCCGTCGCTGCCGCCGCTGCCGAGGCCGGCAAGACTCTTGCCGGCAACATCAAGCCCGTCTCCGCGAACACTCGCGAGCTGATGAAGAAGCTCTCGACCCTGGGCAGCAGCGAGAAGTCGCTCACCGACCCTCTGCAGAAATCGCTCCTCGTGGGCAACGCGGCCATCGGTCGCTTCAGTGAACTCGTCTCCGCGCTAGAGGGCGCGAGCGATCAGGCTGCCGCCATGGCCGCCACCGTCGCCGACGCGAAGGCCGATCTCGCCCGCGTGGCCGCCCTCTCCCCGGACGCCCTTCCTCCCGCCGCCTCGGGTTGGATTGCCCGCAGCTATCACGAACTCCTTCAGGCTCCCGCCGACGCCCGCGACTCAGTCGCCCTCGCCGACAGCATCCGCCCTCACGCCCTCGCCGCCGCGGGCAGCGCCGCCGACGCGACGACCTACATGTCCCGCCTCATGGATCACGGCGAGGACGCCCTTCTGATGGACTCTCTCGCCGCCGCGTCGCAGGAACTCAGCGAGCATGTCGCCGCCACCGCCGATGCCACGCGGAAGTCTCGCGAACTCGCCGCTCGCGCCCAGTCCCGCATCTACCTTGCCCAGCTCAACCTTGCCGCCGCCGGCGCCACCCCTGAAGAGATGGCCTCGATGGCGCAGATCATCGCTTACTTCGGCCGCACCGACGCCGCGGAGGTCAACGCCCTCGTCGCCCAGGGGCTTGGCCTGGGCGAAGCAGCGGCCTGTCTCTTCCGCTCGCCCTCGGCCCATCGCTCGCCTACAGACCTCGGCCACGCCGGCGTCGCGAAGGGAAGTTTCATCGACGCCTTCGCTTCCGGCGGGTGCAGCTTCGCAGGAACGCAGATTCTGCTAAAATACGCTGCGAAGGCGATCAGCCTCGAACTGCCGACCGGCGGGCACGAGGCCCCCAGGCTTACCTCCTGACCTTCCGATTGCCGCATAGGTAGCAAGGTTCTATAATTGTGACCCGCACGCTTTTGCGTGCGCGCTCCGTGAGGTGCACCAAATGAGTAGTGGTCCGTATGTTGTTGGCGTCGACGTCGGGTCCGTAAGCGTGAATATCGCGCTGCTCGACGACCGCGGCGATGTTATCGAAGAACAATACTTGCGCCACCACGGCCAGCCGATGAAGACGGCGGCCGAGGCTTTGCGCGTGCTCCACTCCCGCTTCGGCGATGCGATCGTTGGGATTGCCTCCACGGGTTCCGGCGGCCGTGTTGTCAGCAACGCCCTCGGCGGTTCCTTCATCAACGAGGTCGTCGCTCAGGCCACGGCGACGGGCCTTCTGCATCCCGAGGTCCGCACCATCCTCGAGATCGGCGGCGAGGACTCCAAGCTGCTCTTTCTTCGCCACGATGCCCCCGGTCACACCGAGGTCGCCGACTTCGCGATGAACGCCATGTGCGCCGCGGGCACCGGCTCCTTCCTTGATCAGCAGGCCAACCGCCTGGGCCTCTCCATCGAGGACTTCGGCAGCCTCGCCCTCCGCAGCGAACACCCGCCACGAGTCGCCGGCCGCTGCTCGGTGTTCGCCAAGTCCGACATGATCCACCTTCAGCAGCAGGCGACGCCGGTGCACGATATCGTCGCCGGCCTCTGCTACGCCCTCGCGCGCAACTTCAAGAGCACCGTCGGCTCCTCCGCGCCGATGGAAGCGCCCGTCTCCTTCCAGGGCGGGGTCGCAGCCAACCCCGGCATCGTCAAGGCCATGCGCGACGTCCTCGGTCTCGATGAGGCCGACTTCGTCATACCAGAGCACTTCGCGTCCATGGGCGCCATCGGCGCGGCGCTGCATGCCCTTGCCGGAGGCGGTCTCGTCGCCCCCGACTGGTCTCATCTCGACGAGCTTGCGGCCTTCGCGGCCCAGCGCGCCTCACGCCAGCTTCCGCAGCTTCTCCTCGACAAGTCGGCGATCATGCCGGCCGAGGTCTTCCATCCCGAACCCGCCGAGGGCGAGCGCGTCCCCGCCTATCTCGGGATCGACGTCGGCTCCATCTCGACCAACCTCGTCGTCATCGACCGCGACCGCCAGGTCCTCGCGAAGCGTTATCTCATGACCGCGGGCCGCCCTATCGAGGCCGTCCGCCAGGGCCTCCTGGAGATAGGGACTGAGGTCGGCGCCCTCGTCGACATCCGCGGTGTCTGCACCACCGGCTCCGGCCGCTACCTCACC
>PMZA01000541.1 GCA_003170595.1 Armatimonadota bacterium
GCGGCACCAGGGTGGACGGGCCGCAGAGGGTCACCTTGGCGCCCAGCTTGGTCAGCGCCCAGATGTCCGAGCGCGCCACGCGGCTGTAGAGGATGTCGCCGAGGATGGTGACGTTCAGGCCCTCGATGCGACCTTTCTTTTCCCGGATGGTGAACATATCCAGCAGCGCCTGGGTGGGATGCTCGTGGGCGCCGTCGCCGGCGTTGATGACCGGGACCGAGCCATAGTCGGCGGCCACTTTGGCCGCGCCCATGACCGGGTGGCGGATCACCATGATGTCGCAATAGCCCGTGACCACGCGGATGGTGTCGGCGAGGGTCTCGCCCTTGGAGACGGAAGACGAGGACGCATCGGCGAAGCCGAGGACCTGGCCGCCGAGGCGGAGCATCGCCGACTCGAAGGAAAGGCGGGTGCGGGTTGAGGGCTCGAAGAAGAGCGCCGCAAGGATGGCCTCCATGGGCTCGAAGGACTGGCGCTTGGCCGCACCCTCGAGGCCGATGGCCTCGGCCATGAGGCGGGAGAGATCGAGGATGGTGCGGATTTCGGCGCAGGTGAAATCGCGGAGAGAGATAAGGCTGCGACCCTTAAGAGCCATGCGGATACCTCCCAAGTACGGAAGACCGTGGGGCTCTGCCCCACCCTGCGGACCTGCGGTCCGCTGACCCGCAGGGGCCCTGGCCCCTGACCCCACTGCGCACCTGCGGTGCACTTCGCGGCATAGAGCGCCGCTCTCTCGCGACGCAGCGTCGTCGCCGATGAAACGTTGAACCCGCGAGCGATGGGCTGAAGCCCGCGGACGTCAATCGATGTTCTTGACACGCAGGGCTTCGTTGATCGCGTCGCGCGTGTCGCGGGCGGCTGCAGCCGCTGCGTCCGCGTAGTCCGCGGCTGAGAAGCGGTCGGCGTACGCGGGCGCGCGGTAGGCGTACATGATCCCCCGCGAGGAGTTGACTACCGCGCCGAGGCTGTTCTCATCGAAGGCCGCAACGACATCCTGCGGGCCAGCGCCCTGCGCCCCGTAACCCGGTACCAGGAGAGGCTGTTCGGGCATGAGCACGCGGAGGGAGGCGAGGTGGTGCGGGGCCGTGGCCCCGGCGACGGCGCCGATAGATGAGTAACCCGAGTCGCCGACGAGGTCGTGGCCCCAATCGCGGACCAGTTCGGCGACGGCTTCGTGGACGAGGCGGCTGTCGATGAGGTGAAGGTCCTGGATCTCGTGCGCCGAGGGGTTGGAGGAGCGGACGACGATGAAGATGCCCTGGCCGCCCTCTTTCGCTGCGAGGGCGAAGGGCGCGACGCTATCGAAGCCGAAGTAGGCGTTGACCGTGATCGCGTCGTAGGCGTCGCGCGCGGTCGAGGAGGAGAGGTAGGCGTGGGCGTAGGCCTCGGCGGTGGAGCCGATGTCGGAGCGTTTCACATCGGCGATGGTGATGAGGCCGAGCTTGCGGGCGGCGGCGGCGATATCGAAGAAGACGGACATGCCCTCGGGGCCGAGGGCCTCGAAGAAGGCCGCCTGGAGTTTAACCACCGCGGCGAAGGGAGCGGTCGCGTCGAGGATATCGCCGCAGAACTTGCGGACGGCGTCGACGGGAGAAAAGGAGGTCGATGGGGAGGGCCAGGCTTCCTGGGGAAGATCGGCGGCACGGGGATCGAGGCCGACACAAAGGCGGCTGTTGCGCGCCACCAGGGCGGCCATCATGCGATCGGCGAAGTTGGGTGCGAGCGACACGGTCGATCCCTCCATCCTCAGCGCGACAGGAAGTCGCGTTGACCGCTCCCGCGCCTTGGTCTACCATGCGCGATAGTCGTCTGGAACCGGCTGAAGCCGGTTCACGGAGGGTCGCACCATGTGGCGAAAGGCTGCGCTGGTGGCTTTAGTGGCGGTGTGCGCCCTAGCGATGGCGCAGGACAGCGGGCAGCCTCAGGCGGCGCCGCGGGCAGCTCTCGCGGAACTGCGGTCGCTGCGTACGATGCAAGCCCTCCATATCGGCCGGGAGCAGGCCGGGGCTATCTTAAGTGCTCTGGGCGATGTGAGCAAGCGGCAGGATGACTTCGGCGTGTGGGCGGTAGGCCAGCGGGATGCCGCACTGAACACCGTGGCCTCCGCGGCGGCGGCCTTCTCGCGGCGGCAGCTTCCTCCCGGGCCTCTCGTGGGACAGGCGCGGGCGATCCTCAGCACGCGGCTGCAACTGGTGCAGGCCATCGAGCAAGCGGTGGATCTGGCGGCCCAGCGGATCTTGCAGACGGCGAACCTGTCGGCGCCGATGATCGAGCCGAGAGTTGCCGCCGATCAGACCGCGAACATGGAAGCCAGGTACAGCGGCGCCCGCAGTCCGGCGGCGTATGTGGTCAACGAGGCCGAAGCCCTGCGGATGCTCGAGGACAACGACTACCGGCTGATGCGGCGGGTGGAGTCGCAGCGGATCGCCGAAAGGCTCCTGGGCGGACCGGGGCAGGCGGCGGACCGTTTCAGCGGGCGGGTCATCGCCGCGCTGGACTCTCTGCGGCAACTCCCCGACGCAGACTACGAGAGCGGGCGGGCGGCGCTGATCCTACAGGTGGCGAGAAACCTCAACGTGGCCGGGCCTGGAGCGACGGCGCCGACGGTCACGTGGCGGGAATTCACGGAATGGGTGGCGACGCCGGAGACGGCGTATCTGCTGGCTGCGATGGCAGGTCAGCCCGCGCCGAAGATCACGGTCGCGCCGGCGCCGGTCATCGACGCGCTGCTGGACCTGCGCATGGTAATGCTCTTCCTCGACCTGCAACTCGGGCCGGAGCAGGGGCAATCGCTGGGGCAACTGCTGGCGGCGCTGGCGGTCGATAAGACGACGGTCGGGGCGGGGGCTGATCAGGCGGAGCAGGAAGCCGGCGATGTCCTGCCGAGGATCGTCAACTCGATGGCCCAGGGGCAGACGGTCGGGGCGGATGTGGCCGATGCCGTGCAGAAGGCGCTGGCTGAAAGTGACACGGCGCGGTCGATGATGCGAGCGGCGATGACCATCCACGTGACGGGCTTCAAGCGGCTCCTCACCCCGGCGCAAAGGAACATGGTGGACTGGACGCCGGCGGACGCGGCCGAGGCCCTGCCCGCGGAGGAGCGGTCGCGCGTCCTCGAGCAGCAGGCGGGAGTCATCGGTGAAGGGCTGGATGAGCTGAATACCATCAAGTTCGCCGTGGGCTTGCGGTACAAGACGCTGGTGGTGAGCTTCTCGCAGGACGTCGTGGCGCGGTACATCGACCCGCGGCGGCCGGACTTTCGCGATGCGGTGACCTTCGCGAGACAGCTTGCCCACGATGCGCGGTTCGTGAAAATCGCGGACTGGTACGCGGGCGCGGACCTGGACTACGCGATCAGGCTCATGCGCGGGCTAGGTGCGCTAGAGGATCCCTTCGGGGGACAGAACGGGCAGGCGCTGTACACATGGAAGGAGATCAACGACATTCTGCTGGGCACCGCGGCGACGCCGCTGGCCACCGCCTTCGGAGGGTAAAGGCATGAGCGATTTCGACCGCGCCGCCGCGCGCGAGGAGCTCCACGCGCTGGTGAAGGAACGGGCGCTGCAGTTCGGCGACTTCCTGCTCGCCTCGGGGCAGCGGAGCACGTACTACTTCGATGGCAAACAGGTGAGCCTGGACAGCCGGGGCGCCTACCTCATGGCGCTGCTGATGCTGGACCTGATGAGCGACTGGGAGACGGACGCAGTGGGCGGGATGAGCATCGGCGCCGACCCGATCACGGGGGCCGTATGCGCCGTCGCCGGAGCGCAGGGCCGCGCACTCGCCGGCGTGATCGTGCGCAAGGAGCCCAAGGCGCGGGGGACGAGAAGGCAGGTGGAGGGGCCGATCGCTGATGGGGCGCGGATCGTCATCGTCGAGGATGCCGTGACGACGGGCGGGTCGTCGATCAAGGCCATCGAGGCTCTGAGGCGAGAGGTGAAGGCGGAGATCGTGGGGCTGGTGGCGCTGGTTGACCGGATGGAAGGCGGGAAGGAAAACCTCGGCGCGGCAGGCTGTGAGATGCGGTCGATCTTCACCGTGCGCGACTTCGGCATCGAGCCGCCGGCGAAGAGAATTGCGATCGATGAAGGGGCGTAGGCGTGGGGCGCTTCGAAATACTAGGAGGGATTCCCGTTGGCTCATGAACTCCTGTGGATAGAGACCGAGGGCGGCAGCAAGCTGGCCGCTTCGTTTCACCTCCCCGAGGCGCCGAGGCCGGCGCCGGTAGTCGTCATGTGCCACGGCTTCACCGGGCACAGGCAGGAGGCCCACTTCCTCTTCGTACATGCGGCGCGGGCGTTCAAGGACGCCGGCTTCGCGGCCCTGCGGATCGACTGCCGCGGGTCGGGCGAGAGCGACGGCGTGTTCAGCGACATGACCCTCGAGACCGAGATCGCTGACGTGCGGGCGGGCATCGACTATGTGGCCGGGCGGCCGGAGATCGATACGTCGAGGATCGGAATCCTCGGGCTGAGCATGGGCGGGTGCGTGTGCGCGACGGTGGCCGGGCGCGATCAGCGGGTGAAGACCCTGGTGCTGTGGGCGGCCACGGCCAACATGGGGCGGTCGACAAAGCGGTTCGAGGAGAGGGATGCCGGGCCGCCGCAACTGCCGGACGGAACGTGGGACCTGGGCGGTATCGCGCTCGGGCAGGGCGCTGTCGATAGCTTCCAGACCGTGCTGCCGCTGGAGGAGATCAAGACGTTCGGCGGGCCCGCTCTGATCGTGCACGGGACTGAGGATCAGGCGGTGCCGATGTCGGACGCGCTGGAGTACCGACAAGTGCTGGGCGAGCGGGGCGAACTGCACATCATCAACGGCTCGGACCACGTGTTCTCAAGCGTGCCGTGGCAGACGGAAGCGATCCTGGCGTCAAGCGAATTCCTGAAGGCAAACCTTTGAAGGCGAAACCGTGGGACACAGTCCCCAGACCCCACTGCGCACCTACGGTGCGCTTCGCCGCCACAGAGCGGCGGCTTTGACTGCGGCGATGGGTGGTCGCCAACGGGACGCGTGCCGCGTGAACGTGTGGGTCAGTAGCAGCGACGCAAGGCAAGAAGGGAATCATCGCTACGGAACGTGAAACGGCCAGACGCCGGATTGGGCAGGCGTCTGGCCGCTGAGTTTGGAGGACCGTGATTCCCCGCGCTACTTCTGAACCCAGAACTGCACGCTCTTGACCTCGGAGTCTCCCTCGCGGTCGCCCGGGGCGAGCTTGGGCCGCACGAGGCCGGCGATCCTGCACTTCACCGGATGGCCGAGAACGATGAGCTGAGGACCATACGGCGAACTGACCGCGGCGATCTTCTCGCCGCCCAGCCGCACCCAGAGCAGGCCCTCCCGGCCCGTGTACGAGACCGCTACGGCCAGGACGTTCACCGGCTTGTCGGAGAGAACGAACCCGGCGCGCGCATCGTTGCGGCCGCTGATTACCTGAAGCTTGTCCCTGCTGTAGGTGTACCCCTTGAGATAGGACGCGCGAGGCTCAACCAGGCGCCCGGTCACGGCGAGGCGGTCCATCTCGGCGCGGAGCAACTGCCGACCCTGCGCCGTCCGGCTGTCGCGGTAGGAGACACCCTCCGGCTTCGCGGCGGCGGAGGGGGCGGCCCCTTCCCTATCGAGCCAGCCGAAAGCTTTGTGCGTCGGGAGGCAGCAGAGGATCCTGCCCACGGGCTCGAAGCTGGCGGTGGTGCCGGCGCCCTTCGTCGGGGAGAGCTTGCCGTTCATAGCCCGCGTGACGACCAGCGACTGGGCGTGGCCTTGCTCGGTGGGCCGTGCGAGGACGAAGTCGCCGTCGCGGACGGGGCCGGGGATGACCAGCATGCAACTGCCGTACGGGAAATCGCGGCAGGCTGCGGCGTTTCCGACGGGGATAAGGCCGAACCTGCTGCCCGTGACATACGGGCCGACAGCACAGGCCACGGCCAGCAGGGCCGGAACGGCAACGATGACGGCGATAGTCCTGTTCACACGGGTTCTCAGCGGCTCGTACCGCAGCGAGGGCCAGGTGAGATAAGTATAGGCGTTCTTCGACTCTTCGGTGGCAACTCCTTGGGCGCTCATGCCACTACCTCCTGGGATGAATCTAAGGACAGGAACCGACTGTACCCGTTCGGGCTGGGACCTAAGGCGCAGACTTCTGTCGTCCGGGGTATCGGCCCGGGGCCCAAGCCCTCGCCGCCAGTGCGCGCCCTCGTCACCGTAGATTCGCCTTATGCCAGCTGGAGCGCGGTGCCCTTAAGTGTGACTCATGACGCACCAAAAGAGAGAGCCTGACTGTCTGGCATGACCTTAATACAAACTCAAGTTCATGTCAAGGGTTTCTGGGAGTATATCTGTGTATTCAGAGTCTTTCGTAGGTAATGGCCCCGGAAGAGGCTGTGTATGCGTCCAAAGGACATACCTACGGAGCATGTGGGGACGGAAAGGGCGAAGGCAAGGAAGGGGCCGGATTCAGTAGGGCCCGCTCCAGCGCGCCCTACTGGATGCGGCCCCTCCGACAAGTCAAACTAAGCTATCGGGAGATGATGCAGCCGACGGCCTGGGGGCCGAGGGTCAGGGAGAGGGTGGCCTGGCCGGAGGCGATTCTCGGCTTGATCTCCGCGCCCGTGAAGGCGTCGAAGTAGTGCGCGCCCGGGCGATGCGGGACGCGGAGGACGTCGCCACGGAAGGTCGTGTACTCGCCGTTGAAGATCGTCCAGACGGTCTTGCTGGCCGAGGTGAATCGGTTGGCGTAGATCGTGGGGCGGAGGGTTGGGATGAGGGGCTCGACGTCGGGGCTGGTGAAAGCGTCGCGGTTGTCGTGGAGGATCGCGAAGGCTTTGCGGAGGAAGTCGCGGGCGTCGGTGCTGAAGCCGTCGGGGATCCCGTTGCCCAGCCAGGTGCCGTCGCCGTTGAAGAACGGGAACTTGAGCCGATCCCACGCCCCCTCGGTGAAGTTGTTGTAGTCGACGAGCTGGAAGACCTTGAAGTCGGGGAACTGGAAGCGGAAGAGGTCGATGCGGTGCGGCGAGAGGGCCGGGTCGCCGAAGGCGATGGAGTAGCCGAGGGCGCCATCCTGATGCTGGGAGTTGACGTCGTTGGGCGTCTCCTCGGTGAGATTGGCGACGTCGGGTGGGAGGGCGGTGCGGATGGCGGTGGTGGTGTCGCGCTCGCCGGCGAGGAGGTCGGAGTGGTACGGGTGGCCGTGACTGCGCGAGTAGCAGCCATTCCACGACCCGCCGAAGCCGTACTCGTCGATGTACATGCCGGAAGGCTTCAGTTCGGCGGCCACGCGGCCGTAGGTTGAGGCGAGGTGGTCGCGCCAACCGGGGCTTGCCGGGCACATGACGTGCTCGTTGGTCGTGTCGGGATAGAGGATGAAGGTGCCATCCTTCTGGCGGATGTCGTTGGCGTCGACGTTGGCCTTCCCCCACTGGCAGCGGTCGTCGCAGAGATAGCCCTCGATATAGAGGCCGATGGGGACGCCGTCGGCCTCGGCGCGGGCAAGGGCGGCGGCCATCTTGGGCAAGCCGCCGAGTTCGTCGTAATGGTTGTAGTCCCCTACGCGACCGTAGATGTGGGACTCGCCGAAGTCGAAGATGTGGAGATAGTCGAGGCGGCCGAAGAACTCGCGGTCGGCCTTGATGACCTCATCGAAGCGCCAGACGCCGGCTTTGGCGTCGTATAGCTCGCCCCAGGCCATGTGCTGGCGATAGTTGAAGCACTCGCGGAACCACTGCTTGCGCGGGACCTGCGGCTTGTACCAGGTGTGGGCCCAGTCGCGGTACATTCGGAGGGCAGCGCGCCAGTCGCCGGTGTGAGCGCGGAGGGCTGCCTGGGCGACGGGGACGGTCTCGCCGGGCTGGAACTCGCGCTCCCAGTAGTCGAGGCCCCAGTTGACACCGTGGTCGTCCTTCGACAGGCGCCAGAGCTTGTAGAGATCGTCGAGGTCGTAGGTCATGAGGGCGAGGCCGCGGCCGGAGGCTGGGTTGAAGACATCGGCGACCTGGACGGGATACTCGCCTCCGTAATGGGCCGCGAAGGAGGCGGGGCGGTTGTCGATGACGCCGCCCTTGCACGCCCAGAGGTACCAGGTGTCGCGCGGGGCGCCGAGGGTGAGGCCCTTGAGGAGCGGAAAGTGGACGGAGACGGTGGCGGGCTTGTCGCCGGTGTAGGTGAGGTTGAGGGAGAGGCGGATCTCACCGCGGAACCAGTTCTGAACGTGGAGGATACCGCGGAGAGGAAGGCCAGCGGACGCAGCGTCGAAGGGAACGACGCGCTCGGGTGTGGAGGCCCCCGCGGCGGGCGGGGGGCTGGTGGTGAGGCGATCGGACGAGATGATCTTGTCGCCCACGCCGATCTCGAAGAGCGGGCCGGGCGTGGCGTGGAGGCCGGACGTGTCGGTCAGGGCGCGGACGGAGATGCCCTTGTCGGCCGTGAGGTCGAGGGTGAGGGAATCGCTGCGGATCTGGAGGCCCCAGGGGGCATCGGTGATCTGATGCAGCGAGGCCGCTGAGGCAGCGGGTTTCTCAGGCGCGAAGGGTGGGAGGCCGGGGATGGTCGGCGGCTTCATGATCGGCGCGCCGGTATTGACGGTGATCGCTGAGATCGCGAAGGCAGCCGGGCCCATGCGATTGCGGAGGGCAATCGACTTCACGGCGACGTGGCGGAGGGATGGGATGCAGTAGACCTCCTGGCCGGCGAAGACCCGGTAGGCGCCGGCTGAGACGCAGGCCGGGATGCACTCGTCGACGACGCCGTTGGCGTAGGTGACGCGGAAGACGAAGCGCTCGGGGTTGTCGAAGCTGAGGAGCGGGGCCTGGCCGATGACGCCGAGGTTGGCGGTCTCAGGTAGGAGGGCGGAGAGGAGAAGGTAAAGCTCTGAGCCGGCGCAACCGACCGGGGCGGAGACGAGGTCGTCGATGCTGTCGGTCGTGGCGACGACGGACTTCGGGCCGGCGGGGAGGTCGAAGGGGATGCCGCGGATGGTGAACTTGCCTGCGTCGAACCAGCGGGAGAGGCCGAGGCCCTGGAGGAAGACGTCGGGCGTCGAGTTGGTCGCGGAGGACAAGTCGAGGGCGCGGAAGGAGCCGGGCTTAAGGCGCGCGGAGGACCAGCCGGGGGTGGTGGCGATGACGTCGGTCGGGGCGAGCTTCGGGCGATGAGCCGAGAAGGTGATCGTGTCAATCCAGACGTCGCCCTGATCGCCACGCGACGAGACCTGGAGGGCGAGGTCGGCGAGGGAGAAGTCGGCGTTGAGGCTGTAGATCCCCACGTGCCATTCGCCGTCGTCGCGAAGCTGGGAAAGCGGGGCGGGCTGGAACCACTTGGGCGGGAGGCCGCCGCCGGCGCTGCCGAAGTAGACGAAGTAATCGCCCCAGGGCTCGAGGTCGCGGGCGCGATAACGAACGGCGACATAGCGGTACAGGGCGAGGTCGACGGGCGGGTTGATGGGCGCGTCGAACTTCATGCCGTTGCCCGCGCCCCGGGCGGAGAGATGGAGGACGCCGTCCTCGACCGCGGCGGAGAACTTCGCGGCGGGTGAACCGAGCCACTTGGGCTGGGACGTAAGGACTAGATCGCGGGCGTGGAGGACCTGCAGGGCGTCGGAGATGCCGGGGCGCGGCTTGGGGAAGACGTCGGCGCCGGGAGGCGGGTCGTCGGCGAGGTGGATATAGTCGAAGGAGATGCTGGCCGGGGCGCCGCCGCACTGGATCTCGGTGAGGATCGAGGAGATGGAGCCGCGNNGGCGGCGTAGAGGTCGACGGCGAGGACGTGCCATTCGCCGTCCTGTCGCCAGAGGGAGGTGTCGGCAATCTGGTGGCCGCCGGACTGGGAGTCGATCACGTGCAGCGCATAGCCGCCGGCGAGGGCGGTGGCCTTGTAGCGGAGGACCAGGAAGGGGTTGCGCTCGATGT
>PMZA01000386.1 GCA_003170595.1 Armatimonadota bacterium
GACCTCCCCAACGGCATGGACTTCCTGGGCAAGTCAATGCCCGCCCTCAAGTGGAACCTCGCCTCCGACGCGCATAACCTCCTCACGCATCAGATGGTCGCCGTGGCCTACGCCGCCTTCGCCGACGAGGTGCGCAAGTACGACAAGACGCGGATTATCGAGACGGGCAACTCGTGGCCGCGCTCGGGCGCGTATCACATGGGCCTCAAGCTGGAGCCGATCTGGGGTCCGGACAACCGCGAGGAGGCCTTCGAGGCCTTCAAGTGGTACGCCCCCGACGCGATGGACGTGGTCTCGTGCCATCTCTACGGCGACCTGCCGGCGAACCTGAAGTACGCGGGCGGGGAGGGGCTCGGGGCGGCGGTGGCGACGCTGAAGGNNAAGCCGCTGTTCATGGGCGAATTCGCGGGCTCGGCGGATGAGAAGACGAAGGGGAGCTTCGAGGACTGGCAGAAGCAACTGCTGGACGCTTTCGTGGCGCAGAAGGTGGACCTGGCGGCGTACTGGGTGTTCGACTACTCACCGGACCGGGCGGGGGTAGGGCTGATCCGGAAGGGCGGCGACTACGCGTGGGTGCTCGACCAGATCGTGGAGTACAACACCAAAATCGCCGCACACCTTGCGGCGGAGGCGCACTAGCTCACGGCTACGCGGGCTCGGTCGGCGGCTGGCTGGCCGCGGCCTCCACGATCCCGGATGGAACTCCACTAGCCTGCTCAGAGGACGCCGTGCCATACAGGCACTCCTCGACGCCCCGAGCGATCGCCACTATCGCTGACGGGCACTCTTCGAGGCTGTCCACGAGGAGCTTCGGGGTGAGCGTCAGATGGTACGACGACTGGCACCACTGCCTGAGGGCGGCAAGAACGGCCTTCCCCGGGCAGTTCGCCATCCTCCAGTGTGCGTCGGCCCATTTCTCCTCAAACCACTTGACCGACAGCATCGCCTGTGCGGCTTTTTGCCGCTCCTCGGGCGGCATCAGCGCATAGCGGCGCTGCAGGATCTGTAGGCACACCGACTCCTTCACCCTAGTGTCGTCTAGTATGCGGTCCAGCTCACTTTGCACATCCTCTTTCGTCGGAGAGGGCACCTCCCCGCCTGCTCGGCCAGCCCGTCGGTCGGCATCGGCCCGGGCGGCTCTCGCCACAACAGGGGGCGAGATGAGGTAGTTCTCGATTTCCTTGCGGTCGAGGCGGAAGATGCAGGCCTCGGAAGCGTCGGCCACCTCCGTCCGGCCCAGCGAGGCAGGGATGTCGTAGTCATTGTCGACCACGCAACACATGGCCAGGTCCAGCTTCAGCACGGCCCTGATCATGTTCTTCAGCACGGGGATGTGGACGCTGTCACCCTTCCCGTTAGGAAGCTCAGCCACAACTGCGGTCTGGTCATCGAACGGGCTGCAGCGCCCCGATCTGCCGAGAAGCTGCTTCAGGACCTGCCCGTCAAGGCCGCCCTCAATGAACAGAATCTTGTTGACCCCGTGCACGCGGAGGGCGTCAGCTTTGGTCAGACACCCCAGATCGGCGAGGACTCGGCCCACGTCTGAGCAGCCTTCGCCGGCATGCCGCCTGCGATCGATCCACACAAGGGCGTCAGTAGGGAACTCGGCGATCATCTCTGGAGCATGGGTAGCAATGATGACCTGGCGGTTCTCCTCCACGGCGTGATCGAGGAGCATTTGCGCAAGGACCCGCTGCAAGCTGCCGTGAAGATGAGAATCGGGTTCATCCAGTAGGAGGCACCGCGATTCAGCGAACTCCAGCACCACGGCCAGGTTCAGGACCGTGCGGAGCCCACCGCCGCTCGTACTGATGTCGAACTCCGTGCCGTCCTCTCTGTACTCGACGAGAACGCGGGCCGGATTGCTGTGGGTTAGCCGGGGCGGCAGCACTTGGGCGCTGGGCAGGTACTGCTCAACGGTCGCCACGACCTCGTCGAAGGCGTCACGCTGCCCGTCGTTGCAGAACCACCAAAGCCTTGAGCGCCAGTTCTCATGCTCTAGGGACTCGGCCTCGACTTGAGGGTGGGTCTGCCACCGCTCCATGGCCGAGACCAGCCCGACAGGGGGCACATACACTGGCCGGTTCCGGAACAGAGCTTCGACAACATCCCGAACAGAGGGGGAGTCGAGTGCACCCTTGACGGACTCTTCGGCGACCAGCACATCGACCTCGTAGCGGCTCGGCCCGGATATCACAACCCGCACCTGAACGTCCCCCGCGAATGAACCCGACAGGGTGCAAGCCTCAGCCGTGCGCTTGTCTAGCCAGACCGCGTCGGGGTCACCCTGACTGACACTCCGCAGAACGTCAGCCGGATTGGCCACCCAGCGCGGGCTGCTGAAGTCTGGCGTCTCTCCGCCGCCAAAGGCGTACCGCAGCATGGCGTGCAAAAGATCGACCGCCTGCAGGACGCTCGTCTTGCCACCGCTGTTGGGCCCCACTAGACAGGTCACTTGCGATAGTTTGACAGTGAAGTTTTCAAAGCCCTTGAACCGTTCCAGCGTGAACTTCTCTATGAACACGGTTGGCCTCCGATGACGCGAGGAGCTATAGCATCTCAAGCCGAGGACGACACATCCTCTTGGGGCGCACTGCCCCCCTTCGCCTGGCGACGGAGTAGGCCTCCCACTGCCCCCCCTCAGTCCTCCAGCTCCGGCAGCACCGTCTCCTCAGGTGCGTCGGTCGGGCTTTCGAAGAACAGGTTGTAGCCGTCCGGGTCCTTCAGGTGCGTCACCCACATCGCGTTCCCCACGAAGGGTCGCCCGGCCTCAATCCCCCGCGCCGTCACCTCACGCCAGATCGCCAGTGCATTCTCGCACACGAAGTAGGTCGTGACGCCCGCGCTGAAAGCGAAGGCCCACCGCGCATCCACAGCCGCAGGCTGAAGCCTGCGACTACTGGACACCGATCGTGTACGTGAGCGAAGGGCGGGGGGCATCGCGTCGCGAACGTAGTCGCACCTTTCAAGGTGCGGCTGTGGCCCGGTGGTGGGCCTTTGTCAGTCCCCCTCCCAGATCTCCAGGTTATCGATCTCCACCTTCGCCGGGCCGTGGAGGCTCACGTACACGTAGTAGTCCTTCCACGTCCGCGGCGTGAAGCGCAGGGTGATCCGCCCACGCGTGCCCGCCGGGCCGCCCATGTACCGCGCGCCGACGTCCTTCTGCCACCCGCCCTCCGTCGTCCGCGCGCCCGCCGACAGCCACTCCTCCGACTCCTTCGCGCTCCGGTCGATCCAGTAATCCGCCGTCACGTAGTACGTCTTCCCGATCTCCAGCGGCAGGAGCTTCGGGTCGGTCTGCAGCGGGAACCAGAAGTCCTTGCCCTTGCTGTCAGCGATCAGGCGCTTCCCCAGGAGCGGCGCCGGCGCACCCCTCGCCTCAATCGTCGCCACCGCATCCGGCGGGAAGTTGTTGAGCTGCACACCCTTCGGCGCATCGCCCTCGAAGTCCCATTTCAGCAGAAGCCGCGCGTTCGCAGGCTTGGCCGCGAGGTCATCCTCGAAGGGCAGGATCGGCTGGGGGTAGGCGCTCGCGATCTCCGCCCGCACCCACTCCAACTCGCGGTGGTACATGGCCGCGCAGTCGGAGAAGCTGAGGTGGCGGAACTGATCCGTGTTCCAGATTGCCAGATGATCCCACGGCGGCGGCCGGCTGATGCAGTTGCGCCATGCCACGACGTCCCAGCCCTTGTACAGCCGTCCCGCCGCCTCGGCGAGGTGGTCGAAGGCATCCACCGACGCCATGAGCGGGCCCTCCACATCCGACGCCGGGCCCTTGCCCGTGCGCCACTTCTCCCACGCGACGGCCGCGCGGATCTTCTCCGCCGTGTGGACGCCGAGATAGCCGTTCATGCTCATCTGATCCATGTAGCGCGCCCAGTCGTCCGCGGTCTGGTTCGTCTTCACCGTTCGCAGACGCTCGACTCGGGCCAGTGTGTCGCGCCCGCTAACCTCAAGCTCGTCGGCGATCTGGAGAGGCGTCGTGCCCTGGCCGCGTCCGGCGACGAAGTCGACGACCCCGCGCACCTTCTCGCCCCAGTCGGGGTTGGGCCACGTCAGCCCCATCCGCGGAGCCAGCCGCCCCTGCGCGTCGATGCTCGTATGGTTCTCGAAGACGTAGGTCGATAGCGTGGGCAGGCCGAGGTAGTGCACGAGCGGGAGGCCGAACTGCGGCATGTAGTTCGACGTCTGCCGATGCAGCAAGGCCAGCAGCCGCGTCGTCACCTTGCTCGCCGAGATGGACGCCGCGAGGAAGTCGTCCGCGCCCGTGGCCATCCCGTAATGCTCGGCGATGCGCGCCTGCCAGTACTTATCCTCGCGCGGATGGGCCGGGTCCCACCAGTACCGCGCCAGCCCTTGCCAGCCGAGCCACTTCGGTGCGATTGTCGGGAAGCTGTCGAGGCCGGCGAAGAAGCAGCCGTCGCCGCTTTTGCGCGGCAGGTCGGCCATCATCTCGCGGATGTAGTACGGATCGCTCCAGTAGAACCAGCCCGTCGCCGTCCCGAGGCCGCCGAGGGTCACGACCTTGATCCCGCCGAGGGCATCGCTCGTCATCTTGATGCGCGGGTCGGCCTGCGGGCGGAAAAGCTGCTCGTAGGTGAGGTAATGGACGATGCGCTTGGGGCCCTTGTACGCGTCGAAGATGAGCTTGGCGTCCTCGGGATAGCTGCACCACGTCCAGAAGAGAAGCTCCGGCGGATGGGGCACGGCATTGAGCCCCGGCACGATCGCCTCCTTCACGAAGTCCACGCAGCCGGGCGGCGCCTCACCGGCGATGGTCATGATGCCCGCGAGCTTGGGATACGTCTCGAAGAGCCGCTGATAGCACCGCCGCGTATACGTGCGGACCAGCTCGCCGTCGGGGCCCTCCTGCGCGATGGCGTGGGCCTTGGCGAAGCCGGGGCTGACCCAGATGTTCCACGTCATGAAGTAGACCTTGACCCCGTACTGCTCGGCCTGGTCGAGGATCCGGGTGAACTGGTCCTGCAGACGCTTGAGGTGGTCGGCGGGGAAGTACGCGGCCTCGGGCATCTCGGGGATGTCGATGAGCGCCGGGAAGGGATGCGGGTGGCAGATGAGGAGGGCGTTGATGCGCAGGTCGGCGCAGCGCCGGAAGTACCACGCCCAGTGCCCGGGGTCGAACCACCACGAGTCGGTCTTCCCCTCGATGGCCTCGCCCCCACGCCAGCGCCCATCGTAGAGGTTGACGCCGAGGTAGAAGGGGAAGTCGATGCAGTCGCCGCGGAGGCGAAGCTTCGGTGATGAGACGATGAGGGCCGCAGGTGGGGAGCCGCCCTTCACATCGTCGCGCAGATCGAGGAGGCCGTACTGCAGGCCGGTCATCGTGTTCGCGGCGACCTTGAAGCCCTGGCCCTTGGGCGTGATCGCGAAGGCCTCCGCACCGGCGGTCGCGAGGCCGGCAGGAAGGTTCTGCCCACCCACCTGCGTCGCGACGTCGCCCTTGTACACCGCGGCGAGCTGGCTGGCCGCATACCGCACACCCTCGGGCACATCGCCCGCGGGCAGGCTAACCGCGGCGAGGGCTTGCCACGCACACGTGGCGAGCAGCACGGCCAGGATGACGCGGCGGTCAGGAGATCGAAAGGCCCACCGCGCACCCACAGCCGCAGGCTGAAGCCTGCGACTACTGTTCTTCGATGCCCTTCGATCGTCGAGGCCCTGCCCTTCTGCGCATCGCGTCGTGGACGTACCGTGCATGGGTTTAGCCTCCGGCGAGGTTCAGCTTCGTCGCCTTCTCCAGCACCAGCGTTGTTGGGGCATAGCCCGCGGTCAGACTGACGCGCCCACCAGCCATCTTTACGTCCGCCGCGTTGCCCATCGGATCAAGCAGCGATGCCCCCTGCGCATCGGTCTCGAGCACGATCGGCCGCGGATAGTCCGACCCCACGAACGCCGTCACGAGGGTCTTCCCGCCCGAGCGGAAGGCGTAGACATACAGCCCGTTCGCCTCAGTCAGCACGCGGTCGAAGGTCGCCCCGGCGTAGGTGTCCATGAACGCCGCGACCGCTCCGTAGGTGCAGCGCGGGCAGAAGAAGAAGTCGAGGAAGCCCCAATCCTGCGCGGACATCCGCGGCCCGCCGATGTCGCGGCTGCAGTACAGCAGCGCCGCCCGGTTGCCGTGCGCCCAGCAGTACAGCAGCTTCTGCACCGCCGTCGCCGCCGATGCCCGCTCCATGTCGAGGCGCCAGTTCGCGAAGCCCATCTCCGTATTGTAGAACGTCGGCGACTTGTACCCCGCCGCCGCATGCAGCGCCCGCATGGCGGTGAGGCTCGCCTGCAGCACATCCACCCCGCCGTGCGAGTGGTAGCCCACGCCATCCACCGCGTCGACGATGCCTCGCGCGATCAGCCCCGTCCGCTCCGGGTCCATCAGGCACAGCCCGCCGCTGATGATGGGCACCCCTGGCGCCGCCTGCTTCGCCTCCGCCGCGACCCAGTGATGCGAGGCGACGAACTCCTCCACCGTCCCGCGCCAGAAGTCGAGGTTGTCCGGCTCGTTGTAGACCTCGACGAAGGCAGCGTCCTTCCCATACCGCGCGACGACCGCCCGCGCATACTTGCGCGTCGCATCCTCCGCGCGAGGGTAGCGCCAGTGCGGGTCGGTGGCCGCTTTGTACTGGGGCAGCATCGCCCAGTCGCCGTCCGGCAGGCCCACTTGCAGGGCCAGCTTGAACCCGCGCGAGGTGAAGGCACCGAGCGCCGCGTCGGCGAGGGCGAAGTCCATCGGCTTGTCGGGCGCGGGCCAGAACACTGGCAGGTCTGGGCGCACGAGCACTAGCCCCAGCCGCGCCGACAGGTCGGCATCCATCTCCCGCGTCTGCTGTTCGGTGAGGCCGGGCGGATGGCCGGGGCCGAAGCTGTTGGTCCAATTCTGCCGGCCGGGGAAGCTGCACGCGCCGGGCCAGAAGGCCCCCTGTCGCCACAGGTCGCGCTTGCCCATATTCGACGGACAGACCGCGAAACTTCGTGCCAGCCTCGCCTCGCAGGTGTCGCCCACGAAGCGGTCGAGGGTCAGGAGGTACGTGCCCCGTCCCGCCACATCGAAGCGCAGCTCCTGCTTGCCCGCGCCGGGCAGCTTCCTCTGAGCCACCGGATGGTTGTCCCAGTCCCAGACCGTCAGCACCACCCGCGCGTCCGCCTTGGCCGACGCGGCGGTCACCGTGAAGCCTTGGCCGGGCTCAGCGATCCAGGTGTACGCGTGCTCGGGCGTGAGGGTGAGGTCCGTCGCCTTCACGTCAGCATCCGGCACATCCGCCCACAGCAGCGGCACACCCGGCACCGGCAGGGCGTCCATCCCCGGTCGCAGAGCGATCGTCACCTGCGCCCGCGCGGGCAGAGCATGCGCCGCGACCAGTACCACAGCTCCAAGCATGAGACGACTGCTCAGCCCTTTCATGTCATCGATCTCCTTCCACCCGAAGAAAAACGGGGCGGAGCCGCTCGGCCCCGCCCCGCAGGTTCACGACACGTCGGAAGGCCCCTAGGATCCTGCCGGGTCCATGATGATCGGGCCGCCGTACCGCTTGTCCTTGCAGTTCTGCCACCCGAACCACTTGACGTGGCCGTCGCCGAAGCAGATGTTCTCGCCGTCGTTGTGCCGCGTGTAGGACGGGTTGTACGGCGGCGTGGGATTGGGGTCGCAGTAGAGCTGGTCATTGGTGTTGGCGAAGGCAACTCGCTCGATGATGCCGCCCTTATCGTTCTGCCACACTACGGTGCAGCGGCAATCGCCTAGCATGTAAAGCTCCGCGGGCTTCTGCCAGGTGGCCATCTTGAGTCCCGCATAGCCGGGATGCGCCATGTTCTCGTTCCAGCCGTAGGTGATGCCGCCAAAGAGGATGCCCCCGGAACCTACGCACTTGGTGTTGTCGCAGTACACATGCATGCCGCCGGTTTTGTCGGAGGGGCAGTTGAAGAGCTGCGTATTCTTCACGTACGGCTGGATCAGCGCGAACCACCAGGCGCTGGGCCCGTAGTTCGCATTAGCGGGCCAGCAGGGGGGCTCGGTGCACGGCACCTTCTCATCGTAGTCCTGCGCGTACATGAGCGCAGCCAGTCCCAACTGCTTGAGGTTCGACTCGCACGACGCCTGCCTCGCTTTCTCGCGAGCCTTGGCGAAGACGGGAAACAGGATGGCCGCCAGGATCGCGATGATCGCGATCACAACCAGCAACTCAATGAGCGTGAAGCCGGACCTCGGGGCGAGGTCTTGTCGCATGGCGAATACCTCCCGAATACGGCTGAGTGTCCCGCGGCGGGTGTCTTCGTCAGCTTTCGCCAGGATTCCTCCTCGCCGGGCAGAAATAATGTAACCACCTGCGCAGGGCCGGATCCCTTGGCCTTTGCCTTCCGCTTTTGGCTGTCATCCTTGCGATGCACAGCATCGCCGGGAGGGCGCATTCCGCCTGACGAAGGATCTCCTTTTTTCTAGGATGGCTGACGACTGCTGCGCGCGCCAACAAGCCAGAAGGATATCCTTCGTCGGCAACACAACCTCTTGCCTCCTCAGGATGACAACGCGACGCGGCCCCAGGGCAAGGGTTAGCACCCTATTTTCTGCATGGCCTTCAGGGTGCAGCGGCGGTCCGGGGGACCGCCTGGCTGCGGCTGTGCGGTGGGCCTTGCCTGCTATACCTTCGGCGCAGGACTCCGAACCCCAAAGCCGAACCTGTCGCCCGGAGGTACGACAATGCTCGCGATCCTGATGGCCACGATGTGCGCCCCCGACTATGTGCCCACTCCCGTCCCCTGCCCGACGGGCGACCTCGTCGTCGGCAGCTACTACTTCCCCGGCTACTTCAGCCCCTTCCGCTGGCAGCGGTTCAAGCAGTGCGGCTATCCCATGCCCGTCCTCGGCTACTACCGCGATGGCGAACCCGAGGTCAGCGACTGGCACATCAAGTGGGCCGTCGAGCATGGGATCAGCTTCTTCGCCTTCGACTATTACCACCACTGGCGCAACGGCCCGAGCGTCGCCCTCAATACCTCCCTCGACAAGGGCTTCCTCCGCGCTCGCTACCGCAACATGATGAAGTTCACGCTCATGTGGTGCAACGAGGAGAACGAGGCCTTCAAATACACCGACGAGGACATGCTCCGCCTGGTGACTTACATGACCGAGCACTATTTCAAGCAGCCCAACTTCCTGCGGATCGGCGGCGACAACGTCCTCATCTTCTCGCGGCCCGAGCGGATGCTCGAGTCCTTCGGCGTCGAGGGGACCGCGAAGATCCTCGCGAAGATGGGCGAGGTCTCGCGCAAGGCCGGCTGCGGCGGGCTGTACCCGATCGCCCTGCGAGACGTCGAGCAGGAGAAGTATAAGGCCGCCGGCTTCCGCGCCTGCGTGATCTACAACTACGCGGATGCGGGGATGTCGGCCGAGCAGCTTAAGGCTCAGCGCGCTCCCTACGAGACCATGTCGCGTGGCTACGAGGAACTGTGGCAGCGGGCGTACAAGGGCCCCCTGCCCTACATCGTCCCGGTCTCGCCGGGGTGGGACTCGCGGCCATGGTATGGCGAGGCGACGCTGGTGCGCACGAACCCGCGCCCCGGGCTCTTCTACGACATGTGCGTGAGGGCACGCAAGTACGTGAACCCCGACCTCAAAATGATCATCGCCGAGTGCTGGAACGAACTCGGCGAGGGCAGCTACATCGAGCCGACGCTACAGTATGGCTTCGGGTATCTCGACGCCATGCGCGACGCCTTCTGCCCGGATAATCCGCATCACATGGACGTGACGCCGCAGGGCATCGGCCGCCCGGCGCCGACCTTCCGCGATGACGAAGTCCCGTCGATGACCGCCGAGGAGATGCTCGCCGCGGGCGGGAACA
>PMZA01000387.1 GCA_003170595.1 Armatimonadota bacterium
GTGTCAACTGCATAGCCCTATTCCTCTTTGGCTTGTCATCCTGAGAGGAGCAGCGCCGTGCGCTGCTCAGAGCGACGTTTTGTGTCGCCGAAGGATCTCCTTCTGGGTCTGCCTCGCTGGCACCGACTCATCCTTCGCGTCGCCCACCTTCACTCAGCGACTCGCCATCGCCGCGGTCGAAGCCGCCGTTTTGTGGCGGCGTGGGGTCAGGGGCCAGGGCCCCTGCGGGGTGTGGGGCAGAGCCCCACGGCTTATCCTTTCAGCTCTTCCAGAAACTCCCCGATCCTTTCCACCGCCGCCTTCAGCTTCTCGGTACTCGTCGCGTAGCATGTCCGCAGATGTCCTTCCCCGCTTCGTCCGAAGGCATTCCCCGGCACGACCGCGACCTTCTTGCTCAGCAGCAGCCTCTCGGCGAAGGTCTCGCAGTCGAGCCCCGTCGCCTCGATGGACGGGAACGCGTAGAACGCGCCCTTCGGTTCGAAGCATTCGAGGCCCATGTCCCAGAAGCCTTGCACCAGTAGCCGCCGCCTCTGGTCGTACGCCTCGATCATCTTGTCGCGTTCCCGCGCGCAATGTTTGAGCGCCTCGATGGCCCCGAACTGCGCACTGATCGGCGCGCACAGGGCGGTGTAGGCATGGATGCGGTTCATCGCGTCGATGATCTCGGCCGGCCCGCAGACGTACCCCAGCCGCCAGCCCGTCATCGCATAGGCCTTCGAGAACCCGTTGAACAGCAGCGTCCGCTCCTTCATCCCCGGCAGCGCGGCGAAGCAGGTATGCGTCCCCTCGTAGGTCAGGTGCGCATAGATTTCATCTGACAGCACCATCAGGTCGTGCTTCTCGGCGACCTTCGCCACCGCCGCCAGTTCCTCGCCGGTCATGACCGCGCCCGTCGGGTTGCTAGGATACCCGAACAGCATCAGCCGCGTGCGGTCAGTGATCGCCGCCTCGACGGCCTCCGCCTTCAGCTTGAACTCATCTTCCTTCACGGTCTCGACGTACACGGCCTTCCCGCCCGCAAGCTCAGCCGTCGGCCCGTAGGACACGTAGCACGGCTCGGCCACGAGCGCCTCATCGCCCGGTTCCAGCAGCGCCCGCATCGCCAGGTCGAGCGCCTCACTGACGCCGTTGGTGACGAGGATTTCCCGCTCGGGATCATACTCGACACCGAACTCCGTCTTGATGTATTCACTGATCGCGTACCTTAGAGGCAGCATCCCGAGGTTGCTTGTATACGAGGTATGCCCGCGCTGAAAGGCGTCGATCGCGGCATCGCATATCCTCCACGGCGTCGCGAAATCGGGCTCGCCCACGCCGAGGCTGATGACGTCCTCCATCCCGAGGACCAGGTCAAAAAACCGCCGGATACCCGACGGCGGCATGGCGGACACGTACCGGTTGACCCTGCTTCGTTGCGCCTTGTCCGTCATGGCGAGATCGCCAGCCTTTCATCGGTCTCGCCGACCTCGACCAGCCGCCCCTCCACCTTATACATCTTCAGCACGAAGCTCGTAGCGGTCTGACGCACGCCGGGAATGGGCGCGAGCTTTTCGGAAACGAAGGCTGCGACGGCGCGAAAATCGTCGGCTTCGATGACGACGGTGAGGTCATAGGTGCCCGACATGAGGTACACCGAGTGGACCTCGGGGAAGCGGGCGATGCGCTGGGCGACCTGATCGAAGCCTATGTCGCGCTCGGGCTGGGCGGAGATGTCGATGAAGGCGTAGACGCGTTCGGGCTTAGCTTTGGCCCAGTGAACGATGGCGCCATAGCCGAGGATGGAGCCGTTCTTCTCGGCGTCATCGATTATCTTGCGCACTTCGTCTTCGGTGATGCCGAAGCGAGCGGCAAGTTCCGCGGGTTGGACGCGGCAATCATCTCCGAGCGCCTGCAGCACTTTCTCGATCATGGTTTTCCCTCCACCGGCCTTGATCTTTCGCCTTTGCCCTTCCGCTCTTGCTTGCTGTAGAGCGGGGCTTTACGCCCCGCCGCGCCTCTCGCTTTACGCCGTCCTCCTGCCTGTCCTGAGCCTGCCGAAGGAAGCGCACGACTCAACGTCCCCTGGCCAACCCATCGAGCGAAGGATCTGCGGTGGCGGCGTTACACCCCATCGCCCGCGGATCCTTTGCCTTTCACTCTTCCTGCCTTTGGTAGTCATCCTGAGAGAGCAGCGCTCTTCGCTGCTCCGAAGGATCCCCGGCACCCGTCCGCCACCCCTCACATCCCCCGCCTATTCTCCTCTTCCTCCCCCGCAATCCTTCGCTTGCACAACGGGTGCTCCCCGTGGCTCAGCTTCTCCAAACAATCCTCGTCTTCACACGGCTCGACGTGCACCACCAGATCCGTCCCCGGCAGCGCCGTCGCCACCTCGATCTTGAGCTTCTCCGTGATGTCATGCGCCTCGCCCACGGTAAGCTGCTGGCACACGACCACATGCACGTCGGCCTGCCGCTTCCGCCCCATGCGCCGCGCCCGCAGCTTGTGGAAGCCCACGTACGGCCCGTTGTACTCGGCCAGCGTGTGCTCGATGATCTCTTGCTCATCCGGCGGCAGCGCCGTATCCACCAGGTCCTTCACCGCGTCCAGCCCGAGCTTTACGCCCTCGTACGCTACCATCGCCGCCACCCCCATGGCCAGCAGGCTGTCCACCCACTGCATTTTCGGCTCGAAGTGTAAGAACCCGAGCCCCACCAGCACGCCGCCGCTCGTCCACACGTCCGCTCGCAGGTGTATGCCATCCGCTTCCAGAGCCGGCGACCGGTGCTTCCGCGCCAGGGTGATCAGGAATTGCGATACCAGGAGGTTGACGACCACGCCCGCGGCCATGACCGCCATGCCCGGCGCGGCCTCGATATCGTTGGACTTGTGACTGAGGATGCGCTGCAGGGCTTCGTAGACGATCCACCCGGCGGCCCCGAGGAGGATGGCGCCTTCGATCCCGGCGGACACGTGCTCATACTTGCCGTGTCCGTAGGGGTGATCTTCGTCCGCCGGCCGCGAGGAGACCTTCACCGCCGCCAGCGCGATCAGCGCCGCCAGCAGGTCGCTCGCCGAGTGCAGCGCCTCGCCGACCACGCTCAGGGCGCCCGTCGACAGGCCCACTACCAGCTTGGCGATGACCAGCGCGGTATTCGAGTAGACGGAGACAGTCGCCGCGCGCGCAAGCTTCCGGGCCTCCTGGGCGTCCACGCTTTCGGGTGGGCCGTCCAGGGGCCCCTTGAAGCCGTGACTATGGCTATGGCTATGACCAGGATGGTGATGTCGTTCGGGTTCGGACTCGCCCATCAGGCGCCTCCGGCCCCTACCTGCCCTTTCCGGGCGCTCCGGGCTTACTGCCGGCGCCGCGCTTCTTCGTCCGGCGCTCACGGCGGATCCGCCGCTTCTCTTCCTGCGCAGCCTCAGCCGCTCGCCGCATGGTGTCGACGGCGCTGACCTTCGCCCGCCCGCCACTTGCCGCGGCGCCTTCCTCGTCAACCTCTTCCGGCGCGATGGTCATTCCACCGACCGTGGCGATGGCCGGCCTGCTCGAGCCCACCGACGCCCCAACCTTCCGCCGCGCGCCCAGTCGCTCGAACCACACGACCAGCGGCGCAGCGATGAAGATCGACGAGTAACAACCGAAGGACACGCCTATCAGCATGGCCAGCGCGAACCCGTGCACGACTGTCCCGCCGAAGAACAGCAGCGCCAGCAACGTGTACACGACCGTCAAGACCGTGTTCAACGACCGCGCCATCGTCTCCAGCAAGCTCGCGTTCACGATCGGCGCAAAGGGCGCATGCCGGTGCCGGCCACGGTTCTCGCGGATACGGTCGAAAATCACGACCGTATCATTGACCGAGTAACCTACAACGGTTAGCAACACCGCCACGAACCACGAGTTTAGCTCCACGTGCAGCAGCGCCATCATTCCCGTCGTCGCCACAACGTCGTGCGCCAGCGCCAGGATGGCCGCCACGCCGAACTTGAACTCGTACCGGATCGCGATCCACAGCAGGATCAGGGCCTCGCCGACGATGATGCCCTTGATTGCCGTCCACCGCATTTCCTCTCCGATCACCGGCCCGACCGTCTCTCGGCCGAGCGGCTCTACCGGGCCGTACTGCGCCCCCCAGATCTCCGTGATCTTCCCTTCGATGGCCGTGTCACGTTGCGCCGCTTCCTCGTCATTGGCCACCTTATACGTCTTGATGAGGAACCCGTTGCCGCTTTCCACCTGAATCTCGGCCTGCGCGATCCCGATCGACTCGAGCGCTTGCCGCAAGGTGGCGACCGCCTTCGTTTCCTCATCCGGCGTCGTCGCGATCGGCTTGGCGAGCTGGTAGCGCACCAGGCTTCCGCCCGTAAAGTCGATCCCGTAGTTGAGCCCGTGGAAGGTCCACGCGAGAATCCCGGCCAGCAGGATCACGCCCGAGATGGAGAACCACAATCCGGTCTTGCCTATGATGTCCCACCGTTGTCTGCGGAAGAAATCCACTGTCGTAATCCCCCTTATCTAATCCGCTGCCCGACCTACTTGGCAGCCGGGGTACCCGTCGGCCGCGCCGTGATCCTCGACGCTCCGGGCACATACAGGTTGACGCGCTGCCCGAATTTCGTCGAGCCCACGATGTCCAGCAGCCACCGTGTCACTACGACCGCGGTGAACAGGGACATCAGGACGCCCAGGAACAGCGTCACTGCGAACGTCTTGATCGAGCCGGCGCCGAGCAGATACAGCACCGCGCTCGCGATCAGCGTCGTTACGTGCGAGTCCAGGATGGCCGTCCACGCCCGGTGGAACCCGGACTCCATCGCCGTACGCATCCCCTTCCCTTGCCACAGCTCTTCCTTCAGCCGCTCGAAGATCAGCACGTTCGCGTCTACGGCGACACCTACCGATATGATCAAACCGGCGATCCCAGGCAGCGTCAGCGTCACGCCCGCCGCGATCAGAATCGCCATCAGCAGCACGGCATACAGGCACAGCGCGAAGTCCGCCAGCAACCCCGGCAGCCGGTAGTAGCCGAGCATGAACAGCGTGACGGCTATGAACCCGATGATCGCCGCCCGCAAGCTCGCTACAACGCTGTCGTTACCCAGCGTCGCGCTCACCGTGCGGTTCTCAGCGATCTCCAGCGGCACCGGCAGCGCACCCGCGTTCAGCAGGAGCTTGAGTTCGCGCGCCTGGTCCGTCGTGAAGTTCCCTTCGATGATTCCCTTGCCCGGCAGGGCGTCCTTGATGACCGGCGCCATCTGGCACTTGTCATCCAGCACGATCGCCATCAGCCGCCCCACGCTCTTGCGCGTGAAGGTGCCGAACTCACGCTGCTTCTTGTCGGTCATCTCGAAGTGGACGACCCAGTCGCCCTTCTGCCCCGGCCCGACTTCGGCGTTCGGCTTCAGGTCGCGGCCGGTGAACTTCGCTTCCGGAGAAGCCTCGGCCTCGCTCAGCACGCGCTCCCAGCCCACGGTCTGACCCGAGGTCTTGTCGCGCCACTCATCGTACTTCTCCTCGCCGGGCGATGCCGCCTCATAGCGCGTGGGGATGAGCAGGAACTTCAACATCGCGGTGCTCTTGAGGATGCGCAGTACACGATCCGGGTCGCGCACGCCAGGCAACTCGACGATGATCCGGTCTTCGCCCTGTTTCTGGATGACCGGCTCGCGGATTTCGCTCATCGAGTAGAGGCGCTTGTCGATGATCGTCTTGACCTTATCGGCGATCCCGGACTCGAGGAACTGGTGGTCGAGTTCGACGGTCTTGACGTCGCCTTCCTTGTACGCCGGGAAGGTCGCCCTCAAGACGCCCTCGACCACTTGCTCGTGCCTCTTCATTTCCTTATCCGAGCCCGCCTGCGTCGTCACGTTCAACGTCGCCGCGGTCGGCATCTCGATCTTCACGGTGTCGAGGTTGACGCCGAGGTCGGTCAGCGCCTTCGCCACCCGCTTCGTGAGGGTGTCGACGGTCTCGGTGGTCTTCCACGCCGGCGACATTGCCTTGAGATCGTCGCCCTGCGGGACCACGAAGGGCTCCGACGGCGGGGCCGTGAACTGCATCTGCGAGTAGGGCAGGCAGCGGAGCACCACGTGGGCGCCGCCCTGCAGGTCGAGGCCCAGGGTGATCCGCGGCACTGGCATGTAGATCGCCAGGGACTTGCCCAGGGTGTAGATCGGCCGCCGTCCGCCTTCCGTTCCGGGCGGGAGACCGATGGTCACCTGGTTGCCCTTGTAGGCGGCTTGCAGAGCGGAGAGCACCCCGGCCTTATCCTTCTCAGCCTGCGGCTGGTCGAGCGCCAGGGTTGCCACTTCGACCTCGCGGTCGTTGACGATGCGAACCTTGTCGATTTCGTCCTGAGCCACGCCGCCCTTGACGAGGGCAGCGGTAAGGGCTTCGGTAAGCTTACCGAAGTCTGTGCCCTGGGGGGCGACGGGGGTGGTGAAGGTGACGCGGAAGGTGGAGAACACTTCCTTCGGCGGCTTCCCTATCGGCTGAAAGGTGACGAGAAAAGCCACCACGAACAGCGCGATGATCGTGACTAACTTCCATGAATGAGCGGACATTTGAGGGTTGAAACCTCCTCCTAATCAGACGCGTCCGCGACGTTTCCGCCGCGGACGGGGCTACCGACCAGTATAGGCACGCCTATCGACGTATGTCAACGCACGCCACCTTCTCTTCGTTCCCACCGCCTCCCTTCGCCCCGGCACAGCTTGCGGAGGGGAGCCGTCTCGCCGTGGCTTGGCTTGTGGAGGGGCCGCATCAGTGAGGACGCGCCGTGCGCGTCCTCACTGATGCGGCCCACTTTGCTTCGGGCGGAAGGACAGGGCCGGATTCGCGATCGTCCACTCCGTGTCCGCCCGCGGATGCGGCCCCTCCGCAAAGCGCTCTTCCGTTCTGGGTTGTCATCCTGAGAGCGACGGTTTCTGTCGCCGAAGGATCTCCTTTTGGCTTT
>PMZA01000176.1 GCA_003170595.1 Armatimonadota bacterium
AGCATGGCCGCGCTAACCGCCCCGCCCAGCAAGAGCGCGCCCAGACCGAGCAGGCGCTCGTTCACGCCGTCAGAGGCGTCGTCAACAGCCTGCTGACCGTCATCGTCCAGTTCGTCGTACCAGTCGTGGTCGTCGTAGTTGTCGGCGGTAGGAACCACGACAGGAGCCACCGTGGGCACGACTGGCGGCTTGGGCGGCGCGGGAACCGTCTTCTTGCCCACTACGTAGGCTGCAGCCAAACCGGCCTGCAGGATCGCCCGTGCGCCGTCGGCGAAGGCTAGGCCGCTGACCTTGGTGACCGTGGCGAACTTGTAGAGGGCGGGTACGGCTGCCTTGGTGAACGTCGCTCCCTTCAGCGGCACGTCACCGTAGGAACGAATTTCCTGAAGTGTCCAAGGTGACGGACGATCAAGATCGAAGTTGACGAGCAGGGCCCCGTTGTCTAGGTTCTCCTTTGGCAGGGCCACCACTCCTACCCTCTCGGGGTCCACGTACTTGCCCGAGTCGCCGAAGAAGAGGGGGTCGCGTGCTCCGGTGGTGCTCTGTCGGATCGGGAAGTAGGCACTGGACCAGTCTCCCGCAGAATAACCGAGGTGCTCGTAGGGCTGGCCATCCTTGAATGGCCAAGAGGTCCGCCACTTGTCTCCCCAGCCCTCCTTGTCGGCCTGTGCCGTGTAGACAGCCACCGGGTCGTTCGACTGCCATGCTGCCGCGTTGAGCTTCACGTCATCCACTAGCTGTTGGGCAATGCCAGGGTCGAGAGTCATACTGACGATGCGGTCGTGTGCATCGCCACCCAGGCCGCCCTTGCCGCCCGCCATCAGGTAGCCGTCCTTCTGGACCTCGGGCAGGTTGGTAGTCATGTGGTAGACCGTGTCGGGGATGCGCGGGTCGCGGCAGTCGATGGTCCTGTCGCCTCGCAGTGTGATCCCGGGGTGCTCGCGGTCAAAGCTAATCGGGATTCCCGCAGGCGGAGTATCTCCATAGACCATCCGGGTGCCCACCGGCAACTCGTCGGCGCGAACTCCGATATAGTCGCCACCGCCGCTCGTCCACCGTCCGGCCTCGTCCCGCTCCTGGGACTCGCTGTACTTGTGTGCCGCGCGTGGCTCGAAGCCGTAGTCGAGCCCGAAGCGCTGGGCTATCGGCGCCGGGTCGAAGTGTGGGTCGTACAGACCGCCCCGGGACACGGCGGCGGTCAGGTCGGGCTCGACACTCTGCCAGCCCCCAACGGGAGGACCGACCCGCCAAGTGCCGTCCTGCGTGATGGCTCGCATCTCGGCGCAGTTGCTGTCCACAGCCACCTTTACGTCTTGTGCCGACAACCCCTCGTTGCTCGGGTGTGTATGCGTGAAGACATCGCCGCTGCCAATGGGAAGGCTGACCGAGGCATCGCCCCCCGGTGCGTTCCACTTAATCCTACCAGTGGCGGCATCGAGGACCACCCCATATTCCTTACCGGATGCCGCCGAGCGACCCCGCTGGACTTCCTCCACGTCAATCAGTCGCGCCCGGGTCGTCTCGCTGACCGCCGGGTTGCCGCCGCCTCCGTCGGTCCACTTGCCGCCTTCGTCTCGCGCTTCGTCGGACACGTCGCGCTTGGCGAGCTTCGAGGAGCGCCACGACCGCGCCTGCGCCACCTTATCGTTGACGTACTTCGCCGCCGGGGTGTCCATGCCGTTAGCGGCCTGCACGAACGCCTCGGCGAACCCCTCGGTATAAGCCGAGCCGGACTTGCGGGCGTAGTCGCTGACGATAGGCATCCCGGGTCCGCCGCCGACCATACTCAGTAGATTCCCATCTACTAGGTGGCCGAACTCGTGGGTGATTGCGTCTTCGGGGTTGCCCTGCGCCACTACGGTCCACGGTCGGCCATTCTGCTGCTCGTACTCTTTGAGCTTGTCGTTTAGCAAAGCCATCTTGTCGGCCGAGCGGAACTGCGCCTCGTTTAGGTGCATGGTGGAGCCGTAGAGGGGGACGAACGCCGTGTTGCGACCCATGCCCTTGGTGTTGGACGGCTGCGTGCCGATGCCGGTGAGATGTACCTCGGGGTATGCCTTGCCGAGCTTCTCCAACTGGCGGACCGTGCGTCCCCGAAGGGTCGGGTCCATCTTGTCCAGCGAGGTGCGGATGCCCGGAAAGGTAGCGCCCAGCCGCGTCGTCGCTTCGTCGGCAGACATTGCGCCACCGGCGAACTCACCGCCTTCGGGGCTACCGGCGGGGACGCGCTCCTGCGAGTCGGAGTACTTATTGATCTTGGTCGCCGATCCAAGCGTCGCACCGAGGTACGCCTTCAGCCCCGCCGCTTGGTCTGGCGGTGCCGCGTCGCTCAAGCCCGAGTACGTCGCGCCGAATAGCTCGGCGAACTTCTCGCTGTGGACCCGCGTGTTCTCGTTGTCGCTCTCGGTCTTGCCGTACTCGCTGATGGCGGGCAGGGAGCCTAGCTCGTTTCCTCGCCACGCCTCGGGAGTACCAGGGACGAGCGTCATGCGGTAACTAACTTTGGCCGCCGCATCATCTACGGCATGGCCGAACTCGTGCGCCATGAGCCCGGCGGGGTTATCCATACCCTTCGGCCACCAGCCCTCGGCAGCCCGGATAGGAGGGCTACCGGCACCCCAGTACTTCGACACGAGAGTCAAGGACGGCTCTTGCCACGGTCCTGTTGTCATTCGAGCCAGTACCGGCGAGCCTCGGTCGCCGGGCGCCATCTTGATTCCAGTCACTCGTACCGTCGGAAACTGCTCGTGGAGCGAGACAAACATGGCGGCAGCGTCAGCCCACTTCGCCTTGTTGACCCGCTGGCCTCCGAAGTCCACCTTGGTCCCGGTTCGGTCGGTTACGGCAGTCGAAATGGCATCGGCGGACATCCCGGCGAACTCCGCCCGGGTGGACTCGTAAGAGCCACCGGATGTCCACTGGCCGTGGTCATCTCGGGCCTCGTCCTCGGAGTATTTGAGGAGCGTCACTCACGCTTCCGGCGAGTCGAAGATCATCGCGGCGTACTTGCCGTCGGCCTCAGTCTTCGGCTCGAACTGGATGCCCTTGTCGCCTGGGAACGGCTGACGGTGGTCCGCCTTGGACAAGACTATCTCGTCCGGGATGCCAGCAGGGAAGGCCGAACATTTCGGGTTCATGAGGTCGCCTATCAGCCTGGAGCACCCAACGCAGATCGGGGGAACAATTGAGGTGATGGCTATACCCTGCCTTTCGTTCGAGCTAGTGCTGATTCCGGTTGCTGTGCAGCGCCACGAGGTCAATCAGTTGCGCCCGCACCCTCGCCACGATGGGATCGAGCGCCACGTCGCGCTTCTTCCCACCTGAGGAGATGGTCACGGTGTGTGCGGCCTTGGTGACAGGCTTTACCGGCCATCGCGCCAGCCCGGGGTCGGTGAACAGACTCTCGTTTACTTCCATGGCCCGTAGTGTCCTGTTCTGAGAACCTCGGTATGCATCGCCTCAGCATCGTACTCGGTCACATCAGTGAGCCGCCCAAGCCCTCGGTACAGATCAGCGGGCATCTGCACCTTGTTGTGGGACGAGTAGTCGTAGGCCAGCTTGCCGAACGGTGTCTCGGCCTCGACCCAGGCGTGGCTGTAGGACGTGCCCTTCAGCGGGCCGGTACGCGGGTTGCAAGTCCCCTGACAGACGACCGCGTGGACGAGTCCAAGCTCAGTGGCGTTGTCCACGAGTCGGTAGGCAGCGGGGTAGCAGTTGCCCATGCCGCGCTCGTGTGTTGAGGGGTTGCGCATCGAGTCTAGTTGCTTACCCATGCGGTCAAAGGCGGCCCGATGCTCGGCACGTGGATCGCCTAGCCGCCCGAGCGCCTCCAGATCCGGTTTCTCGTCTCCCGTGCCGCCACCGTCAGACCAGCGACCGTGATCGTCCCGGGCCTCGTCCTCGGAGTACTTCAGCAGGGCCCGGATTTCGAGCAGGTCCGCCGTGGAGATCGTGGCGAGGTCCACTTAGTCCTCGCTCGGGTCGGTGACCTTTCGGGACGAGGCAAGCAGTCGAGCGTCAACACCACGCGGCTTCTTCGCTGTTGCACCCTTAGGTGGGAGCTTATATGGCGGTGTCTTCGGTGTCTTCGGTGTCTTCGCTGCCGCCTTAGCGTCGGCGGCGGCCTTCTTCGCTGCTGCCTTCGCTGCCGCTGCCGCTTTCTTGGCCGCTGCCTTAGCCGCAGCCGCTGCTTTCTTTTCAGCCGATGCCTTAGCCGCAGCCTCCTTCTTGGCTGCTGCTGCCGCAGCCTTCGCTGCTGCCTTTGCGGCCGCGACTGCCTTAGCTGCCGCCTTCTTGTCGGCCGCCGCCTTCTGTTTAGGTGTCAGAGGTTTGGCGGAAGCCGCTGCGGGCTTGGCGGGGGCTGCCGCAGGCTTTGCTGCGGGCGGTGCAGGTTTCGCGGGGGCTGCCGCAGGCTTCGCGGGCGAACCGTATTGATCCTGTCCCACGTTGCCACCCGTTCCACCAGACGAGGTCGGTGCGCTGCTCGTGCCCGTCGGAGCGAATTGCCCACCCGTAGGCGAGCCCGCTGGCTCATGCGTCGGGTCCACCTTGGTCAGCATGGGATCGAAAGGATCGATGCCTCGCTTCAGGAGTTCGGCCTCGACTGCCTTGAGCATATCGTCGGCCTGCTGGCGCTTGGACGGTGGCGTTACCGCACCGTGCAGCGGGCAGAGCCCGTTCTCATCGAGCGTCAGACCGCACTGGCACTTGGCTGGCGTCTGTCCGGCTAGGTCGAACGGGACCACGCCGCTGTCGAGCGGAGCGTCAAGCGAGATGGTCTTGTCTGCCTTGGCGTGCTCGGAGGTCGTCTCCCCCGTTGCTGCGATATGTCGTAGCTGACAATAGCCCTCGGGCGAATCCATGTACTGGCCCGCGATGGCTACGCAGCGGTCAAAGTCGCCCGGTGCGCCCCAGTCGATATCCGGGTTGTTCTCATACCACTCCGCAAGGGCGTCAGCGTTACCGGGCATTCAACCTCCGCGCCGAGGCGCTCATCCGGGCCCTAGTCTCAGGCGACTTTGGGACACCCTTACCTATGCCCAAATGTGAGACACGGAGCTTCTCTCGGGTCTCCGTGCGAGCCATTGCTGCGGCGTGGCTCGCACGCTGCAGGGGCGACATGGGGCCGGTCTTGATGCCCTTATTCCACGCAACATGGCCAAGATGACTCTGGACCAGAGCGGCGTGAACCTCGGGACGAGCTAGTATTTCTCTGATCTTCGCCTTCGTCTCAGAGCTATGGTGGTGCTCCCGGCTATCCCACGTCCGGCGAGTAGTCTCGGCCATCTTGCTGCGGTACGCGGGCGCCCGCCTGATCGCAAGGAGCCGTTCTCGTATCTTCTCCCGGCTTAGTGGTTCAAATTCACCGCCCGGCTTTACATTCACCAAGAGCCCGGACTGCTTGAGCCCCGCAATCCATTGCCTCTCAGCTATCGGCCACTGGTCATCGATCACGGACTCCAAGACGATAACCTCGGGCTCCCTCCCCCCGTCCAGCAGCATCCTTATCCATCTGGATTTGGGCCAAGAGGGATAGACTCTTGATTCCCGGACATGGTCGCGGAGCCGGAGTCCGGGGTTCCTCATGGTCTTCCCGACATACCTGATCTGCCAAGGTACGGCGGGGTCTACGAGTCCGTAGATCGTGGTCACCGGAATGCACCCTCGTCTCTAGCGGCCTTGTGGAGCCAATATAGCTCGTCGTGGGTTAGTACGGTCCGCTCCCCAACCTTGCGCAGGACCACCTCGCCGTCCACGCCCCACGAGTTGGAGCTCTTCCTGACCAGCGTCGCCCTAGCCCTCTCGAACGCCTCTGGTTGGCTAACCGTGGTCAAGTCTTGTGCCACCTGCGACATGATGTTCTTGTCGAGGACGGCCGTTCGGAAGCTCTCGATCTGGCCGCCCTTGCGAACGAACCTTCTCAGCGTTGCCAGTTCGGCGACGGCGGCCTTCTTCGAGTCGCTGTCCTGCTGCATGGCGCCCGTGATCGTGTCTGTGTACTGGTCAGGAACGTTATGCCCAACGAATGCGGGCACGTCCTCCCACCCGGCCTTCTCGGCGCCCAAGGTCCGATGCCAGCCGTCCGAAATAGTCAGACCGTTGGGATCGGGAGTATCAAACTCAACTAGAACGACCGGGTCCATGGAGGCGCCCTGACCAAGGGAGTCGGAAACTGCTTCGACCTTCTCGGGGTTCCGCCCACCCGGGCGGCGAGCCATGTTGATGTCGGTCAGCTTGACCTTAGGGTCGTACTCCCACTCAATGGCCTTGTCCGCTGCCCACGCCACATCCTTAGCTGGATACGAGCGCAGGAGGTACGTCTCTACGATCTCGGGCAGCTTAGAGTCCTTGTACTTGATACGTCCCTTGACCAGATCGGCGACGGTCATCTTCTTGCCCTGTGCGCCGCCGCCCTTGACCGGCTCGGTCTGACCGCCCCCAGCGCCGGATGCCTGCGGCGCTGGGGCGGTCTGTTGCTGAACCGGGGTCACGAACGGCGTGGCCTTGCCGGGGTCCTTGGGCGGCTTCTTGGTCAGGCCGTGAAGGTTGTCGGCAAACCGGTCGGCGATGACGTTGCGGGCCTTCTTGCGATCCTTCTTCTTGCCTGAGAGAAGGGCGGCGGCGGGGTTGTTCTTGGCCTTCTTGGGGTTCTTGCTGAAGTCGGGCTGGAGCGCCCCTGCGAGCGCCTGTCCGGCCGGACCGGCGGGTGGGCCACCGGGTGTGCCAGACGCTGCGGGAGCCGCGGGCGTCGGTGCTGGTATGCTCGGGTCGAGCGGCAGCATGCCAATGCCCGGGACGATCAGGAACGGCGAGGAAGTGAGTGGGAAGTTCCACGGGTCCTCACCTGACTCGACCCGCAACTCGTCAATGGACGACTTGCCCATCGAAATGTACTTCGACTCGGTATCAGCCTTCTTGGAGTCGTCCTCGGACTCCTCGAAGTCGAGCCACTTCCATTCCAGATCGGTCTGCTTGAAGACGCGCTGAATAATCCAGTCAAACGCCGTCTCCTTCCACCACTTGGCGTCCGGCAGCGTCCGCTGCTCATTAGCGGACGACGCTTGCTGCTCGGCCTGCCCCTTACCGCCGCCAAGGCCACCAGTCCGTCCGCCTGGCATCATGCCGATCTCGTGTGGCTGGATATGCAGGATCATGGCCACCTGCTCGGCCACCATCGTGTCAGCCTGCCACTGGCCGTCCATGTTCTTCTGTGGGTCCGCCTTCGATCCCGGGGGCAGGACGATGACTCGGTGCTTCCACGCTACGTCGCCAGCAATGGCGTTAAGTGTGTCCTGCAACTGGCGCTGCTGTGCCGGGGTGACGTACTGGTCACCTGCGACCACAAAAACGCCGGGGATCGAACCTTCGGAATAGAAGTCCAACAGGTAGTTCTGACGGCTCATGCCGAGGGTAATCGGGATGATGGCTTGTTCGATAGGTCCGAAGCCATACGGCGTCCACGAGCGGCGCAACCGTGGGATGTAGAGCAACTGGTCGGCTCGGTACTCCTCGTCGGGCCTGATGTCGTCGTCCATGCCCGCGTCACGCAGGCTGTCTGACATCGCGTCGAGGTCGCCGTCGGTCATGACGGTCTGGAGTTCGGAGCGCGGGACGCCCCAGAGGTACTGCTGGTAGGCAGGGCTATTACCCGACCAGATCGGATGACCGTTCCTCCGAACGTAAACCACTCCATTGGGAACGGTCACGCAGTAGACGTGCCCTGAATACTGCTCCTCGGAAACGTTGTATTCAGGGTAGTCGGTCTGTCGTGCTCCAAGGTGATAAATGCCGTCCTTGCCGAAGGTGGCGGACGCTGAATAACCTATCTTCTGAAGAACCTCTTGCAGCCCATCGGCCATGAGGCGGCTCGCGGTTGCAACGGTCCGCTGCTTCCATGTCGTCGTCCCGTCCCCAAGCCAGTAGAACTCCCAAAAGATGCGTAGCTGTCGCTGAGACAAATCAAGAATTGCTCGGGGGAGGAACTTGTCGTGCGACTTGCCGAATTGTCGCAGATAGAGGGCTAGGGACTTACGATAGATGTTCCAGCCCTGCGCCTTCGCACCTACGTCTCGGCCAAGAATGCTGGACAGAACCTCCCGGTATTGCTTGTAACCCTTGCCTGCGGGGGTTTGAGATACGACTACTCGATAATCGTATTCTGACCCCAGAACGCATCCCTCCGATAGCCACATCCCCATGAAGGCGGCGTAGTCGTCGCCCGACATGACCAAATTACGAGCGCGAGGTCCTTTGTGACGCCCAGCGCCCCGTCCGTGTTCTACCCTCTCGTTTTGGTAGGTAAACGCCCATCCCTCTTCCGAGAATTCGACTGAGGTTAGATCGGGCGCATCCCATGTGCTCTTGGCCACCAGCCGACCAGGCGTGGCAAGGGTGCCATCGCGCGCCAGCAGGGCGGATGCCGGGATCAGCCACTCCCTCTGGAGGCCCGGCTCTCGTCCGTCCTTCCATTCAGCGAAGTGCCCGAGGCTGTCCCGCTCACGCATCTTGCGATCCCATCCGTCGGGGCCAACCGTGGTGAGCATGAGATGGTCGGGGGTCACAAGGCAGTCGAGAGAGCGCCCCGTGAAGTGGACCATCGAGCCCTCATAGGGGGCATCAATTAGCCGTGTCGGTAGTTGCCACTCGAACCGACCCTCAGTGGATCGCGTTGCAACCTCGTCATCCGAAGCCAGAGCGGCGAATCGCACCCACCCTCGTCGGCTCAGGATTTCCGTGTCGGCGGAGTAGCAGGGTGGGCGAGGCGTGGAGCCCTTGAGGTCGAGCAGCGGTCGGATGGTGGAGCCCGAGAGTAGCTGTAGCTCAGCTAGATCGCTCTTGAACAAGCCCTTGCCGTCAACCCGCGTCGGTGCGAGGTACAGCGACACCGCGTCGATGACGATCTGCTCCTCCAGCGCGGCGGTGAACCACGACTGGAAGCCGTTGTAGTTGGAGTCGATCCTCTTGAACCACGCGACGATCTTGACGGCGCGCTCCTTAGCGTCTTCGATGCCCTTGCGGTCGCCCTTGAGGCGGCTCTGTGCATCCGGGGTGAGGCCCACGTCCCATTCCATGCCCGCCATCTCGTCGCGACGGATGTTAATGCATGCCCGCACGACCGAGTTGTGGCTGAACAAGCCCTCGGCGATCAGGGTGTGGGTGCTAGTCCCGATGGCCACCACCTCGTGATCGCCAAGGAACTCCACCGATTCGACTACGGCGTACTTGGCCCCGCGTCGGCGGAACGGGGAGCGCCCCTCCAGCCATGCGGGTACCTTCGGCAGAAGACGGAGAGGACGCATCTCCCCGAGGAACCGCAGGGTGTTGTAGGCGGACGTGATGCCCAGTGCCGAGCAGGACAAGCCCGCCACGGTCGAAGTGGAATAGCCCTTGGCTTCAACCATCTCGCGGACGTGATCGAGAACCACTCCGGGCTTCTGTGCGAAGTAGACCCCGAAGTTGGCTCCGGGCGCGCGACTGGAGAGGGACGCCTCGCCGTCGTAGGCCCCAGCCAGATAGCCTGCCGCCCTCGACTGGTCTTCGTGCCAAGGCTCACCGAAGTCCCTGATGCCGCACCCAGCCGAGAGTTCGGCGGTCGTAATCCAATCGGGATCGAATACGCCGGTCTGTCCATGGGCGTCCTTGCCGTGGTTGCCCAACTCCTGCCGCCGAGCGAAGGGGCGTCCGCACGACACGCAGGCATAGGTCGCCGACTCGCGCACGCCCGCACCCCGGAGCCAGCGGTGCTCGGCCGACGCCACGACCTCGCGGCCGTCCGTAAACCTGACTCGATAGCTGGGCCGCATCAATCGCTGGGTAGCCTGCACCTCGGCCATGCGGAACTTGCGTCGGCCAGACTCGCCGGGCTGCTCGTCAAAGGCCAGGATGTTGTCCCCGACTGTGAGTGTCCCTATGGGCCGCCAGCGCAGATCAGCACACAGCACCCGGGTCTCAGGCGACAGACAGTACATGTCGGCATAGCGACGCAATGTCGTAAAGCTCGCCAGCTTCAACCCCTCGGTGCCAGGCTGCCCCATGGGCAGGTTCCAGCCGACGGGGTACTCCCAGCGCCGTGGAACAGCCCGACCGCTCTCCTCGCCGGGCTCATCAATGGGCATCGGGATGATCGGCGACAGCGGTCCGAAGGCACCCGTCAGGAAGTCGGACAGCGGTCGCGGCAGGGCAGGCATGGTGTTGTGCCCGCCGATCCATTGGCTATATCCGCCAACCAGCGGGCTCAGGCCCGGCGTCATGGCGTTGGTGGCGGTATTAGCTTGATGCTGCTGCGCCAGCGCGGTAGCAATTGCCTTCGGACTCGGGCTAGCCGTTAAGTGTCCTCCTGACGAAAGAGCGGAGCCGGGCTGGGAGGAGGGTGCGAACCCCGATTGCCCATGGACGAAGCAACGCAGTCCCTTGGCGCCCAGCGGCAGGACTGACTCCATCCGGCTCCATGAGGAGGGTAATCAGAAATTGGTCCTCGCGTACTCGCCGAACACTTCCGTAGCGGCTGAATGATACGCCCTCACCGTCATGGCAGGTCCTCCAGAAACACAACTCTGGACTTTGGCCACTGATCGTCGGGAAAGAACTCGACCTCGACGGGTGTCTGACCGTCGGCGCGAAACCTCATGCGCTTCACACGTGGACACGCGATGGAGTGCGACCCGCCACAGGACACGCACTTGGACGCGAGCAGCCGCTGCTTATCCTCGTCGGTCAACGGTTCGGCCGGGACCATGGCGCGGGACGCAGCTAGCTCGTGGCGCAGGCTCTCTAATTGATCGTCGTATCGTGCCCGCTCCTGTTCCCAATCGACGCAGCGGTCGTTGTACTTTGCCTTCCACTGTCGGATTTCCTTCTCGGCCTCGGTAGCCTCGGCAGACAGCTTCGCGGCGCGCTCGTCGGCCGCGAGGAAGCCCCGCTGCGTCTGTTCTAGGTCGTAGCGTGAAACGAACGGCAATCTCAAACCATAACTCCTCGCTCGCGAGCCTTCTCGTTCGCGGCCGGGATATAGAGGCGCACGGCCTCGCGGACGACGGCCTTGGTACACCACTTCGCGCCAGGGCCGCGTCCCTCAAAGTGGTGTCCTGGGCACACGCAAACGCACGACTCCTTGCTGTAGCCCGCCTTGCGGCCCGCCCGTAGCTCGGCCTTGACCTCCTCGATGGTCATCTTGTCCAACTCAAACGGGCTGATCACATCGCCCCACGTGTTACGGCATTCGCCCGGCTCGGGGAGCCCCTGAAACATGGGCCAGAGCGTGGCGCACCAAGCCACAGTGAGTCGCGCGATACAGCCACCGTCGCGGGTGAGGATGTAGGAGCGGAGTGCCTGATCCATTCAGGCCACCGTGGTCAGCAGACAGCGTGCGGGGAGCCGCATCACTTCGCCTTGTCCTTGAAGCCGTGAACATACGACCACAGCCAGTATAGGCCGGGGATTAGCTCGACTGCGAGGAAAGAGATTCGCGCCACGATTCGTGCCGTGTCCTGATCCCACCAGATTTGCAGATCGACACAGGTGGCGGCGGCAAGGTACAGCGTGCCGAAGGCCGCGATGACGGCGGCGTTGACGGCCCGCTCACGCAGGGCGGCCACGCCTGGGTTCCTTCGCGCTATGCGCAGCAATAGCACAGCAACTACCCATACGACGAACGTCCCAAAGTAGAGTAGGACGAGCAATGTGCTCATCGGCGGTGCAACCTTTCGTCGATGACGCGATAGGAAGCCGCGACCTGTTGTGTCTTCGCATCGCCGAGGGCCAGGGCCTCTTTGGCACGACGTACGACGGAGTCGGTGTGAGCGACGCGGGTCGCCCATTCGTCCGGGCAGTCTGCCGCGATGAAGCGGCTGGGGATGTGTGAGAGCAGCAGATGGATCATTGCCCCCTCCCGAGCAGACCAACCACCACGGTCTGCTGCCCAACAACCGTGTCGAGCGCCTTCGTGTTGCGGTCCATCGCCGCCGTCATCTGGGACAGGAGGTCGGTTGCCTTGTCGCCTAGTGCGATCTCCCTTTTGTGTATCCAGCCGGGGACCAGATCGCCGCGAATGAGCGCCCCGATGACCAGCGCCATAATAACCGCTGCGAACAGCCAGCCGCCGATGTTGGCGAGGGCGGCCCATTCAGACGGTGACGGTAGACTCAATCAGCCTCCTGTAGTTCGTTTCCGGTGGTCGAGCTTGTCGATCACCGCTCGCCTGAACTGGTCCCGATACCCCGCTTCAGACGGAAAGCGTACCTCCAAGGCAACGAGGAACGCCGAGATAATCTCGTTCCGAAGTCGGGTGTGGTCCCGGCTACAGCGATCTTGGTGCTTGTCGATACGCTTGTTAGTCCGGCGAACCGCCGTCTGGCGAGTCTTGCTCACTCAGGTTCAAACGTGGTTCAGATCTTGATCAGCAGGAGCGGCTTGCTCTTGCCGACCTGCGCCGTGTAGCCCAGATGAAGCAGTGTCAGAAGCCATGCAAACAGAGGCGGCCAAATCCACTTCTGAAACAATCCATAGGCGACGGGGACGATGAAGACCCAGAACAAGGCGATCTCTTGCTTGGCGTCTACCCAGTCGGTCGGGAAGTGCCAGCCAAACGCCATGCCAGCCGTGACGAGAGCCATCACGAAGAGGCTCAACCCTGCCCGAACAGCGGCGGGCACCTTGGCCCAGGTGTTGTAAATCCATGCAATGGCTAGGCTCATGGATGGTTCTCCTTGCGGGGCGGCGGCTTGCGTATCCGCCTTCAGTGCGATGATCTTGTCGCAGTTGTCACACGGACGCAGTCTTCCGAGCGAGCCCGTCCAGCGCCATTCCTCGTCGGGGTTTGCTACGGCTAGGCCGCAGACCGTCGTGGGTGAGTACGGCGCAACGGCGTGCCAGATGTCTTCGCTTGCCTTGACGGGGGCATCGCCGAGGCAACACCAGTCGTAATCGATCACGGCAAATCCTCCCTTCGCACCCAATATGGGTTCAGCGAATCATACGAGACATTGACCAGCCCATGCATTCGATTTCGCCGCCGTAGAACCTTGAGGACCAGCCGCCGTTGTTCGAGGCGGTGTTTGGCCTGGTCGATCAGGTTGCGGTCCATCTCATTGGCGTTCAATAGGTCCTTTTCGGATTGAGCTAGTGCGGAGTCCAGCTTCCAACTCACGGCAGGCTGCCCTTCTGAATATCACCGATCACCACGGGCGTCTCGATGACTCCCGGTTGCAGCGGGTAGGCCGGGGCTGGCGCATTGACCCAGGATTGACCCTTCTGTACGCCGCCAACCGAGGCCCCCAACATGAGTCCAACGGCTCCAGCTAGTGTCGGGTCGTAACCTACATGAGTCAAGTACGTCGTTGCCCACAGACCCGCATTTGCCACTGCCACGCCACAGGCGGGATAAGCGAACAGCTTGAAGCCACGGCGGATACCCGCTTTGCGAGCTGGAGTCAGACCCATCGTCCTCGGACGCAGCTTCTCAAACGCGAGAGCCCATCCAAACACGGCTATCACCGAAAGGGCGCCGATTACAAATCCGGCGGCCAACCACTCGATCATTGCCCAAGTGTACTACTCGTGGAAGCGGCGACTACCTCTCCTTGATTGCGGCGGCAATGGCGTCGGCTCCGTCGAGCAGAGCGAGGCACAGGCCGATACCAACCCAAGCAATAAGGTTCACGGTGTCATGTAGGTCTTGATGGAGTGCGGTCGTGACCCACCAAGGGCCCAGGAGGAACCAGAGAACGGTGCTCAGCTTGCCCATGGGGTCACCGATTAGGCCAGTTGGTAATCAGCGCCCAGACGATCACTAGAACTCCGATAATGCCGACGATGAGCCAGATACTCACTTACGTGTCCTCCACGAGGGATGCCGACGGGGCCGGAGCCGATGCTGGATTTCGTGAGGGCAGACGAACAGGGTGACGTAGATCGCCGTATAGGCACACAAAACCGCCAGCCATCCAATCATCGCGGCATCACCAGCGCCACGGTGATCAGCGCAGCCCCGACAGCCATGCCGACCAGGACGATGCCGACGACCTTGGCAAAGACCAGCCATTTGATCATGCTCCGGTCACTCTCGGTTCAAGTAGGCGTGCCCGGTCGCCAAGGCCATTAGCACTACTCCTCCGCCACCGGCGTCAGCCGTGAGTCATTGCGGCTGGACAGTAGCCCCATGGCGGCGAACACGGTCCGCTCCTCCTCGCCGATGGTGCCAATAGCCACGTCCTCCTTCCACTGATCGGTGTGGTCGGCCAGCATCGTGTCGAGCCACGCCATCAGCTGCTCTTGCAACCCCGTGTCGAGCGTGTAGGTGCGATTTGCGGGCTTGCCCATGGGTTTCCTCCTTAGACTCGAAAGACCTGTCGCCCGTAGACGGCGAGTTCGCGGGCGGTGGGGGCACTCACAGCCACACCTTAAACTCGCTGGTAACAATACCATCCGCGGGGTCTACGTACATGACCCTCTGTGATGGGCTGCCCCCCGACGCAAGCTCTTCGAGGGCGTAGGTGTTCGTGCTTTCGGTCGAGCCGTTGGCGCGGGCCATGATGCCGTTGATGTCACACTCGGCCAGGGTGTGGAAGTGCCCGAGTGCTGCGTCCTTGAAAGGGCCGAGCGCCTTGTGCCAACGCAGCACCATCCGACCTAACCCGTACCACGGGAAGCCCGCGAAGCCGCCACGGATCTGATTGCCGTGGAACAGGAGACAGGAGTAGTTGCCGATGTGGTCAATGGCTACCCAGTTGCGCTCGCCGTCGTCGGCGGGATCGTGAATCGTCAGCCGCTTGTCGGAGCCGAGCATGAGCCGGACATTCTCGACGATCATCCGGTCGGCGCTGTCCTCAGGGTGATATTCGCGGCGCTGCGTGCCGCCGAAGGTGTGGTTGCCGTCCACGTGGTAGAGGTCAACGGTGTCAAAGTCGGCGAGCATGGATCGGATGAAGCCGCCCAAGATGCGCGGGCCATCGACCGATACTTGGCGGAACAGGCTCGCATCGATGCGATGCGCCTGCCCGGGGAACATAAGCTCTGCTTCGGCGAGGTCACCGAGGTCCCAAATGTGGACGGAGGTGACGGGGTGATCGGTTCTCTGAATGGCGGTGAGCCTTCGCACCTTGTTGGCGAGTTTCTGAACGCGCTGCTCGCAGACCTCCGAGTTGTAGCTGGGGGTTCTCTTGCCGAGCTGCCAGTCCGACAGCATGACCACGGCCACTTCGGGCTTGCCCCGGCGGCGCTCGCGGCTGGGCTTAGCAACAGGCGCCGATGGTGTCGCTGGTAAGC
>PMZA01000297.1 GCA_003170595.1 Armatimonadota bacterium
TCTGGGACATCTACCTCTACCAGGACCCGCCGCTGTGGGAGGCCTACGCCTACTGCTTCAAGTACTTCGGCTTCGACGGCTGGCAGCCCGCCGTGCCGGTGGAACTCGACTACGAGATGGAGCAGGCGGCTCAGGGCCCTCAGTGGACCGAGGCCATCATCGCCCGCACCGACGAGCGCATCTACACACGAAGCTGGGCGATCATCGACGGCAAGCGCCAGTGGACTAACTACTGCACGGTCTACTACATCGCCGACCCGCCGACCTGGGGCGTGCCGCTCAGTAAGGTCGGCTTGCCCGAGGGCGATCCCGAGACCTGGGAGGACGTCGTCCCGCGCACCAGCTACCGCGGCACCGAGGCCCTCGTGCGCTGCAAGGAGATCACGGGCGAGGACGGCGTCGTCGGCGCCTTCATCGGCACCCCGGCCCTCGGCCTCACCCCCGACGCCATCTACGAGTGGGCCGATAATCGCGACGCGGTCATCAAGCGCTGCGAGGAGTATGGCGAGGCCCTCATCCGCCGCACCCGCGAGATCGTGAAGCTCCCGGTCGACTTCATCCTCACCGGCGGCTCGGGGATGATGATTAGCAACCCCGAACCCATCTTCCGCATCCTCGGCCTGCCGACCCTCAAGGAGGTCACCCGCATCTGCAAGGAGGCCGGAGTCCCCTCGCAGATCCACTGCTGCGGGCCCGAGGCCGACCTCGTCCGCATCTGCGCCGAGGAGACCGACCTGTCGAACATCAACCCGCTGGAGATCCCGCCCATGGGCGACTGCGACCTCGCCCTCCTCAAGCGGGAGTATGGCAGCCGCATCAGCCTGATGGGCAATCTCCACACCACCACTGTCATGCTCCGCGGCACGCCCGAGGTCGTCGCCGACGCGGCGAAGAAGGCCATCGACGACGCGGGCGAGAGCGGCGGGTTCATCCTCTCCACGGGCGACCAGTGCGGTCGGGACACACCCGATGAGAACATCATGGCCCTCATCGACGTCGCCCGCACCTACGGGCGCTACTGACCCGGCCCACGCTCAGGCGGACCCGAAGACCCGCTTGACCGCCTCCAGGTAGCCGTAGCCGAACATCGTGCACGGCTGGAGATAGCTCGTCTCCGTCCACTCATTCCAGCTATTGATGGTGATCAGCGGCGCCTGGTCGGGATGCGCATCGACATAGTCGCGCGCCCGCACGAGCGCCTTCTCGAAGTTCTCGGGCGTGTTGTTCGTGATGATGGCGCCCTGGTAGGTCAGGCCGCGCGGGCTGGCGTCCCAGCCGACCGATACGTGCGGGTAGTAGGGCGCCGAGTATTCCTTGCCGAGCACCTCCCACTCGGCCACGACGTCCTCCATGACCACGTTGTAGTCGCGGTTCACGTCCACGAAGTGGCAGAACTGGTAGTGGGTCAGCGAGTCGAAGGCGAAGCGCTCGACCATTTCCCGCTGCGTCCCGACGTTATCGCCCGGTATGCCCGACAGGCTCTGCGGCGTATCGCGATAGACCACAAGCTGCAGCTCGAGCCCCGGAAATCCCGCCCGCACCACTTCCGCGCGGAACCAGTCGAGCGCCTCATGCGCCGCCGCCACGCTTCCCATCCCGCCGATGAAGGTCGCCAGCTCGTACAGCATGAACACCGGCTTGCCCTCTATGCAGTAGTAGTTCGGCTGGCTGAAGTACCGGTCGATGACCCGCCGGGCGACGATCTCGAACTCCTCGCGGTCGAGCCCTCCGCGCCAGATGAGCGAGGGGTTCCGCCCGAAGAACGCGTCGTCGGCGTTGCGCCGGTCCCAGGCGAGGCCGACGTCGTGGTTGGCCCACATGAGGTAGAGCTTCATCTTCTGGCTGTTCTTCGCCTTGAGGAACCCGTCGTTGAGGCACCCCTCCAGGTACGGCATGCGGTCGTACCAGTACCAGTCGTAGATGAAGACGTTGACACCGTGGTCCGTGGCAGCCTCAATCTGCATCTCCATGACGTATGGGTCGGCCTCATTGACATAGCCCCATAGCGGGTAACGCGGCTGGGCATGGCCCTCGAACTTCGGGGCATTCTTCATGACCGTCTGCCACTCGCCGATCCCCTCGGGCCAGAACACCTTCGCCCGCGGATCGGGATGATAGGACGGCCAGATGTAAGCAGCTACGTCATAGGTCTTCATGGGTGGATACCTCTTGTTCGCGCGCAATCTCCCGCGTCCGGCCTCAAGCGGAGCGGTCCGGTTTTCGCCTAACCCTTCCCCACCCCCACCTCCACCTCCAACCTCCCTTCCGGCTTCACCCACCTTATCGCTTCGCCGTTTTCCTCCACCTTCACTACTGCCCCGCCCTTTGCCTTCACGGACGCCACCTTCATCCCGCCCGGCAGCCGCACGTGCACCCTCACCCACTCCGCCTGCACCCGCTTCGGCGCGGTCACGCTCACCTTCACGACGCCCTTCTCCGCGTCGTACCGCATCGCATACGTCACATCGCCGAAGTGCGTCGACGCCTTCGCGATGCCGACCGGCTCCCCACTCGCCAGCCATTCCCGATCGATGCCCAGCCCCAGCTCCAGCCCCTTGCCGCCGCCGTCCTCCATCACCAGGCAGTCGCGCAGGCATCGCACCACCGCCACCGGCGTCCACAGATGCTGCCGGTCGCCGGTGCAGGTCGTCGTACCCTTCTCCTGCCCACGCTCCTCGCACCAAGTGTACAGCGGCGTCCCGTGGTTGAGGGTGGCGTACAGATACTTCGCCGCCGCATCACCCTCGCCGCGCGCGAGGTGCACCTCCGCCAAGTTGTCGAGCGTGATGGCCACCCACATCCCATCCTGCAGCCACCCGGTGTGAACTGGTATGCCCCCGGGGCTCAGCCAGCTCTCGATCTTCCGCAGCGTCCCCTCGACCAGTTCGCTATCCGGCGCGAGCAGGTGGCAGGGGAACAGGACGTTGAGCGCACCCCACCGGCTCCCCGACGTCTTCCCCGCCACGGCCGGTATCCACCGGTATCCCTTCTCCTGAATCGCCCCACGGTCGAGCGCAGCCAGCAGGTCCTTCTTTCCCTTCTCATAGATCTTCTTCAGCTCAGCCGCGTCATCTTTCCGCCCAAGCTCTTCCGCAGCCTGAACCGCGACCTTATCCGCATACACGGCCCAGATGTTGTGCGGGAGGAACACGCCGTACAGATCGCCGCCATCCATCAGCCCGCAGTCGCCCATGCCCGGCGGCATGAGCCCCCAGGTCAGCGGCCTCTCCTCGCCCGCCTTCACCCTCACCCGCGTCCGCGCCCGCTCAGCTTCCTGCCATCGCGAGTGAGCCAGCATCCGCGGATAGACTTTCTCCAGGTATCCCCGATCGCCGGTGAGTTGATAATGCTCCATCGCGGTCCACGCCTTGAACCCGGAGATCCCCCACATCAGGTGCCCCCAGCCCCTCGGGTCGTCCCAGTCACCATCTGCCCCCTGCGCGTCGAGGGCCCACTGGTACGCCCGCTCCGCCTCCTTGTGCAGCCCCAGCTCGTCGATGGCGATGCACGATATCCCGCCCTCGACGGTCCCGGGCGCACGATAACCCTCCGTCCCCGGCTCAGGCACGAGGGTCCCGCCCGCCGCCGGTTCGCGCATGATGAACAGGTCTGCGAAGCACGCCTTGAACGCATTCAGGACGCCGGGATCGGGCACGCTCACCTGGCTGGCCCGCGCGATCAGCGTCTCCCACACCTTCCTCCCCTCAGCCATCTCCGCCGCCCAGTCCCGCTTGCGCAGGTCCGGCAGCTCATCCTTGTACTCGCGATACGGCCGCACGACCCACGCCTCACGGGTCTCGCCCGCCTTCAGATCGCACACCATGACCATGTTGTGCGGCCCCGGCGCCTTCCCATCGTCGGCCAGCGAATACGCATCCGCCCCGACGCCCATGACGAGGATGCGGTCGGCGCGATCGTTCCACCCGGCGACGATGTTATCGCCGACCCATCTTCCCGGCTGGACCCACGCGGGGTTCTCGCCCCACGACGTCGCGTCGCCCTTGAGCGTGAACCTCGCCTTGGCCGTCCCGAGGTTGGTCATGGTCACGCGCATGACGGTGCCGATCTTCCCGCCGAGGACGCTGAGCACGACCTTCCCGCGCGGATCGTCGTAGGTATTCTCGACACTGGGCAGCCACCCACCGATGCGCGTCCACGTGCTCGACGCGAGGCCTTTGCCATCGATCTCTGGGGTGAAGTTGACGCCCCATTGCGTGGGCGGCGTCTTGAACGACCCGATGGGATAGCTCCTGAGATCGTCGTAGGTCCAGGACATGCGCAGGTAGCGTGGCTGCAAATCCAGCAGCGTCCGATCGCTGGAGTCGGGCAACCCGACGGCAATCCTGTGTGGCGTAGCGAACGAATAGCTGAAATCCACGCGTGACGGTATCGGGTTAGCCATACCAACCTCCCACAGAAGTATGCTGACAACCCCAATCGCTAGTCTCATTATTGCTTTCCGCCTCTTGCCTTTCCCCTCAATCCCATCTTCGTCCTTCCGCCTTGCCTCAGCGTCCCGCGGCGGACTCGGCTGAGAAACGCGCGCGCTTGTCGCGCATTTTTCAGCCGTGCGGGAAGTTGGCGCTTGGGCGAAATGGTCTGCGCGCGTCAAGCGCGCACGGCCATTTCGCACAAGCGGTTTCATCTTTCACCCGCCGCCCACGCCCACCCCTCGCTCGCGGCTCACCCACCCCTCGCCGCTACGCCTTGCCGCGAGGAAGCGGGCCTCCGGCCCGCGTGGGGTCAGGGGCGGCGGACCCGAAGAGTCGCCCGGCCAGGGCCCCTGCGGGGTNNGTTCGGGGCAGAGCCCCGAGGTTGGCCTTTGCCTTTACTTGTTCGCCTGTTCCGTCTTCCCCAGCGCATCCTGCAGTCCCGGCACCTGATCCGCCCCGCTCAGCACTTCCAAACTCGACCCCTTGAAGTCGTTCCCGATCGCCTGGTATCTCCCGCCCAGATGCGACGCCAGGAACGCCTCGGTGATCGCGAAGAACGACAGGTTGTTCTCCGGCCGCGCGAACCCGTGCCCCTCGTCGGTGTACAGGCAGTAGGTCACGGGGATACCCTTCGCCTGCATGGCCTTCACGAGCTGGTCGGACTCATCCTTGTTGACCCGGGGATCGTGCAGCCCTTGCCCGATGAGCAGCGGCCTTGCGATGTCCCCCGCCCGGCTGATCGGCGAGCGAGAGAGCAGGAACTGCCGCCCCTCCTCGGTATCCATGTCGCCCACCCGCTGCTTGAACATGGCGAGCGCCGGCGCCCAGTACGGCGGGATGGTCTTCATGAAGGTCGTCAGGTTGGATATCCCCACGAGGTCGACCCCGCACGCGAATTCCGTCGGCGTGAAGGTCATCCCCACGAGCGCCGCGTACCCACCGTAGCTCCCGCCGAAGATCGCGACCTTCCCTGCGTCAGCGACCTTCTCGGTCTCAGCCCACTTCACGGCATCGATGAGATCGTCCTGCATCTTCCCGCCCCATTCGCGATTGCCCGCGTTGACGAAGGCCTTCCCGAAGCCCGTCGACCCGCGATAGTTCACCTGCAGCACCGCGTAGCCACGGTTGGCGAGCCACTGATTGAACCCGCTGTAGCCCCATTCGTCCCGCGCCCACGGCCCTCCGTGCACGCTCAGGATCATCGGCAGCGGCTCCGCCGGCCTGCCCGCGACCTTCCCTTCGCTCCCGGGCGGGAGGGTCAGATAGCACACGAGGTTCAGCCCATCCCGCGACTTGACGACCACCGGATACGTCCGCGCGAGGGTCAACCCGTCGAGAGCCTTCCGGTTGGTGAAGAGGAACTTCGCCCGCTTCTTCGCCCGGTCGTAGAGGTAGTACCGCACCGGCCCGTTATCCAGGACGAAGGTCACGGTCCACCACTTGTCATCCTGCGAGCGGCTGCTGACCTCGACGTCGCCATCCGCCACGGTCTTCAGGTAGGCGAAGTCGCCCGCCACGGCCTTGTCCATCACTTTCCACTGCCGCCGCTCATACGTGCTGCTGACGGCCTGCACGGTCTTCAGCGTCGGATGGATCATCACCGAGTCGACGTCCGCTTTCGGGTCGGCCCAGATCAGTTTCGTCTCGAAGGTCTTCGCGTTGATCTTCGTCAGCGCCGCCGTATCCCGTCCGCGCGAGTCGATGGCGTAGACGAACTTTCCGTCCTTGGTGAACCCGATCGGGTTGGTGGTCAGGGCATCCTCGGGCGAGATGGTGATCCCCGCCTCCCAGCCGCTCATCTGCGACAAATCGCCGCCCGCCTTGGGCTTGAGGAGCTCCGACCCACCATCCGGCGTCGGCTGCACGGCGAACCGCACCTTGTAGTCATCGTCGACCATGATCCCGTCGAACCCCGGGTTCGTGACCATGAGCTTCCGCTCGCCGGTGGCGATGTTGATGAGGTACAGGTCGTGGTATTCCGGATTGCGATCATTGAGCCCGACGACGATCTCCCCGGGCCGCCGCTCGCTGACGCCTGTGATCTCGGCGTGCACCTTCTCGATGGGCGTGAGGTCCGTCGTCTTATCGGTCGACAGGTCGACGGCATAGACGCGCCAGTTCTCGTCGCCGTTCTCATCCTGGGTGTAGAGGATGTGCTTGGACGTGTACGCCCAGAAGAACTCGTGGATGCCGCGCCTGGTGTCCCTGGTGACGACCCGCGCCTGGTCAGGCTTGTTGGCGGGCGCGACCCAGACATTGAGCACTCCGCGCACGGGTGCGACGAAAGCGATCTGCTTGCCATCGGGACTTATCTGCGGGGCAGCTTTGTCGGGATTACTGAAGAGCACCTTACGGGGGATCAGAGGAATCTTGCCCATGACCTGCACCTCGGCTGCGCAATGAAGGGCGACCACCAATGCGATACCTGCAACCAGACCTCTCGCCAGCATAACCCACCCACCTCCCTTGGCCTCCCGGCCCCTTCTTTTTGCCCTTGCTTGTACGCCTTTGCCTTACGCCCTTCTGCCTTTTCGCTTTCGCCTTCTGTAGGGCGGGCATT
>PMZA01000552.1:0-7306 GCA_003170595.1 Armatimonadota bacterium
TCCTCATTCTCGACCTCAACGTGGTACCAGGTGTACGGCTTCATGCCGTCGAGCTGCCATCGCGGCGCCCACCCGCCACCCGCCGTCGTCCACACCGCGAAGCCCGTCTTGTCGAACTCGAACCACCACGCGTTGCCCTCAGTCTGCGGCGCGAAGACGACGAGCCTGTACCCTCCCGCCTCCGTCGCCGGTTGCAGGAAGTCGAAGCGCAGGCGGTAGGGCGCGCTGAGATTGACGCGCGTCGAAATGCCCGTATCGCCGCGTTCGGAGCGGATGTGCAAGGCCTTTCCCGCCCCGTGCGCATCGAACTTGAGGTCCGCCGACTTATCGGGCACGCACGTCCACTTCGCGTCATCGATCCGCCCCGCGTCGAAGTCCTCGCGCAGCACCTCGCGCCACGCCGCGTGGCCCGATCCCGCGATCAGGATCATCGCGCCCACGATGCCCACAGCCTTCGCTAGCCCTCTCGTTCTCATGCAGCCCTATTCCCCCCGTGCGCAGTTTCGCCTTCGCTCGCGCACCACAACGAAAAGTGCCGGAGCGATTCCTCGCCCCGACGCCTCTGTCAAATCGCTGTCTATCGCCGTGCTCTACTGATCGGTCCGGCCATGCAGGTGGAAGTCCGTGTCGAACGGCGAGCCCCACGAAGGGATCGGTCCGCCGGTGAACTGGAACCATGTCAGCGAGCCGATCTTCGACCACTTCGCGTGACCATCGGCATAGGCGCAGTTCATGCCGACGTTGTCGTCACACGCAGCCGCCCGTTCGTAGGATAGCTCGTGAAGGTCGCGCCGAAGTCCAGCACTGTCCACGTCGTCTCAGGCAAGAGCACAGTCCCTGCAACGCCCTAGCGGCGCATCCATCTAGCGCACCGTCACCGTACGCGCGTCCAGGTCGTAGCCTTCCGCCGTAAGCCGGATCTCATAGTCCCCCGGCGCCCATCCCTTCGCAGGCGCGGTGAAGGTCAGCAGGTAGATCCTCTCATCGTCGGGCGTGGTCATGGCCGACGCGATTCTCGACTGGCTCAACTTCGGCCTCTCGCTCGCCTGTACGCCGACAGGCTCCATAGTCCCGATCAACCGTCCCTCCCCGGCGTCCCAATCCACTCGCGCCGCCACATAGATCGCCTGGGTGCCGGCGGGGAACGTCGTTATCTCCCACACGAGCGCCTTCCTGCTGGCATCCCACTTATCCCCGACCGTCATCTCAACGATCTTCGGCCGCAGCGGATCAAACTGATCGCCCTTTGCTCCCCCGAGGGACGGGCTCGTCGCCGCCGGAGGTCTGGCCGATGGGCTGCGCTCCACCGGAGTCGCCGGCGTCGTCGATGGATGCCAGTCCCCGCCGCTCCACTGACCGAGCCCTTGCGAGATCGCGATCATCACGAGGACGGCCACGGCGGCCACCACCGCCCCCACCAGCATCGGCCAGTCCGTCTCGCGTGGGATGAACCGGCGCGCCGGATGCCTCGGCCCGATCAGGTGGACGTCCACCTCGGGCTCCCTGAACGGCCGGGGCTCAGGCAGGCGGTCGATGTCGATCACGCCGCGGTGGACATGCACGGCCGGATGACCCCGCATCGGCCGCCCGGTGCACGAGTACACGCAGCAGTGGCCGCGGTTCTCGCTCCAGCAGTCGGCGTGATGCACCGTCCCGCACGCCGCGCACCGGTGCACGCGATCGCCCGGCATGATCGCGCACTCGCAGTAAGGGCATCTCACCGGCGCAGAGCCGCCCAGCCCGCGCAGAATCCTCACCTCACGGTCACGTAAACCTTTCCGAGTGCAAGCTTCTCCGTCCCAACCCGCACCTCATACTTCCCGGCCTGCCAACCGGATGCCGGCCGCGCGAACTTGAACCACACCTTCTTGTCGGCGGCAGGGAATCCCTCGGCGACACCTCCCAATTGCTCGGACACCACCTTCCGCGTGCCCAGCTTCCCATCGATCGCCGTCAGCGTGCCCTTCACCGGCCCGCCCATCGGCCCGTTCACGAAGGCCGTCACGTAGATGGCTCCGCTAGCGGTGTGAAACTCCTGCGTATCATGGAGGACCTCGTGGCTTTCCTCGCCCCGCTCATCGCCGACCTGGAGCGAGACCATCCGCACCCCAACCTCCTTCGTCTCGGCGCTGGGCGTCGAGACCCCGCGTCTGGGCGAGACTTCCTCGTAGGCCGGTCCCCGCAGGGCACTGACGATGCACAGCAGAAGAAAGAGCATCAGCGCGAGGCCGCAGCCAATCACCCGTGGCCCAAGCCTCGCATCGCTCCCACTCAGTTCGGACAGGTCCCCAACACTCGCCTCGACCTGCGTCATGGCCGGGACGGCCACCGCAGGGGCCGGCGGCCCATATGCACCTTTCACCGCGTCCTTCAGTTGAGCCGGAGGGGGGGCAGGTGCCGGACCGGGTGCAGGCGTCGGAGCACGAGGTGGAGATGGAGGCGCAGCAGGCATCGCAGGCGCCGCCACCACAGGAGGAGTCGCCTGAGCCTGCGTCGGAGGAGGAGCCTGCGCCGGGGCAGGAGCCGCAAGCGGAGGCGGAGCAGGAGCAGGCGGCTGTGCCGCCGCAGCCTTCGCCCTTCCGCCGCACGAGAATACGCAGCACCGGTCGCCGTTGCCGTGCCAGCAGTCCTCATGCTGGAGGGTGCCGCAGTCGGCGCAACGGCAGGTGCGTTCGCCGGCCCTGATGGGCTTGGCGCAGCAGGGGCAGTTCGTCGGCTGGGCCGGAGCGTCCGCCGTCACGCCCCGAGAGTATTCCACTCACGACCACCGGACAAGTCTCTTCCGCAAAGAAGAACGCGGCCCGCCGTCGTGCCGGGCCGCGTCCGAATTCCTCCGATCCACGCCTCATCTACTTCACGGCAATCGCGTCGCTCTCGAAGACCTTCCCGCCAGTTGAGAATCGCACCTCATACTTCCCCACCGGCCAGCCCTTCGTCGGCACCGAGAACCTGAAGTTGAAGGTGCTCGTCTCACCCGGCGCCTTAAGCTCCGCGGACGCGGCCTTGGTATCGCGAATCTCTTCCCCACTCTTCGTCTTCACGTCGATGGCCTGCAGCGTTCCCTTCACCATCTGCCCGGCAGTCAGGCCCTTCACGCCGACGTTGACGAACATGATCGGCGTCTCGGGCTTGAACTCCCGTGTCTCGTGGGTGATGTCCGTAGTGTTGGTAGCCCGTTGGCGGCGCTGTCAATCTTCTTCACCCTGAGTCCCAGGTTACGTCTTCGTTGCGTCGTATCTCTTGACTTCAGGCCGCCCTCGATGACATCCTCCGCGCGATCTTTGGCTCCTTCGGCCTCGGCGAGAGCCAGAGGGACCCATCCGTCCTCGGCATCTGGTTCCACGAGAACGGCGCCATCACTTATCGCTTCTCCCAGGACGGCACCTTCGAGGTCCGCCGCAAACCCGACACACTCACCGACCCGGTCATCCCCGCCGCTGACCACGGACGCTGGGCAGCGGGCAACGGCCGCCTCTACCTCTTCTTCGACGACGGCTCCGAATCCGACTACAATTACACGGTCGAGGGCAAAGACGATGCCCGCACCCTCACAATCCACCTCGCGGGCGGCAAGGTCCAGATGTGGATGTACAAGGGCCGCCCTTGAGGCTCACGTTACGCCTTTGTTTCAGCCTTTCTATTGACTTTCAGCCGCTCCACCGGTACATTGTCTTGTGTATTCGACGGGCGTGCGTTTTCGTTCTACGGGTCTTCGCCGGGGTGGTCGTTGCGACCCACAAGTCTTTCGCGCATTCCCCCACCCGGGAGGGGACCCTGCATGACGCGCCTGACCGCAGTTTCGGCACTCCTCATCCTATCGGTCTTTCTCTGCGCCAACGCCTTTGCCATCAACCTCGTCACCAACGGCCGTTTCGAGACCGGTGACTTCACCGGCTGGACCGTGCTCACCCAGAGCGGCTCCTACGGCAACTGGTACGTTTCGGGCCCCGGCAACACGCCCGCCAGCGGGCACCCATCGGTCGGCCCGGCCAGCGGCAACTTCTACGCGGTCACAGACCAGACAGGCCAGGGCTGCCAGGTCCTCTACCAGATGGTAACCGTGCCGTCCCCCGAGACCATCACGGTCAGCTTCGACATGTTCGCCAACAACTGGGACGGCGGGACCTACATCAACGGGCTCGACTACACCATCTACCCCAACGAGCACTGCCGCGTGGATGTCCTTCAACCTAATGCCAATCCCTTCAGCACCTCGCCCGCCGACATCATCCAGAACTTCTTCCTCGGCGGCGCACCCGTAGGGGCACCGCAGGCTTACACCCACTACAGCTTCACTGCCTCGGACGTCTCGCCGGGCACTTACATGCTCAGGTTCGCCGAGGTCGATAACTCTGGGTACTTCAGCCAGGGCGTGGACAACGTCCGCGTGTACACCCCCGAGCCCTCCTCCGCCCTCTTCCTGCTGACGGCCCTCCCCTTCGCCGGCCTCCTTCGCCGCCGGAAGTAGAGCGCTCCGCCCCACCGACAACAGCGCGGCCCGGATCATCGTCCGGGCCGCGTTTCTGTTTGCAGCTTCCCAGATGCGGCCTCCCCTGTCATAATGCTCGTGCCAGACTCCCGGGGGGGAGATACTCATGCTTCGCACAGCCATGCTACTGCTTGTCGCCTGTCTCGTCGTGCCGGTCTTCGCCACGCCCAGCTTCCAGTACCAGCTTGCCACCGGCGGTGACTTCGAGTCCGGCCTCACTGCCTGGGCCGCCAGGGACCAGTCGACTCAGGGCGCGTGGTCGGCCACCGGCCTCACCCGCCTTCCCGTCTCAGGCCGCGCCACCCCTGGCCCCGCCCTCGGCAGGAGCTTTGCCGCCACCGATGGTCACGGCTGGGACACTTGCGTCCTCACCCAGAAGTTCTCCGTGAGCTACGCCTGCACCGTCGCCGTCGGCTTCGACGTCTTCGCCAACGAGTGGGCCGCGCCGGCCAAGGCCTGTCCCGAGGGCATCGGCTACCGCGACGGCCTCCGCCCGGCCCGGCTCAAGACTCCCGGCTGGCGCGTGGATATCCTCAAGCAGACTGCCGACCCCTTCAGCATCGCCGCCCCGGACATCGTCTCCCACGTCTGCGCGGGCGCGGGGAGCAAGGTCGTCTTCCAGCGCTCGCCTGGCTGGACGCACCGCTGCATCCTCCTCTCGCTCCAGCCCGGCGACTACACCCTCCGCCTGGGCGTGCTCGCCGACCTCGACGCCTTCAACGCCGGCTTCGACAACGTCAGCCTCTCCGCGGGTCACCCGCATCACGAGATCGTCTTCGACTCCAGCCGCAACAACACCGCCACTCCTGCGCTCACGGACGTCTACCTCTATAACCAGACGATGAACTTCATCGACCCGACCCCCGGCCTCAACAGCCCGACGGCCAGCGATAGCTGCCCGGCCCTCTCCGCCGACGGCCACTACATCGTGTTCCGGTCTGGCCGCACCAGCATCTACCACCCGACCCTCTACCTGTGGGACCGCGTCACCCGGGCTCTTGCGCCCCTGCCCGGTCTCGCCTCGGGCGCGTCCGAGAGCTTCCCTTCGATCAGCGCCGACGGCCGGTTCATCGCCTTCACGTCCGACCGCCCGGGCGTGACAGGCGGCGCCGGTGACTTCGACATCTTCCTCTACGACCGCAATACTAGCAGCATCGTCCCGCTCCCGGGCCTCAATTCCGCCAAGGCGGAGATGTGCCCCTCGATCAGCGCCGACGGCCGCCTCATCGCCTTCGCCTCGTCGCGCACCGGCAACTGTGACATCTATCTCTACGATCGCGAGACGAGATCCCTCGTCAATCTCCCGGGCATCAACAACCCCAACTTCGACGACCTGTACCCGTCCCTCATCGCCGACGGCCACTTCATCGCCTTCCAGTCCAAGCGGATCGGCCCCGGCAATGGGGACATCTATCTCTATGACCTCACCACGAAGGCCCTCGTCGCGACCCCCAACCTCAACACCGCCGACGAGGAACTGACGCCCTCGATCAGTTGGGACGGCCGCTACATCGCCTTCGGGTATCGGCTGCATGTGGACGGCAAGGACGAGGACATCCGGTGCTATGATCGCACAACTGGTGCGATCGTGACGCTCGGGGCGATCAACTCCAAGTCCTACGACGGCGAGCCGATGATGCGGTAGCCGTCTTCCTCCCACCCAACAACAACGCGGCCCGGCATCTCTGCCAGGCCGCGTTTCTTTGTGTCGACTAGACTTGGAGCCTACATCTGCTGCTTCGCTACTTTCAGCCGGTTGATCGCGCGCACGAGGGCAGCCGCGGCTCTGTCAGCGTCGATCTCCTGATCCGATCGCGCCCGCTCCAGCTTCTCCCGCGCACGATCCGCCGCCGCCTCAGCCCGCTTGAGGTCGATCTCATGCGCCGGCTCGGCGGCATCGGCGAGGATGACCACCTTCCCCTCCGGCTGCACTTGCAGAATCCCGCCGCTGCACGCGAAGGTCTGCAGCCCGCCCTCGGTCTCCGGCGGGGTCACTTCTATAACGCCGACGCCAAGCTCGGCCACCAGCGGCGCATGCCTCGCCAGCACGCCGAAGTACCCCTCGACGCCCGGCGCCCGCACGTGCGACGCCCGCCCGTCATACACCGGGCCGTCGCGCTTCACGATCATCAGCGGATAGGTCGGCCTCGCCATCTACTTTGCCTTCCCACCCTTTGCCACGGCGTCGTCGATGGTCGCCACCATCCGGAAGGCGTCCTCGGGCAGGTCGTCATGCTCGCCCGCGAGGATCTCCTTGAAGCCCTTCACCGTCTCTTCCACCGGCACATACACGCCCGTCATCCCGGTGAAGACCTCGGCCACGAAGAACGGCTGCGTCAGGAATTGCTGCACCCGGCGCGCACGGTGGACGGCCAGCTTGTCCTCATCCGCAAGCTCTTCGATCCCGAGGATGGCGATGATGTCGCGCAGGTCCTTGTACCTCTGCAGCGTCTGCTGAACGTCGCGCGCGACCTTGTAGTGATCGTCACCCACGACGTGCGGATCGAGCAGTCGCGACGTCGACGACAGCGGGTCGACGGCCGGATAGATGCCCTGCTCGAAGAGGTCACGGCTCAGCGCGATGGTCGCGTCGAGGTGGGCGAAGGTCGTCGCCGGCGCCGGATCGGTATAGTCGTCAGCCGGCACATAGACCGCCTGCACCGACGTGATCGACCCATCCGACGTCGAGGTGATGCGCTCCTGAAGCTGGCCCATCTCACTCGCGAGCGTCGGCTGGTAACCCACGGCCGACGGCATGCGGCCGAGCAGAGCCGAAACCTCCGACCCCGCCTGCACGAAGCGGAAGATGTTGTCGAT
>PMZA01000552.1:7351-7476 GCA_003170595.1 Armatimonadota bacterium
TCGCGCCACAGGTCGTTGCCCTCACGCGTCCGCTCGCCCACTCCGGCGAAGCACGACACGCCGCTATGCTGTTCGGAAACGGTGTGGATAAGCTCAGTGATGAGAACCGTCTTGCCCACGCCGGC
>PMZA01000510.1 GCA_003170595.1 Armatimonadota bacterium
GGGGCCCTGGCCCCTGACCCCACGCGACCAGAAGGCGGTCGCTCTGACCGCGACGAGCGGTGGAGGAAGGCGGGGCGAAGGCGACGCGGGCGTGAGGTGGGTGGTGGGCGAGCGGGAAAGATGAAACCACTTGCGCGAAATCAGCACGCGCGTCCCGCGCGCAGAGCATTTCGCCCAAGCGCCGTATCCGCAGCTCGGACGCGCCGATCCCCATCGGCGCGCCTCGCAGGTGCCTGGGATGAGACGGAGTAAGGCGCGCGGACCACGCCGCGCGCGAGAAAAGAGAAGGGCAAAGGCGAAGGAAGGAAAGGCAGGGACGGGATTGGGAGTTGACGAGAAGCTTCGCGTGCGCTAGTTTCATGCAGTCGGAAGATCCGGAGGGATAAGGTTGAAAGCTATCGCTGCCGTCATCGTTGGAATAGGCCTAACGCTCCTGGTCCTCGGCTGCGGCCGAAATACCACCACGGCCGGCAAGCCGCCCACCGGCGCGGCCGCCGCGGAGGGCATCCCCATCGAGATCAAGGCGGCTCTGAGCAAGAGCGTCTCGCCGGCTACGGCGCCTGGCCAGGAGGATGTCGAGGACTACTCCATCATCCTCACCTTCACCAATGCCGGCGACGCACCCGTCAGCCTGGGGAAGATCCAGGCCGTCCTCACCAACAAGAGCACCAAGCACGAGTACACGGCGTCCATCCTCGAGCACGGCGGGACACTCCAGAAGAGCGCCGGAGCTGCCGCCGAGGCCGCGGGTGGCGAACTGGTGCTCAAGCCTAAAGGGACGGCCACCCGGGCGATCGACACGGTGGCCGAGACCACCGAGGTCCTCAGCGGCCTCAAGCCCGGCGGATACCTCGAACTGGGGATCGCCATCACCCCGAAGGATGGGACCAAGGGCTACGTTTACAAGACTGACGTGCCCCCCCTGGATCAGCTGCCCCTGCAGGACAGGGATGGGGCGATGACGATACGGCTGATGGCCCCCGGCGAGAAGGTCAAGGCGCCGGCGAAGGGTGAAGGGGAAGGTGAAGGTGAAGGGGACTAGCGCAAGGGCAGGGCAAGCACGAAGCTGAAGGCCCCACCACGCGGCCACAGCCGGGCCGGATAATCGAGCGCACGCTTCCGCGTGCGCTCTCAGATTCGGCCCCTCCTCAAGCCAAGCGAGACCGCAGCTAGAAGAGGAAGAAGCGGGTGCCGCGGGTCGCCGTGATCCACGAGATCACGACCCAGATACCCGCCGTCGCAAACTCCCCGACTACCAACCCCAGGAAGAATTGCCTCGCGCGGCGGTAAGACGTCACCGTCGCGTACCGCATGATCATCATCTTGAAGATCCAGCCGATCAGCGTCGAGAACCATAGCTGGATCATCGGCCAGCTCGGCCCCATCGCATAGCCCAGAGGATGCAAGGGCCACCACGTCAGGCGCGTGCGTGCGAGGGATAGCGAGTACGTCACCGCCCCGCCTACCACGATCAACACCCAGCCCGCGACCGTGGGCTTGCGCGGATCGGAGATCCACTGCGCGAGGGTGGCGAAGGGCTGGCGCGGACTGGCCTGGCAGAACCAGCCGTCGCCCGTAAGCGCCCCGTAGCGGTAGGAAATCCACAGCATCGCCGCGTAGGAGAAGGCGACGGAGATGATCACCGAGAGGGCGATGGCAGGCATCAGCTTGCGCGCGGGCAGGCCGACCTCGTGGGCGATCTTATAGCCGTCCATGAAGCTCGGCATCATGAAGGTGCGCAGATCGAGCATGAAGATGCGGCCGAGGAAGGCGTGGACCGTAAGCTCCTGGGGCTGCATCCAACCCGTGCCGACGGTGAAGGCGTAGATGTCCGTGGGGCGGAAGGGCGCCTGGATGAAGAGGAGCCCGCCCTCGGAGATGAGGCGCGTGAGGACGAGGCTGACGACGAGGATGAGGCCGAAGCTCAACACCCCCAGCCAGGCGCGCATCCCGGCCATGCTGCACCAGGTGGCGATGGCTGCCATGCCGATCAGGAAACCCCAGACCGCGACCTTGTAGGAGAGGGGCTCATCGGCGTCGCGGGCCGGGGCCTTGGATGTACCGAAGGCTACCCCGACCATGTGACCGACCTGATCGCGGAGGAGGTAGAAGATGTAGCCGCAGACCAGGAAGAAGGCGCCGAGCATCTGCATCGCCGCCTCGGGGCGAGTCGGATAATCGGGGAGCGGCGGGAGGCGCAGGCCCGCCGAAAAGAGGACAACCGACATCACGTTGAAGACGATGAAGAAGAACCAGAGGCTGAAGGAGAGGTCGGTGGCGAGCAAGAAGCTGAAGCCGATGATGGAAAAGTGGATGATGGCGACAAGCATGCCGACCTGGTTCCACGGCGTCGTCTGAAAATACTGGTTCAGACCCCAGGAAAGCGGGATGGCCGGGACCGCCGGGAAGTAGCGGTGCACGCCGTTCCACGAATGAATGAGGGCAGGGATGGCCACGCCAATCCACATCAGGCGGCTGCGCAGGAAGGGGCTGAAGAAATCGCGGTCGACATTCTCGACCATGTCGAGGGGCAACTGAACCAGCGGAAAGATGAGGTGCTCGTTCTCGATCCACTGGCGGCGGAGGGCGACCGTGAGGCAGGTCATCGTCCAGAAGAAGATCAGGGCGAGAGACGTCCACGCGGCGAGAGGCACAACCCAGGGACGCCACGGGAAGGCCTCGCCAGGCTTCAGCCCCTCATAGAAGGCCCTCACCGCGAAGTCGTCCGTCGGGGCCATCCAGTCGGGGATGTAGCGGAAGAAGGACTCCGCCCACTTGTTCTCCGGAGACGCGAAATAGCGGACACCAGTGAGCGTCGGGAAGAGATACTCCGTCAACTGAAACGACGGTATCCCCGCGCCGACGAGCATCATGATGTAGATGACCATCAGCTCGCGCACGGAAAAGGCGTGGCGAGGGAAGAAGCGCTTGATCGAGCTGTGGACCACGGCCACGAGGAACAAGAACAGGAAGAAGGTGACGATCGGGAGATGACAGCAGGAGATCCACGTGCCCTGCAGGCGGTTGTCCGAATAGGGGATCGCAAAGGCCGAGAGCGCCGTGAAGGCAGCGCCGAGGATAACGGCGCGAAGGCTCACGCCGGATGGGGCGGGGGTAGCCGTCGCCTGGGAAGCGGAGTCGCTGCGCATGGGGACAACCACAAGGCTACCAAAAGGCCAAGGCAAAAGCAAATGCAGAGGCTAAAGGCCAACTGTGGGGCTCTGCCCCACACCCCG
>PMZA01000419.1 GCA_003170595.1 Armatimonadota bacterium
GAAATACTTGACGTCAAACAGTGATCCCCCGATCTACGCCCAGGCCTGCGACGGCACGGGCGAAGTCCACGCCCACACGGGCCTGCCTGCGGCCGACGTTGGCGCGCCCTTCACAGAGGAGGGCTTGGAGTTCCCCCAGCTTCACCGGATGGCTCCATAGCGGCATCCACGTCTCAGCACGCGAAGACCCAGCGTCTTGGAGAGCGGCGCTGCCATAGCCAGCACCTGTACTGCGCACGGTGAACGGGTAACTAAGGGCGCCTGCCTCGGAAGTGCCTAGTCGGCGAGCTGCCGCTGCGGAGAAAAGCAGTGCACCTTCCAGCATGAGGATGAAATCCCAGGGGTTCGTCAGCGACTCTGCCTCGTACCCGGCTTCGGCGTTGGCGCCGCCCGACGCCCCCGGCGAGAACTGGCCTATCGCAGCCTTCGCCGTCAGACCCGCGGCCGGTCGGCCGAGGAGCGATGCCTCCAGCCACGCAGCCGACGATGCCCGCGGAGCGCCCGTCTGCGGGTCGACCACATCAACCACGCGCTGCATGAAGTTGTTCGTGAACTCCAGCCGGCCATCGTTGCCTCCGGTACCGAGGAGTGGTGGGAACTTGGAGTCGCCACCGATGAGCATATATGCAGCATCCAACCAGGCCAGGGCCTCGTCGGGGAACTCGTTCCGGCAGCGGATGAGAATGGTGGTCTTGCTGCCGCCCTTCTCGGGCTTGCTCTTGAGGCCCATCCGCTGTACCAAGTCCCTGCATCGTCGGATCATCGTAGTGAACGCCGCCAGCCGCGAGTGGGTTGCCTCTGCGATCTGGTCTACCGCCCCGTGTGCGTCGCCCGGGTAGAAGCCGCTGCCGCCGTTCCACGGAGCCACCAAGGGAGTTGGCTGGTATTCATGCAGGAAGAAATCCTGTAGTCGCTCCTCCGAAAGCGCCGAGCGAAGATGGAAGGTATCGTCAGCCCACCAGCCGGCTGCCCCAGCATCGACCTGCTCGCTGACCAATCGGAGTACCGCCAAGCCTTTCAGGTAGGAGGCCAGCGGAAAGGGCGTGCAGCCGCACAACGCAACGGCGATCGGAGTGTCACTCATTGAGGCATGCCTCCTCTTCGCTCGCTCGCCAGTCGGCCACTCGGAGCATCGTTTCGAGCCACGCAAGACGGAAGGGGCCAAGCGCGTCTCTAAGAGCCAAGACCCGCGCCAGCCAGCTCTGCCCTGCGTCGGACTCCCCCATCTCCATCGACACCAGAGACAGCGTCGTTTCCGGCATGGCGGTCCCACCACCAAGGTCCGTTGCAGGTAACACATCGCCCTCCACGATGCCTCGGGCAACACGAGCGCCCGGTCTGTCGTCGGGCGGCCTCTCGCCAGGCATCGACCGGATCGATAATCTGGTCTTTCCGTGATGCGATGCAGCGATGTAGGCAGCCAGGTCCGGCAGGCCGCCCGGAAGCATGGCCAACGCCGACGCCAGTTCGTGACGGAAGAACTTGCGCTCGTTCGTGTCTTCACCGGGACTCTTCGGCGCCTTCGCCCACGCAGTGCCGTCTCGACGCGGATCGTTTTCGGGCAGAGCTGCCGTCAGCATGCTCTGGAAGGCCGGATGCGCCTTGCCCGCGTCATGCCATCGGGCGGCGAGAAGCAACGCCGCCACCACCTGCGGGGGCAGCTCCGGGAAGCCGGCGAGGAGCGCCTCGAGGTGGGCGACAACATGATCGGTGTGTTCCGCAAGGGTGATGAAACGGCCAAGCCGAGTGGTCGGATCGGAGGAGTAGCCTTCTGCCTCTTTAGCGCCCACCTCCGGCGTCTTTGCTGGCGGCACCGTCGATGCCTTTCTGCCGTCTTCCCACCAACCCAGCACGGGCTCATATCCTCCCATCGACGCATGCAGAAGAACCGCCAGCCCAGGCCGAAGCTGGTGAGGCTCCAGGAATGCCCAACGCTTGGCTAACGCATCCCACACCCAGGGCCCTGATCCGTCCTTGCGCAGCTTCTCCATGAACGCTCGGAACACCGGCAGTCGGACAGCACACAATTCATCCGGCTGGGGCTCATGCTGGTCAGCCGACGGTTGGCCCTCGAACTCGCGCCAGAAGACCTGGACATCGAGGTCGTCGGCATCGCGAATGAACGGCGACACGTCTAGGTCATTGCCTGCCAGGTCGGGCGTGGTGTCGAACAAGTCGAGGATGTCTCGTCTGCGCAGAACTTGCGTGACCTGCTCCGTGCCCGCAGCGTGGATGCCCTGTACCGCTCTGATCCCCACATCCTCCAATCCTTCAAGGGCCTGCCGAGCAGCGGCGATCTCGGCCTCTTCGTACGGCTGAAGGTCCGCTCTCTTGTCGGAAGCAATGTCAACCCAGCAGACCTGTGCGGGAGCGTCAGCACCGAATTCGCCGAAGCGGTTGCAGCGACCGAAGCGTTGGACCAGCGATGACCACGGGGCAAGCTCCGTGACCAGGGTTCGCGCCGAGATGTCCACCCCTGCCTCGATCGCCTGCGTCGCCACGACTATGCGTCCCGGACCATCAGGGGGAACCGCCTGCCTCAGCCGTTCACTCACCGCCCCACGTTCTGCCGGTCGAAACCGCGAGTGCAACAGCAGCAGTTCGGGACCGCTTCCGCCGTGCAGCTTCTTGACTGCGAGGAATGTCTCCTGAGCCCGCCGCACCTGATTGAGGATCACCAGGGTCAGGCTTCCGGGCTTGTGAGCCTTGCGAACCATCTCGGCCAACGCTTTCGGGTAGGTCTTCCGGGACGACGGTGTCAGCGCAAGGGTTGCCTTCACCAGCGGCTTCGCCGCCTGCATGCGCTGGGCCAGCACCGGATGCTCATCGTCTTCAGCCAAGAGAGCCAGGGTGCGCTGTGCCAGCGCCGCATCGTCCGGCGAAAAGTCCACCGTGTTGACGTCGCCCGCCTGCATCGTCGCAGACATCCAGAGAGAGGCGGCGGGGCCGTAAGTGGCGAACGCCTCGCGAAACGCCTGAAGTTGGGCCGTGGTCTTCAGCCCAGGCCCCATGAGCTGGACCTCGTCCATCACCCACAGGACATCGCTGTTGATTAAAGCGAAGTGCATCGGCCACCGATAGCGGCTCATGGCATAGCCGCGGTTGAGGGCGCGGGAGAGCAGTTGGTCCTGGGTTCCCACGAGAAGGGCGTCGCGTGCCGGGTAACGGTCCCAGTCCCGGTCGATCTCCCCGCCCATCAACTGGTAAACTTCGATCCCGTCGGCATCATCGCCCAAAGCCTGCAGCCACCCGCGCACGCTCGCTACGGTCTGCTCTACGAGGGTTCGCATCGGCAGGCAGTACACCAGCCTGCGAGGAGTAGCGACTCGCACGTCCTCATCGGGATGGAAGCGCCGGCGAAAGAGCCACCCGAGGACCACAGCCGCCGTCTTGCCGGCACCGGTTGGCACGTGGAGCAGCCAGGGTAGGTGGCTGCCCATAGCCAGGCAAGTCTGATAAGGAAAGGGCTCCCGCCCGCCCCCCTCGTTCTTCGTGGCCTTGACGAACAGCTCGTCGAACTCCATAAGACCCTCCCGATCGCCAGACGATCTGTTAGCGGAGCGCGCCACCTGGAGGTCTTGTCGCAGACGAAGCCGTGTTCCTGTCAAGCGGTCCCCTTCCTCCAGCCTCGTCAGCAGCGAAGAGCTCTTGGTCTGTGGAAACGCCAGCACCGGACGATGCCCGTCGTGGTCTGCCTCACGCGCTCCAACAGCCCCCGCATGGAATGGCGCTCCCCGCAGATGACGCCAAGTAGGTCGTCTGCGGTCCGAGGTTGGTCCTCGCCTCCGCCCGCGTCTGGTCTCTCGCTGAGCCGCACAGGCTCCATAAGCCCGCTGTTGTCCGCCTTTACCTGCTCCCACTCGAGCAACCCAAACTGCACGTCATAAGAGGCACTAACAGATCAGACCGTGCAGTTCAGCCTAGGGGGAATGCTGAAGAGCCGCTGTAAACCAAGCTTCGAGGCGGCCCGAACTGCACGGCAAAAAAGCCCTCGCAACTGAAATCCGTGCAATTCCGGTCTTGGAGCATCGAGGGCGTCCTTTCGTCCCCTGGAACTCTCCCCTACCTTCGCCGTGGCTTGCTCTTGGGCTTCGTCCCGTACAGGTCCTCCAGGTCCTCCAGGTCCACGAGGATGACCCGCTTCCCGTCCTCTTGGGCTCTTAGTTCCGGCCTGAACCCCGCCCGCGAGAACAGCACGAAGCGAAGCCCCTCCTGCCACGACCGTGGCAGCGTCTTAGCCTTCTCCTCGAGCCCGGCCAACTCTCGCAGATCCATCGGCTGGCGGCTCCACTTGCACTCGCCGCAGTAGGTACTCCCGTCGGTGTTCCTCCAGACCACTTCGATCTCGGCGTCCCACTTGGCCTTGCGGATAGTCTTCGCCCAGTGGCCTGCTCCGTACAAGAGGAGTGGCTGACCTGTGCGACCGTCGTGCTTCGAGCGGCAGGCGGGGCGTAGCGAAACCTGGGATCGAGGGCCGAAACCGTACTGAGTTTGACCTAGAGATCGGCACCGTTCATGGGGCAGATCCCGGAAGCCATCTGACAATCGAACGGACACTGTCCTGCCTGCCTGATCCCCGCACGAATTGTTCGTTCATTTTGTCTGTTTCAATGTGTAATAGGATCCCCTTCCCATCCCATGGGGCTCTAGGTGTCCCTCCCCAGCCATCTTCTGAAGAAGGTAGGATGCCCGACGCACGGATACCTGGCACAGCCGGGCGGCAGCGCTCCGGGTGATGGCCCCCTCGACCTGCAGGGCATTCAGGATCATCTGCATCTGCTGTACTTGGTCGAAGCCCCGAGTCCTGACATATCCGTCCGTTTCGCCCAGCCGGCGGTAGAGAGACGCAGCCATATGGTAGACCCGACCACGTCCTTCCCCGCGGGCTTCCACCAACCCGCGCTCGTGGAGGCGCTCCAGTGTCGCCCGCCCCTCATTGATTCCCTTCTGGATGGCCTGCCCAGCCGTGGCGGAGTTGATGCGGCGCTCATGGTGCAACAGGTTGAGCACGATGAGGTCGTCGAGCGTGAGAGTGACGCCCTGTTTCTCCTGCTCGTAGACGAGGGCGGCGAACTGCAGGGAGGACTCCCCGCCCCGCAGTACCACCCGCACGCCATCGGCAGCGCTACGCGAGTAATCCGGGATGGGCCTGCCGTAACGGACCTGGCCCATGAATATCTTGTCCACTCCACGCCCCGTCTGCTCGACGATGCCCACGCGCTTAAAGGCATCCGCCAACCGCGGATTGCGGGGCTTCGGTTCGTGGACGAGGATGTTGTCCACGGTAATGCCCTCCGGGAACCCGCCGGGATTGGCGATGAGCACGTGGTCTGGGTGCCATTGCACATAGACTTGCCCCAACCGCGTGTAATCCCGATGGAGCACCGCATTGCTGATCGCTTCCCGGTAGCCGTCGAAGGAGTAGTCCGGTACCGGCAACCGTATGAGACCTACGAGTACCTCGCGCTCCTCGTTACGAGCGTTGAAGCGCGCCTCGAGGTCCTCCAACACGTGCAGCAACGGCCCACGAAAGGTGTCGTTGACCCTCACGTCGCCCTGAGCATCGATGACCTGGAAGTGGACTTCGTGGGTGGGCACCAGCCTGGTGATGGCCTCTTCGCGGCCCAACAGCAGCAGCCCGGCGACATTAGGAACGAGCTTGTTGCCGTCGCTCTCCACTAACCGCAGGGCCTTCGCCGTGTCCTCGTCAGCTAGATCAAGAAGGGCCCGGTCCCCACCTCTACGAGGAATGGTCTGGCGCAGGCGCTCGAACTCCAGCGGATCGAGGCTTGAGAAGTCAGCCCCTTCCACGGGCTGAGCGGAGTAGTCGAGCAGGCCCAGATCAGAGCGTCGAGATAGGTGCTCGTGAGGATAGAAGGGCACTGCGGCTGGTCTACCGTCTCCACCGATGACTCGCCGTAGCGCTCGTCCCTGTGCGGTCGCGCAGACCTCGGGATAGCGGTCTACTTCCACCGTCAGAACAGGTCCGTCTTCGTGGGGCACAACCGAGGTGCGGGTGTTGATGCTGGGGACCGTGTTGTTGAATATGGCCGCCTGTAGCCTGACAGGGTCTGTGCTTGAGCCATGGCGAGGCTTCGCCCCTGTTACCATACCGTCGTCCTCGACACCGACCAAGAGCACTCCTCCGCGTGTGTTGGCGAAAGCAACGATCTCCTCGTAGATGTCATTGTCAGAGATCTGTTGGCGGTCGGATTTGAACTCCACTTCGAGCGTCTCCCCGCCAGCGAGGAGATCTTTGAGGCGGTCGAGGTCCATCATGATGCATCCTCCATGGAGGCACGCGCGCCAGCGAGTTGGTCCTGTGTCACTCCATCGCTCCGGGTGAAGATGATCTCGTACTGCAGCCGGTCGAGGTACCGATCCTCCGATCTGCGGCCCGATAGCGCCCTACTCCCGATCTCCCCACCCACAAGGCAATGTTGCTGCCGTCCCCGTTCTACCTTAGTGGTGTCCGCTTTCCCATACTCGCGGATGAAGGCGCCCTCTAGATCCTCGGTGTGCAGTGCCAGGGCGGCGGGCACATCACCGCGCAGGCTCCTGCCAGCATTGGGCTTGAGTCTGTCGCCCCTCGGTGGGAACCAAGGACCTTAGCGTATTGCGCCCGTGCGAGGCATCTAGGCGACAACGACGATTGGCGATCCTGCACAGCCCGTTGGAGGCGCTCCATCTGATAGCCCCTGGCGGTGAGGAACTGATCTGCCTGAACTAACTGACCACTGAGTGGCCGCCCCGCCTGTCCAGATGTCTCGGTAGATGGTACCACGGCCCGAGATCGCCAGACCCGGCTTTCATGCATCTGGCTGATGACCGCACCTGGCTTGAGGGTGCCTTCGGCGATGTGTTGCCGGAACCTGCTTCTGAGGAATCCGCTCGGGCCGTGGTGGGAATGGGCACCTTGTGAGGCGAGCAGATCTGCCCCAAGTCACGAGTCCTGCACGCCGTTCGCCGCTCGCTCCGCCCACTCCATCACCCACTGCATGGCCTCGCAATCCTCGCGGTTGTAGCGAAGCAGTTCGTCGGCAATTCGCTCTCGCTCATCGCTGGTGCCCGCCTCCAGCCACTCGCGGTAGCGTACCACCGACCACAGCCCACCGTAGTCGGCCTGACTCCGCTGGAAGCCAGCATACTGCTCGACCTGCTTGAGGCCGTACGACGGGATGGGCAAGCAAAGGGCGCGCTGGATAGCCTTCGGCAGCATGTCCCAAAGTGACTCCAGCACCTTCTCCCCCACTCCGTCAGGGTCGCCCCAGCGCGAGATGTACTTCGTCATCCACGTCCTCTCGTAGTGCGAGTAGTGCACGAAAGGAATGTCTCCCAGTTGCTCGATCACGCCGCGGGCATGGTCCAGGAACTGGAGCCATCCGGACCGGTCTCCATCTCTGCCCGCCGCCGCGATGTCGCCCCAGTAGGTTGGTTGCGATCCATCTCCGGGATCCGTCAACACACCCCACAGGTAGACCTTGTTCGCCGCCAACTCATCGTGGGGGTCGGCTTCGATGTCGAAGTAGACGCGTGGTCCCTCGGGCAGATGTTCGGGCTCGGCGAACATCTCGTGCTTCCCGGATATGACCACGCGAGCCTGGCGCAGGATGCCCTGGGCTTGCGAAGGACCTACGCGGACGAGCTTGTCCCCGCGCGGCTTGCGTGTCTCTGCCAGCCCCCCAGCGTCCAGTTCAGCCAGCTTGTGGTACGTGTCCACGCCGGCGCGAACCAGGACGACCCGCAACCCCTGATCAACCCCAACGACGATGGCTGGATCGCACGCCTTCTCTGCTTCATTCCAGCAGAAGCCCTTGAAGCCACACTCGCTGCATTTGCTCCAGCCCACGGCTTCGTCGGGCACGTCTCCGGCTTGTTGAAGAGCAGATATCTCGGCGACAACCTGGGCGATCTCCACGAACGGCACGGTGGTCACGGTCCCGTCGCCAAGGACGACTTCAAGGGCAGCTGGCGGGAAGCCAAACGCGTCGGTGAAGGCATCAGCATAGAGCGTCAGCTGGAGGGTGATCTCGCCGTGGTCGTCCAGGTTCCGCGCCAGTTTGGCATCACGAATGACCCAGCCCTCGTCGCTGAGGAGCATGAAGTCGGGGATGCCGGCGATGTCCTTTGTAGGGGCGAGCAGCACGCCCTGGTAGATGACCAGCATGTTGCCTTCAACCAGTTCTCGCGTGGTTTCACAGCCCGCCGACAAATCCCCGACAGGGTAGCGTGGTCGCACAGCCTGCGGGAACGTCGCGAGATGCGCCTGCTCGTGCTCGCGTCCCTCTCGCATCAGCAACCGGTCGTACTCGGTTGGCGGCGCCGCAAGCTCGGGACGGTTCGCCGACAGGAACACTCGCCGCCGGCAAGGGCTTGGGCGGAAAAGAGTGTGGACGTCATTGGCGGTGATGATGATGCTCATCGAGGTTGCCTTTCTTCCTCCTAGGATACGTTTAGCCACGGCCGACGGGAAGGCACAACCCCTGCCTCCCGTGATGGCGGTAGCCGGTCACTACAAGTCATCCGCTTGCGGTCCCAAACTCCAGAAGAGAAACAGGACGCGACGGGGTGCTACGGGCGTTGGTCGGTTGTCCTGGCCCGCGACAAGCAGGCGACTTGTAGACCAGCGATGTGAAGAGCAATCGGAGAAATCCCCCTGGGTCGGCGTCCGACGATGCCCGCCTCCCCGACCCTGACCGCCCCACGCCCGACAGCGCCCGTCTCCCAGATCTCGACCGACCCACGCCCGACAGCGGCCCTGCCCAAGAGCCGGATGTCTTGCAGGCCTATGTCTACGACTCGGTTGATCAACACCGGCACCTCACGAAGTTGCTCCACGGGGAAGTCGAAGAGGCGGTTCGGGCGGCGACGGAAATCCTCCAGAGGTTCTTCGGTCGCGCTGTGACCCTGAGCGCAGCCGAGGGTGCGAACTGGAGACAGCATCTCGTCGATGATTTCGTTGTCCAGGTCATTGTGGCCCTGGCACGCGACCAAAGCCCAGGGGAGATGCGCATCGCCCTGGGGGCGGCGGCCATCAGCGGGTGCAAGCAATTGGTCTCGGAGCCCACCTTAGACGGCGCCTACGGGCTGCTGGATCAGGCGCGGCACAAGATCACGAATTCATTCCTGCGGAGGGTCACGAACCAGACCACTGCCGGCATCCACGAGCACCTCGAGATGTTGTGGGACGAACCACGTGCCGCCTCACTGGAAGCCGCTGACGAGATGCACGACCACGGGGGGCCTGCCTCTCACCCATCGACATCCGCGGGCATCGACATCAGCGAGCCACCAGACGGCGCCGAAGAGGAGTCCAATGAGGACCACGGATGACGCCGCCGCACGTGTTCGCGAAACCACCTACAGGGCGCTTCGGCCCCTCACCACGCCGTCCGCTCCACCCGGGGCCCGCGTGCCCACCATCCGCCGACCCGACGATCTCTGGCGACTGCTCGAGGCCATCGTTGGTGACACGGACCTCGGCGCCGCACAGGCAGCAGCAGCGACCCTGGCCACTCACGGGCTGGGTAGAACCCTTCGACTGGTGCTGGGCAAGCGGTGCATCAACGAGAGGTGGTGGCGGCATCATCTCGCGGTGCAGGTCTGCGAGGCTGCCTTTGAGGCTTGTGAGGACGCACTGGACGCTTGGCACGTTGATGATCCAGGCCGCCAATGGCTTTGGGTGGCGGGCAAGGTCCTTGTGCATCTGCGCGCTCACATGCACCGGCGGTTGCTGCGGCGCGCGATCTCCGCCCTCTCCCGAGCTCTCGCGAACCGCAGGGCGGAAGCCAGCGACGCCGTCGACCTTGAACTCGCGGTCAGGCGATTGGGCGGCGAGTTTCTTGCGCAGTCGGTCTGCCTTCTGGAGGGAGCAGAGATGCCACGGGACGCACAGGGACAGCTCAGGTTTCACGACGTCGGCGACGCTGTCAGTTTCGTGGCCAGTGAGATTGGCACAGATGTCACGCTCATCGGTCTCGATGCCTGTGTCCGGCTGATCGTGGGTCTGGCCGAAGGGCTGCGCTCACTACTCGGCGACAGCCAGTCAGGCGGGCTCTCTCCCCTGGCGATCTGCTCTGATTTCCTGACGAGCATCGACGTTGCCCTCGCCAAAGAGCTTGGGCTTTCCCTGCCGACATCCACATGCCAGATGATTTTGGTTGAGGCCGGCGTTCTCGACCCCGCGCTCATCGACGGTCATGCCTTCGGCGCCGACGCGGTGGAAGCGAGCCGATAGATCACTGCCAGCAGGGGTCTGGCGCCGGCTACGCGTCTTCTTGCGGGGTATGGAGAAAACAACATGGATGCAGTTCAGGCAGGGTTCGGGTGTCAACTCATCTTCGGCATCGTCGGCGTCTTGGTCCTGGCCCACTGCATCCCCTTCTTGGGGATGGTCGGAGCGTTAGGGTTGCTCTGGTTGTACTCCCAATTCGGTGCCTTGCTCTTTTGATCGCGTGGTAACTGGCGACTTGTAAGAGACCAAAACATGAACCATCAACTCACCGAACCACAGAAACCAATCCGCACAGGCAGCCCTATTCTGGACTCGATCCTGGCCTGCTTGCATGTCGACAGCATGGTGCCAGCGGAGCAATGTCCGAAATCTGTGCAGACCTTTGCCATCAGCCAGCTCCAGCGTTACGGCTACCGCATGCGACCAGGACGCCGGCACCGCTGCGAAACGCATGGCGACCACGCCGTCCTCTACAGCATTGATGCACGGGAAGAGGGCTGTCTCTTCTGCACGGGCAAGTTCGGCCAGGTCTTCCGGGCTTGCGTCCTTTGGTCGACCGACGCCGCCAATCCGATCCACGTTCCGCTGTTGCGATGGCTCGGCCCGATGGATCCGTATTGGAGGGAGCGGTACATGGGGGATCGCGGAAGCGCCACGCACAATCTGGTCCAGTACTTCGAAGCCCCCGCTGTCGTCGCCCGCAGGGGCGGCACCGTTGCGGGCCCGCTGCAGGTCTGTCTCGGGGACTACGTCGCCGTGCTCGGGTGCCATCGGCTAGGGCTGCCGTTCTGGGAGCAGTCGCACGCGCACGTCAACTCGCTTACCCGCGAGACGCTCGAAGCCCTACGCAAGGCGGGCGCTGTCCCTCCTGCCCCTGAAAGGACCAGCGGGGAAATGGTGGACGCTCTCGCGATCCTCTGCCCGCGCCGGCCCGCTGAACCGGAGATAGATGCGCCGGCAGCCATCGACCTTTCCGATGCCAAGGGGCTCGACGACATCATCGGCAACGCTCCCGCTCTTGCCCTCATCCGAGCCCAGATCGCCGGCGCTCGGGCACGCGGTGAGGCTTTCCCTCACTGCCTGCTTGTGGGCCCTCCCGGCACAGGCAAGTCGACCATCGCCCGCGCCGTGGCGAAGGCCATGGGCACTCGCCTGTTTCTCCAGTTCGGCGATGACGCTAGCCGCGATAACATCGTGCCCGTCATTCGCGGACTGCGTGCCAACGACATCATCCTCATCGATGAACTCCAGGCCTCACCAGTAGCGACGTTGCTTCTGAGCGCCATGCAAGATCGCCAGGTGACCCTTGACGGCAATACCACTTCGCTGCCGCCGTTCACTCTCATCGCCGCCACGACGAACCCCGCGAAGATCAGTCGCCCGCTTCGCAGCCGGTTCGAAGTTGTCAGGCTGGGCTACTACACGACCGCCGATCTGCAGCAGGTCGTTCTCGAAGAAGCAGCCCGTGTTGGCCTAGCCACAGACCAGCGTTCGGCGCTCTACGTGGCGCGGCATTCCGGGGGCACTCCCCGACGCGCCCTGAAAATACTCATGGGAGCACGAGACTTTTCAGCCGACGGCCTGACGGTGGATGTGGCTGCCATCTGGAATTACTACCTCTGCATCGGGCTCGACCAGTGGGGACTCGATGGCTACGCCCGCGCATACCTTCGGGCGCTCGATGCTCTGGGCGGCCGAGCGGGACTGAACACGATAGCGTCCCGGCTCAATGACCATCCTGACGAAGTCCGTGAAGCCGAAGGCGCGCTGCTCAGCCTGGGCATGATCGGGTTGTCGGGTCGCGGGCGTGTCATCACCGAGATCGGGCGGGCGGCAGTCGATGGCCTTGCGGGTGATCGAGACGCAGGTGACTTGTCGTGCACACACAGAGGTGAGTGATCTTGAGTTGTGTTCTCGGTGCCATTTCTTTCTTCTTCGCGGGATGGGCGGCAATGGGCACCGTGAACTACGTCCAGGGCTAAACCGGTAGCGTGCCTCTCGCCTCTGCGGCAGGGGGTGGGGTGTTCGTCTTGGTGCTCTGGGTCGTCTACGCCGTGCTGTATATCCTCCCCTGGGTGCCGTTCGTCTTGGGCGCCATGACCGCGGCAGCCACAGAGAGACGGCCGCAAGGCAGGCGGCGGAACTGGCTGCTGTGATCGCTGACATCACGGCGTTCTTGGACCGGGGACCGAGGGCGGGGAATTCGCGTGACAGTTGGTGATGGCGGGAGACACGGACAATGCTCGTGGAAAAAGGACAGGGCGGGTTCTGGTGGATCGTGAAAGAGCCCCTCCAATTCCTGGGCGGCGGCCTCCTTTTAGCGATGCTCGTGTTCTGGATCGCGGGGATAGGAGATCAAGCATGGAAGGACGCACCGGGCGGCTACGGGCCCAAAGACGAAGCCCTTGCTAACTGGCTCGTTCGCCCGCTCCCCTGTGGGCTTACCCCGGAACAGCGTATATACGGCTTGACCTCCGCCATCGGCGAGCCGGTCGAGATCAACCTCAAGCACTTGCGCAATGGCATCTTGGACGGAGATCCTGACAGAGTGGGCGTCGATTTCATGGCTGACTCGGAAGGGCTGTCGGATGCTCCAGGCTATGCCAACATCCGGTTGGACACGGGGGGCGGCGATGACTTCTCTGAGGATAACGGCTACCCGCGGCACCAGCACATCACCATCACGGTCCGATTCGACCCCGGCACACGAGAGGTCCTCGAAGACTTGAGCTATAAGGTCGCCATCGAGAAGTTGACGACCGGCGAGACGCCCGGGTTTTACATGCGCCGCGGCGATGCAGAATGGATCGTGGCGTTCTACTGCGGCATCTAGTTATCTGGCGATAACTTTCCGAGTAGTCCGCCGAGGTAGCCGGTGCACTTGCACTACAAGGCCTTCCGCGAACGATGGCTGTCTCGGGCCGCCGCAGGACCTGCCGAGTCGGCGGCCTCTCCCCCGTCGACCGCCGCGGCGATGTTTTCACGGGCGATAGACAGGTTCTTCTCGTTGATGTCGATGCCAAGGAAGCGCCGGCTGCCCGCCAGCATCGTGGCCACTCCCACCGTCCCAGTGCAGACCATCGGGTCGACGATCAGATCCCCCGGCTGAGTGAAGCGGCCGACCAGGTAATCGGCCACGCCCCGGCTTTGCTGCCAGGGATGATCTGGGCGCCAAAAGGTTTCCGACCGATACAGGTCGCTGATCCATTCCGGCGCCTCGCCCCCGCGAGGGACGTAGATGAGCAGCGCCTTCCAGCACACCTGTACTTTTCTCTGATGCACCTGGGTGTGGTCGCCGTCCAACACGAGCGCAATGGTCCACCAGTAGTCCAGGTGCGCGCCCAGCATCTCGATGATCTCCGGCAGGAAGAGTTGGCCGGCGTAGCAGACAAGGACGCCGTTCGGTTTCAGCACCCGCGCCGCCAGCTCCGCCACGCCCGAGTAAAGCGGCAGCGACTCACGATCATACGGCGGGTCGGTGATGATCAGGCTAACGCTCTCGTCCGCGATCTCCCTGCCCCTTTCCCGGAAATCCCCGAGCCACAGCGTCGACTCGCCCAGGGAGACATCGCCCAGCCGCGTGAAGGCCCGCTGTGCCGCTCGCTCTCGCCTCGCCAGTTTCTCGATCCTCTTCGCCGTCGTCATGCGGCCAGGTACCTGCTCCGCCGGCAAGTCCTTCAGCGCGTCGAGAGCACCCCTGCGTTCGGCCTGTGAGGTCGCGATGACAGCCGGCCTACGGGCTGGATACGATTTGCCGTCGGCGCCGGTCACTTTGTCAGGTGAAAGATTTCTTTCGCCTGGATGTTCGAGGTCTGCCCGCACCGTCGGCTGCGTAACACCCAGCGCACTGGCGATCCGCCTGGTACTCCAACCCCGCGCTCCCAACTCGACGGCTAGTTCTCGACGCTGCTGACGAGTGAGATGACGGCGCGCACTGTTAAGCGCGACGATGTGCTCGACCTTCTCCTCTTCGCTCAGCCCGTAGCGGATGATCGACGGGTAGTCCCTGATGCCCAACTCGGCACAGGCGCGCAGCCGGTGATGACCATCAAGCACGTCCCCCTCCTCATCCAGTTCCACCGGGACCTGGACACCATGGATGGCAATGTCAGATACAAGGCCTTCATACTCGTCGGGTGTAAGCGGTGGGAGGAACTGGTAGCCGGCAGGTTTCGTTGTGGTTGCCATGGTAGGGGGAATTGTACAGCCGCTCTCCCCTATCGGCCATGCCCTCGGCTTGTTTGGGCGCGGTGATCGGTGGTGGTGAAGGATATCCTGGAATTCGTGGGGGTGTTGTCGGCGCAATCCAAGCGCGTTGGTCGTCGATGCCCTTGACGCCGCCCTGAAAGCAATCATCGCTGACGACTGAACCAGGGCCGGGGTTCTATACGTCGCGACGCTCGCTCTCACCGATCCACTAAAGACCTTGGGCTACGGGCTCACCGCGGAGGAACAGCAGGTAGTTGACGAAACACTTCTACTGCTCGTGCTCACTCTCTTGAAGCACATGCCCGGGTCTGTCAAAGCATTGACGCCGTCTAATCGCCCTACCCCTTCCCCATTGCCTGCAAGACCTCAGCCACGATCCGTTCAGCCTCATCCTGCGATGTTGATGTTTTGCGCATTAGCTCGGCCACGGCTTCCTCCACGGTCTTGCCCTTCTTCAGCGCCGCCTCCGCAAGTGCCTGTCTTGAGGTCTTTCTGTTTGCTCCTGGATCAACTGGCTTTGTTATAGATTCCTTAGAGTCTAAAGATATAAGGGTGGAACCGCCACTTTTGGCAGGTCTGATCCGCCCTTTTTGGCGGGACTGATGTGCCACTTTCGGCGGTTCCAGATGTGCCATTTTCGGCATATCAGGAAGGGCCCTCCCCTGCAGGCTGCGGATGATGTATTCGTTCGGCTTCCCGAGACCCAACCGCACGGTCGAGACGTACTCCAGACGCTCCAGCTCGGCGAAATGTCTTTCAATCGTGCGGAGGCCGCCGCCGAGCTGCTCCGCCATGACCGACCGGGACGGGGCCCCTCCCCATCGCCAGCAGTACCAGAGCAACGCACCATACGTCGCCTTCGCACCCGGGCTCAATTCCGGGTCGAAGATGACCACGACGGGAATTTGGATGAACCCGTGAGCGAGGACCTCATCCTCGATCTTGATGGGACTGAGTTCGTCGGGGAGCCTCATCGCCCGATCAGCCTCTTCCACCACGGCCGCCTAGCCGCCTGCAACTCGTCACGCAGGAGGGAGATCAGGTCGGCCTGCTGCTGGAGTAGGTCAGTAATGCCCTCCACTTGCTGCCTCAGGGCGGTCGTTTCCTCGCTCAGCCCCTGGGCGGCACCCTGGACATCCTTAGTTGAAGCCTGGACAGATTGGACAACATCTTCCATGCTATGCTGGACATCCTTAGTTGAAGTCTGGACACCTTGGACGGCATCTTCCATGCTATGCTGGACATCCTTGGCGGCATCCTGGACACCAAGGATGGACGGTTCCATCGCATGCTGCACGGCACCCTGGACGGATGCTTGGACACCATCGACAATGGCCTGTCTAATGATGCCGACCATTGCAGGGGCGGATGCTGGGCTGTCCAGGCTTGCGATCTTCCCGCTGGCAATCTCGCCCCTGAGGGCCTCGACCGCCTCGGGCGAGATGCGCCAAGCCCATCCCTTGAGTCCGTCGATCCGCCGGACGCCCTCCCCGAAACGTCCGGTCGAGATGAAGCGACGGACGGTCTTGCTAGAACGGCCGATGACCTTGGCGGCGTCCTCCACGGACATCCATCCATCCTCATCGTCTTCAGGGCTTCCATCCTGACCCACGGGGGTGTCTTCGTCGTCTGCTGGCATGTTCATCACCGATTCAGACTCATAACACCTGGGGATGAATCTGTCAAGCAGTGCGGCAGAGGTGATACTTCGTGAGGGCACGGAATCTGGCTGGCGTGGTGTGGAGATTCAGGAAGGCGCTGGGGTTGAATGCCTGAGACCCCTCCGTGGCCGTGGTGAGGGACCTCAACGTTGAAGGCGACCCCTCCCGGGAGATGCTTCATGCCGACCCGCACAGCATGTCCTCGATCATGCTGGTCTAGCACGGCATGACGGACGAGGATGCCGAGAGGACCTGCGGGGACGAACTCCTGCATCTGAGGATAACCGCACCTTCTGCGACTCGCTGATCGCTCAGGTGGACGACGAGCGGGAGAGGAACGCCCTGTCGTAGATGCTGGCCGCCGTGGACGAGCGGACGACGCTGGCCCTCGAGAGGGCGATCTACACTGTCTGACCTGCCCCTCATTCTGAGATGCAAGTTTCCCCGCAGTTCATCCCCAGCACATCGGCGACGGGGGAGAGGTTGGGGCATCTCGTGCCTCTACTGAAAACGGGATGGAGCGGGGCGGAGCACGAAGGGCATCGTGAGGATTTGACGAGCACCGAACGCGAAGCGACAGATCGAGTTTTGTGTTCGGACCGAGCAGTTCCTGTCTGTGCCTCAATGACCGGCGCGGGGAGTCGGGGAGGGGTGGCGGAGGAAGGGTGGCCATCGCGCAACCGCCAGGATGGTGTGACCGCTGCGCTGGTCGTGCTCGGAAGGAACACGCCGACGCTTGACGAGATGGCGGACGGGACGGTGATCGCCATGGCCTGTCGATTGCTCTCGAGGTGTCGAAGGCGAAAAGCAGGGCGCCGGCAGAAGGGCGAATTTCACTGGCGAGCCGAGGCAGTGGGGGAGAGGTCGACTCGAATGGCGCCCTCTCGCCCTGGATGGCTGCCGATCTTGCGCGGCAGCCGGTGAACGAGCGTTCATTGGCCCCGCCGTTTTCGAATGGCTGGTGCAGCGAGCGCAGGGCTTCGGCGAACTGCATGGGTCGAACAGCAGCGAGCCGTCTTGACGGCGTGCTGAACGACATTGGCGCATCGCAAGTCCTTGGGCGCCGCGGGCAGGCGACAGAGGATTTGTCTCAACTCGCCTGGGCCCTGGGGCCGGGGAGGTTCTCAGCGGGGAGGAAGGGAAACCGCCCCGAGCTGCGCAGCAAGAGCCGCGGGAGTCACCCAAGGAGTGAAAGCCGACAGGAGCAGGTGAGTCTGGGGTTCGGCGCTCGTGTGCGGGTGTTCAGGCCATGAAGAAGCGGCACTGATTTGGCATGGGGAATAGCGGGCAAAGGGTCTGGGCGAGGACCTTGAGGAAGGCGGAGTGAAAAGATCATGAGGACGAGGATGCTGTGCGGTTTGGTGGTCGCCCTCACGCTGGCGATGGCCGCCCGCGCGGAGGATGGGACGCTGCTGCGGTACAAGTGGGTCGAGGGGCAGCAGATGGCCTGGGTCTGGAGTTCAGACCAGGCCGGCAAGACCACGGTGACCGATGCCGGAGTCGCAAAGATCCAGGATAGGAAGAACCACACGACCAGGACCGTGTATTTGCGCGTGGAGAAGGTGACGCCGGAGGGCTTGGCCTACCTCAAGCTCAGCTACGGTGTGATGGCCTCGGACAATGAAGACGCGGACGGGACCAAGAGCCACTACGAGATCAACCCGGTGGATGGCACCACGGTAAGCGACGAGGGCGGGAAGCGCACGACCTCCAAGCGCCCAGTCAGCGCCGGCGAGTTGTATCTCAAGGGCTTCATGGCGGTGGTGGACGACCGCGGGCAGGTCCAGGAGGTCCTGGGCAACGACGACCTGGCGAAGCTGGTGGCGGGTCGTCCAGACGCGGCCAAGGTCCTGAAACGGGTGGCGACGTCTGCCCTCGACATGGCGCCGGTCCTGCCGGAGAAAGCGGTGAAGCCAGGGGACGAGTGGGAGGTTGACATGGAAGCCCTGGAGTCGGGCATGATGAGCTACGCGCCGGGCAGCAAGCCGATCATGGCCAGGTATCGGTACGAAGGCGAGGAGCAGGTCGGGGGCGTGAACTGCCGACGGATCAGCATGCGCGTGGAAGGCGCGGCGGTTGATCTCGTAGGCGAGCCGAAGCTGAACGACGGGCTGGCGTCGGAGGTCCGCCTGGTCCAGCTCCGGGCTTCGGGAGACGGCTACCTTTCGATCGACGACGGCCTCCTCTGGCTGTCGAAGTGGACGAGCGGAGTGAGCGTCAGGGCCCATGTGCACGGGACACAGAAGACGGGCGATGCGGAGCAGAAGGTTGATGTGTCAGTCACGACCGAGAACCAGACGAACATGGGCGAGATGAAGAGACTGTAGAGGCGGGCGACGGCATTGACGCTGTGCGCAATGTCAGCCGCCAGTGCAATGACTGAGACCCGCCGAGCTTCGAGCTGCCCTTGGGATAGATCGCCGCTGCTGTCAAGGCGCTTTCCCCGCAAGCCATCCCGATGCCTACTGCCGATAGGGGAGGGTGCGGGTGTTCGCACAGGCGCAAAAAGCGACGATGCTGCCGCTGGACGAGCGCCGGGAGAAGCAGAATAGGAGTAGACCCGCCTCCGGTCACGGGAACGCGCAGGAGTGGCCCTCCGGCGTCGAGGCTGGCGCGGGACAGGCCCTCGGCCGGGACGGGCGAAGCGGCTTCAGCCACCGCAGGGCGCTTTGCCGTCACAAACAAGCGCCGGGCCCACCCGTTACCACGACCGGTGCCAGAGGCTGACCGTAAAGGCCCCTCCATTGCGTCGGTCGTAAGCAAGGATTTCATCCGCGGCAAAGTGCCCCAGCAGCGCCCCGGCGACGACGTCGCGGGTGTGGTGGGCGCGCAGAGCCACCCGCGACCACGAGATCGCCCCTGCCGTCAGGTACCACAGCCACTTCTGCTTGGGCTTGTCCTGGGCGAGAACCGTGGCGAGGCCGAAGGTGAAGGAGGCATGGCCGCTGGGGAAGCTGCCGTCATTTTCGCTGTTGGGGCGGTCCTCGCGTACCACGGACTTGAGGATCTCAGTCGCCGCCCCCGTCACGAGGGCAACGTCGAGGGCGTGGGAGAGCAGGCCTTCCTTCTTGCCCTCGGCCGTCTGATTTTCGAGGAGAGCCGCGGCGACCATGGCGGCCGGCCCCCAGTCCGTCAGCTTCCGCGCAAACTTGTCGTCCGCTCGACCGGCAGCGGGCAGCCCGGCCGCCAGCACGCACGCGATGGCACCGATCCATGCGAGACGCATCTTGCAGTTCCTCCTTTCCCATCCGCGCTCAGATCGGCGGCCGGAGAGGGCCCCCATTGCCGCCCCTCGGCCCACTGGCGTTTAGACCGGGATTACCCATACCAAATGGGTGTCATTCCTTCGTGGGCTGAACAGCCGCCCCTTTGACATTCAGGTTCGCCGTCCGAGCCACAGGCACCTGCTGTTCAAGTCTCGATACCCTCAGGGCCCCAATCTTGTCGGCACCCAGGACGCGCCGTAGGGCTCGAACCTCCAGCAAAGCCCGAGACCAGCCGGGGTCACGCTCCCGCGTCAGTGAAGAGCACAGGTTCTTCAGTGATGACGGCAGCACGATGCACGCCTCATGCCGGCACGGGCGACAAGAGCCGGAGGAGGCATCTCGACGGTGCCACGCCGCGGGAGCACGATGCCCTGGGTGGGGGAGAGGAGGTAGCCGGTCGAGGGGCCGTTGAGTGGGGCCCTGGCGAACTTGCCGTCCACGAGCTTCGGCTGGCCTTCGAGCGTGGCCCTGACCACGCCATTGAACCCCGGATCCGATAGCGCCGGCGCCAGAAGTCGTGTCGGGTGAGGCCCTCGATCTGGGCGGCACCAGGTCGAAGGCCTTTCGGTCGCCTCGTTGGGCCCGGATCACGATGTCGTTGCTGGGGTAGGTCATTGGGGTCACACATCGAGCAGGCGGTCAGCGGTCACCGGTGCGCGCCGGCTCACCTGGAAGGCGCGCCAAGCAGACCCAACGGGCTCCAGTCTCTCGGCAGCATGCGCGGGTAGGGGCCTCGTAATAGCATCGTGTATGTCCTTGGCTGCGTTCAGGCCGGACATAATGTGAGCGATCACATCGACCGTCCAGGCGTTGCTGAGCAGTTTCTTAGCCGGGGTGGGCGACACCGCTCGGGTGTAGCCGACCGGGACCGTCTGGAGCTTCTCGCATTCGGAGACGGTCAGGTTGCGATACCCGTCTGGCGTCCTGACCCACATGTTTCCGTTGTGGGTGTTCGTCCTGAGCGTAGTGGACTTCCCGCCGGCGATCTCCTTTCTGTTGTAGGGATCGACGAACTGTGGCATGGAGGATGGGACACGCTTCCTCCATTCACCGCCAACAGTCGTGTAATCGTCAGGGTCCTCGATGATGTCGTCCAACATGATGTTTTTGTCCTCGGGGTGCATCACTCCGGGGATGTTGGTCCAGTACAAGCGGGCCCTGTTCTGTGCCGAGACGAGGTTGGAGTTGATCTTGATCGGTTGGACGCCGAGGGCTGAGCTGATGATGTCGCGCCATTCCTTTGACCTGCCCCCATAGACGCTA
>PMZA01000354.1 GCA_003170595.1 Armatimonadota bacterium
GTCATCCGCTCGGCCACGGCCCATGGTGGTCGGAGGCGTGGGGGCGCATCCTCGCCGAGACTCGCCGCCGCGCGAAAGCCGTCGACCCCGACTGCGCGATCACCGTCGAGGGCGTCAGCGAGGGCTTCATCCCGTGGCTCGACATGTTCGATCAGCGCGCCGCCAACATGGAGTACTTCGGCCACCGCTTCCGCGGCGACCTGATGAACGGCGAGACCATCCCGATCTTCAGCTACGTCTACAACGAATACATCGGCGCCTACACTGCGGCCTATCCCGAGTGCAATCGCCCCGAGGTGCTCTACTGGACGCGCGCGATCGGCAAAGCCGTGGCGGAAGGCGTGGTCCCGACCGGCGGGTGGTACCTGCCCGAGCCCGACGCGCTCAACCCGGTCACGACCGGCTTCTTCTGCAAGGTCGCCCGCGCCGTCGCGCATGAGCTGTGGCCGTACCTGATGTTCGGGGAGATGCTGCGCCCGCCGGCGATCGACGTGCCGGAGATAGTCGCCTCGTACCTCAACTTCGCCGACGACTACGATCGCATGGACCCGGCCAAACGCCACGAGGTCCGCGACCGAGCCGTCCAACATGCGTCCTTCCGCGCGCGGGATGGCAGCGTGGGGCTCGTCTTCCTCAACATCAGCGAGGAGCCGGTGGGCTTCGACGTCGAGCTTCCTGACTATGGTAGCGGGGCGGCGTACGACGTGGATGCCTACGTCGACGGCGTGCACGAGGACTTGCACAGCGGCGCAGCGCTGCCCATCACCGAGTGCCTCAACATGGCGCCGCTATCGGTAACGCTCGTCGTCTTGCGGCTGGTGTGAAAGGCGCGGCGGGGGATAAACCNNTAAACCCCCGCCCTACAGCAAGCCAACCCTTCAGCGCCCTTCTGTAGGGCGGGGCTTTACGCCCCGCCGGCACTTAGCCGATCCCCTCAAGCTCCGGATACCGCCGCAGGATGAGGGCGCGGTCGTCGTCATCCAGCGCGCTCATGGGCGTCGGCACGTCCTGGGGCCGCGTGCCCTTCTGGTTGATCCGATTCATCAGGCTCCAGTTGCGGCTCAGGTCTTGGGGCTCCTCGGCCGGCAGATCGTAGCGCGTGAAGTCGAAGATCTCCTCCGGCCCACCCGCTTGCCAGTCGCGCATCAGAGCCAGCCGGAAGTCGCGGTTCATGAACCAGCGCACCTCCAGGTTTTCTTCCGACCCGAAGATGCCCGTCCCGCGCTGCACGAAGCGGTAGTCGATGGGCCCGTTGTCCGCGAAGTGCCTCCGCCACGCGAGGCCGAACTCGCCCTGCGTCGCGCTCACGACCTCCGGCCACCGCCGCCGCATCTCCTCGAGCCACGCGACCAGGTACTCCGTCCGGTCGCCACCCGAGAGCGTCAGCGACGTCTCCCACAAGACAGTCACCCACGCGAAGCCGTTGAGCGAAAAGCCCGTGTCGAAGTGCGCCGCCGTCGTCGCCAGCATCTCGCGCAGGCCGACCTCCGGTGGGAAGAAGCGGTCCTGGTAGAAGGTCTCGATGGGCCCGACGCCCATCCGGCTGTTGTAGTGATCGGTGCAGCCAGAGCGCCGGGCGCTGACGAAGTCGCACGTCCACCCGTCGAGGTTGACGCAGTCGATGAAGTCCGCCGGCCCCTGCGCGGGCTTGCAGAAATGCTCGCGCGAGGGAAAGTAGGGGTACTGGATGGCGCCCTCACCGTCGCCGTTGTCGACCGCGTACTGGCTCCAGATGTTGCCCTGGCAGACGTGGACGCCCTCCTCCTCGGCGAGGTAGCGCTGGTTCTCGGCGGCAAGGAAGCCGGCGACGATGCTCTCGGGTCTGAACCCGCCGCCGACCATCGCTGACGCCATCGCCAGCCCGTCGTGGATGTCGACGTTGACCTGCTCGCGCGAGTTGTACATGTTGGGGAAGAAGCCGCCGAGGAAGAGCGTCACGTCGTCGCCAAAGCGGTCGCGGTAGTCGAGGATGATCTCGCGGATGGCCTTGTAGTTATCGCGCGGATCCTCGAAGGCCTGATGGCTGAGCGCCCACGTGACCTTCCCGCCGGGCATGCCTCGCTCGAAGGCGTCGCGGAGCTTGCGCACGGCCTCGGGGGTGTGGAAGGCGGTCTCGTCGACGCCTAGGTCCTGATCGCGCCCGGCCTCGATCTGGTTCACGCGGACCGCGATGTTGAAGGTCAGGAAGCGATTGCCATCAAGCTCTTGCATGTCGGGGTAATCCTCCCAGAAGAAGGCCACAGCACAGCCACCGCCGTGAGTTCGCAAGGCGAACTCCGCTGAAAGCCCGCGACTACACCCATCCGGTCGGTCTCCAGAGGCTACTGACTGAAGTCGACCAACACTGGATCGGACGTCTTGCCGTGAGCATTGGTCGCCACGACGCTCGCCGTGAAGGTCACGTCCTTCACCGGCAGGGCCGACGCTACCTGCAGCGGGATCGGGTCGGTCTTGAAGTGCCCGCGGGCATCCGCCGTCACCTGCGTCTGCGCGACCTGCCCCTCCTGCGCCAGGATCTTCAGCAGCGTCCCGTGCCACGTGATGGTGATGGTCACCTGCGCCAGGGGCTGGGTGTCGCCCTCGACGATCACCTGCGGGCCGACCTTCTGATGCGCCGTCGGCGAGATCAGTACCGGCGCCAAGTCGCGTCGCCGCGACACCGACACCGCCGTCGTCGCATCGGCCTGAAGGGTCTGCCCGCCGGCGGTGCGCAGCCGCACCCTTGGGGTCACCGTCTTGTCCGCGGTGAGGTCGCCAACGGGAACTCGCGCCCGATAGGTGCCGGGGTGGTCTGCATCCTCGGCCATCGGCAGGTTGTTCCGCCAATCGCCGAGATCGAGGGCCGCCTGCCCGCCCGCGGGGCCCGTCGCGGTAACGGTCAGCGCGTCGCCGGGCATGAGCACTCCGGCCGCGTCGTGACCGACAGACAACCGCGCCTCGCCCCCTCCCTGCCCGGGCTGAGGCGCTTCGGCCACGATGAAGGTCCAGTCTTTCCGCGTCTCATTGCCCGCCTTGTCGAAGGCATCAACGCTGATCGCCACGTGCCCGGGCGGCAGGTCGTCGGTATCGATGTGCAGGAACTGGCCGTGCACACTGACCTTGACTGGGATCGCGTGCCCGTCGACCTGCGCCGACACGCTCGAATGGTCCAGGTCCACGCCAGACCCGTTGTCATCGGTTATGCGCATGGTCAGTTGGGGATGGCGGTCGTTAGTCCGGTCGCCCTCCCGGGGGCCGAAGAGATGGATCTCGGGCGGCGTCGTATCGATGGTGACGGGCTTCTCCGACTGCGCCGGCTCGGCACGCTGATCGCCGACCTCGAGGTGGCCGATGAGGGGCACTCCGAGCGCCGTCAGGCCATCTTCCACCCGATAGTCCCCGCGATAGTGGCCCGGCTGGTCGCGCTCCTCCCTAAGCTCAATATGCTTGCGCGCGTCACCGATGTCGAAGGAGGCTCTCCCGCCCGGCGTCCCTTCGAGGGTGACCCGGAGCTGGTCGCCGGCCTTCAGCGGATGATCGGCGCGATGATAGAAGCGGTCGATCTTCGGGCCCGCGGCCACAGCAACCGGAGGCACCGGCGCCACGGCCTGAGCGGGTGGCGGCTGAAGGAGGATGCCGTAGGCCATGAGCGTGCCCGGCGTCACCCTTAGAGTCACCTTGTCGCCAACCTTCAGGTCGCCGTACGTAGCCGCCTGACCCGCGGCCGTGGCGATCGTTGCCTCCGCCGCGACCTTGAAGGGCTGCGCCTGCGCGTCGAGGAGAAGCTGGTTCGGCACCTTCGCCTGCACCACTCCGTCGACCGTGTCGTAGGTCGCCTTCACGAGGACGGCGTTGCCCTGCCCGTCGTGCTGGACCTCGGCGAGGTCGCCGACGTTCAGCGCTTCCGGCGCGACCTGGACCTTGTTCTCCAGGATGATCGTTGTGGGCGTGACCAGGAAAACCTTCAACTCATTGTCCACGATGACTGTCACGCGGCCAGCCAGCGGCGCCGCGATGACGCCCGTCACCGTGCCAGGCTGAGGTACAGGCACGGCGGGCTGGGCTGGCTGCACAGGTTGAACCGGCTGGACCGGTTGAACGGGCTGCACGGGCGCCACGGGTTGCACAGCCGCCAGCGGCGCCAGGTCCACGGTCACGACCTGCGCGGCATCGTTCCATCCCACCTTCGCCCCGAAGGCCTCGGCCGGGAATCGCACCGGCACGTAGGTCGACCCATCGATAAGTTGCGGCGGCACGTCCAGGGGCACCGCCCGGTCGTTGATGTAGGCGATGTTCTGGTTGATGCTCATCCGCACGGTCACATCGCCGCGCGTGCCGGTGGCGGTCTGGGTGGCGGCTTCCCACTTGACCGTCGCGCCCAGGGCCTCGAAGACCATCCGCATCGGCAGCAGGACGTGGCCGGCCTTGGAGACGGCCGGTGGCGTCGCCGGCAAGACCGTGCCGTTGACGATGACGCTCAAGGCGAAGGATGACGACTGCACCCCGACTGCCAGTACCAACGCGAGGACAACGCTACCGCACCAGAACCCCAAGCCGCTCGGTCTCTTCATGGCCGACTCTCCCCCCTGCAACAATGGCTATGCCAAACTACTTGTTCGGCGCTCGTGACGAAAAGCCTGCCGCGCGCCGTCCAGAAAATAGGTAACACCGGAAGGTGTCACGCTTGCGTGACATATTCCAACATTACCTATCCGACCCCTTGCGCCACAAGGGCTAGAGGCTCGGATACAGTCGCGAGTATCCTTCGCTAGTTCGTGGGCGTCGGAGAGGCGTAGTCCGGGCGGTCCAGCGCCGTGGACAATCGCGCGGGCCGCGGTCACAATGATCGCGTCAACGGTAACACACCAGTCTGGCCACGGCGCAAGCCCTGGGAGGTCTGACCCATGACCGGCAGCGTTCTCTTCGTCACGCTTTTGGTGGGCGCAAGTCTTCTTCTCGCCGGGAAGCCGACCGCGGAGGATTTCCATCCCGCCCTGCCCGAGGATGCGGTCCATCGCACGACCAACAAGTTCCCGCTGTCGGATCAGGCCAACCATGGCGGATGGATGCCGTATGCGCCCATGACCGATGAGTTCACCGGCGACAAGCTCGACGAGGCGAAGTGGTATCCGAAGAACCCCGGCTGGCTCGGCCGGCAGCCCGCCTACTTCTGGCCCGGCAACGTGACCGTCAGCGACGGTAAGCTCCACCTCGCCATGCGCAAGGAGGGCGTGCCCGCCGAAGCCCCGAAGGATCAGGGCTATCACGACTACACGTCGGCCGCCGTCCAGAGCAAGGGCACCGTCCTCTACGGCTACTTCGAGGTCGTGGTGCGGCCCATGCGCTCGGCCGGGTCCAGCAGCTTCTGGTTCTACAACAGCCAGCCGGACGAGTGGACCGAGATCGACGTCTTCGAGATCGGCGCCGGCTCACCCCTCTACAAGCGCAAGGTCAACATGACCCTCCACGTCATGCACACGCCCACGGAGAAGGAGCACTGGAGCGTGGGCGGCGTGTGGGACGCGCCCTTCGACCTCGCCGACGACTACCATGTCTACGGGCTCGAGTGGGACGAGAAGGAGATCAAGATCTACTTCGACGGCGCGCTCCTGCGGCGGGTGGAGAACACGCACTGGCACCAGCCGCTGACACTCAACTTCGACAGCGAGACGATGCCAGATTGGTTCGGGATGCCGCGCGATGAGGACCTGCCCTCGACCTTCAGCATCGAGTATGTCCGCGCGTGGAAGCATCGCTAGCGCCGGGAGTTGCATGCCTTGACCGAAGCCGTTTCTCAAGCAACCACTTCGGCGCCGGCCCGCCGCGTCGATCCTAGCTGCGCGGCGATCGTCGTGCTGTACGTCCTCCTCTGCGCGGCGTACATCGCGGTCATCCCGCCCGGCTATGGCCCGGATGAGCGCGAGCATACCAACAGCATCCGCCTCCTCGCCGAGCACGGGCAGCTTTCCGTCTACCTCGGGGGCACGAAGGGCGGGACCGGCGGCGGCCATGCCCTCCACCCGCCGCTCTACTACGCGAGCCAAATCCCGATGTACTACCTCGCGCGCAAGCCCGGGCCCGAGGTGGCCGGCCGCACGATCCTCGCCATGCGCCTGACCTCCGTGCTCTGGGGCCTCCTCACGCTCTGGCAGCTCTGGCTGTTCCTGCGCGAGACCTTCCCCGAGCGGCGCCACGTCCGCCTCGCAGTCTTCGGCTTCATCGCCTTCCTGCCGGAGTTCATGCTCGTCTCGTCGGTCGTGAACAACGACATCGCGGCGGCGTTCTTCGGCATCCTCCTCCTGCGAAAGCTGGCGGCGATGCTGCGCGAGGGCTCGTCCACGCGCCTCGCCGTCCACGTCGGCCTCGCGATGGCCGGCTTTGCGTGGGCCAAGGCGCAGATGATCATGCTCCTGCCGCTGGGTGTGGGGTGGCTCTTGTGCCTCGTATTGTGGAAGAGGACCGACCTCCGCCGCGCCCTTCGCGATGGGGCGATCGCCTACGGCTTGCTCGTCGTCCTGGGCTGCTGGTGGTACTTGAGGAACTGGACGATCTACGGGCACATCATGCCGCCGGGCCTTGAGCAATGGGGTCCTCACGGCCCGGACGGTCGGCTCATGACGCCCATGGAGGTGTACACGTCGGGGCTCTTCGCGCCGCTTCTGTGGAGGTCTTTGGTTGGCCTCGCGGCGAGCGTGTGGGCGCAGGTCGACTGGTTCCTCAACCCACCGCCGCCGACCGTGTTCTCGGTGCCGGTGCCGTCGGTCGTGCCTTACGCGCTGCTTGGACTCCTCTCCGCCGCGGCAATGGCGGGGCATGTGCGGACCTGGCTGGTTCGCCGGCGAGCTGCCGTTGAGCTTTCCGAGGAGGAACTTACGGTCAGCCGCATCGCCTGGCTTTCGTACGCCGAGTTCGGGCTGATCTACCTTGCGGTGACCTACATGGCGATCTTCGTCCACCTGGGCTGGTACCAGGGCGGACGCTACCTCTGCCCGGCCGACTGGGCGCTGGCGCTATTCGTCGTGCTCGGTCTCGCCAAGCTGTGGCCCGCCGCCGAGCGCCGCCTGGTCTACGTCGCGCCGGGGCTGCTCCTCGCCCTCAACGGCCTGTGCCTCTTCAACCTCATCGCCATCCTCAACCCGGCTTACGTAGTCCGGTAGCTGGGCGGCGTTGGTCTCGCCGATCTCGGCGACGGCGAGGTGCTGATAGGCGAACATCCCCGGCCACGCCAGCGCCGCCTCGTACGCGATCCTCTCCATCGCCCGCGAGAGCAGGGGCGCCTTCTCCGGCGGGTGGATCGACGCGAATGGCAGCGGCGTCACCGACGTCGCCACCACCCGCAGCCCCGCCGCCTTCAGCGCCCGCAGCAGGCTCCTCTTCGTGAAGAACCGCAGGTGGTCACGGTCCATGATCCCGCGCTCGGCATACTCGAACCGCCCCAGCAGGAGGTCCATCCGCACTAAGCCGTTCGCAGCATTAGGCACCGACACGATCACTCGCCCGCCCGGCCCCAGGTGCGCCCGTGCCTGAGCCAGCGCCTTCTCAGGCGAGCGCAGGTGCTCGAGGACATCGGCGAGAAGGACCACGTCGAACTTCTCGCCATCCAGCTCGGCCGGCCACGGCTCCTCGATGTCGCATTCGAAGGCGCGGTCCATCCGCTCCCGCGCGCCGTCGAGGAGGTGGCGATCGAGGCCCACGACCTCGCACCCGCGCTCGCGCAGCTTCTCGCCCACATGTCCCGACCCGCACCCGACGTGCAGCACCCGCGCCCCATCTTCCACCCGCCGGAGGATTTGCCCGTGCGAACTCGTCGGCGTCGCGTGGAAGCCGTACTTCTCGGGGTTCACGTCGTAGCGCGGCTCATAGATGATCGCGAGCTTGTGCAGCCGGTAGCGCAGCACCGCCCACACCACATCCCACGCGTACTTGCACCCGTTCACGTGGCAGATCTCGTCGCCGTAGAAGGTCGGGATCGGCCGCTCGACGATCTTGAGACCGCGCTCGTGGAACTGGATGATGATCTGCGTATCGAAGTGGAAGTCGTCGGTATTGAGATCGTAGGGCACGCTGGCCAGTGCCGAGCATCGGTACACGCGATAGCCCGAGTGGAACTCGGAGAGATGCGTGCCGAGGAGGCGGTTCTCGATCCAGGTGAGGATCTTGTTGCCGACGTATTTGTACCTCGGCATCCCACCCTTCAGCGCCGCTCGCGCCACCATCATTCGCGAGCCGAAGACGGCGTCGGCGTTCTCCTGCTCGAGGGCGTCGAGGAGGTCGCCCATGACCTCGGGCGCGTACTGGCCGTCGCCGTGGAGAAGCACGACGGCGTCGTAGCCCTTCTGGATGCAGTACGTGTACCCGCGCTTCTGGTTGCCGCCGTAGCCGAGATTGCGCTCGTTGCGGAAGATGGTGAGCGACTCGTCGTTGCGCCGCCCCTTGTAGGCGAGACCGGCTTCATAGGTGGCATCGACGCTCGCGTCGTCGAAGACCACGACCTCGGCGATGCGCGAGCGCTGGGCCGGGGGTATCCGGTCCAGCACCTGCCCCAAGGTATCGATCGCGTTATACGCGACAACGAGGATAGCGGTCTTCATGAGGATTCGGCGCGTGTCTTGCCGCAGGCCATAGCATACACCGCCTTACGGCAGCATGCCCTTCCACATCGCGACTTGCGCGGCCCAATCGCTTGGCAGCATCTCCGCTCCCGCGAAGGTCCGCTTCACGCCATCCGGCGACGGGATCATGACGATCGGCAGGCCCATGTCCCGCACGGTCTGCTCTTCCTCCGCCGGCAAGCTGTCGCCCAATACCAGCACCGCCTTGCAGCCTGCCGCGTCCGCCGGCTCCACGACCTCGCGCGCCCGGAAGCCTGCCTCCTGCGCCGAAGCCAGCGCCTCACCCCACGCCCGCCGCCACATGTACATCGGATAGATCAGTACGCGGCACTCCTCGCTGTGCGGCACGTAGAACGCCAGCCGCGGGCCGTCGGTCTGCGCCTCGGGTTGGCGCTTGCTCGCGGCCGCGAACTCGGCCACCAGAGAGGGCGTCAGGTCGTGCCAGATCATCATCCCGACGCCCCAGCGGTCGCCGGCCTCCAGGAACGCCCGGCAGTGGGCGGCCTTCATCGAATCCGGGAACTTCGGGTCCCCCTCGACGAGGCCGAACTCCTCGATGACGACGGGGCGCGGGCGGTCGGGCAGGGCCCTCCGGAGCATGCCAAGCTGGTACATGACCTGGTCGGAGATCTCGCGGCCGACGAAGTATATCTCGTAGCTGTGCGGGGCCCAGAAGTCGAAGATTTCGGCCCCCGGCAGGCCGCGCAGGAGCCTCGGATCCCACGCGCTGATCGTGAGCAGGTGATGCGGGTCGGCGGCGCGCACGATCTTCGCCCGCTCGATCATGCTCTTGCCGATGGCCTCGCCGCCGAAGGCCATGAAGTCACGCGCCTGCTGCGTCTTCTGCCAATCGTAGTCGTCCTGTTTGGGAATACCCGCCGCGTCGAAGTTCGCGAGATCGGGCGTGCCCCACGCGTCGCGCAGCTTCTCGATCGTCGCGTAGCGCGCGCGGAGCCAGTCATGCCAGCCGCCCAGGAGCGTGGGCGTAGCAGGCGTCAGGGCCACGTCGGGCTCGTTGGTCACGTCGTAGGCCAGGACCGCCGGGTTGTCGCGCAGCGCCTTTACCACGCGCTCGACGGTGCCCTTGTACCAGTCGAGCATCTCCGGCATCGTGTATAGATCCGACCAGTTCGGCGTGTGGTGGATGCTGACGTTGTACTGGCCACCGCAGGCGCTGTACTCGAGGCAGATCACCACGCGGAGGCCGTGCGATGCGCACCGCTCCACGGTCGCGAGGAGCCGGCGGTAGGCCTCGTCGTTCCACTGGCCCATCGGGCGGAAGGCGTAGTCGGCGATGAGGAGGCGGGTAACTGTGAGGCCGCCCGCCTCGTACTGGGCCAGGATCTTCTCCTGCTCGGCCGGGCTGAACATCGCAAGGTGCGATCGGTTCTGCCCGAGGATGCGGAGAGGCTTGCCATCCGCGGTCTGAAAGCCCCAGCCGGTCTTGTCCACGCGCACGAACCCCGCCGCGCGAAGGCGCCTGATCCTCGCATGGTCGAGGGGGGGATCGCTCGCGATGCCGAGGCGCTTGCGCCGTTCAGCCACGAGCGCGTCGGCCTTCGCGCCGGGGGCCAGCCTGAACCCTGCCTCGATGCTCTCGCCGACAGCCTTCGGCCAGTCGAGGCTGCAGTGGACCACGAAGGCGCCGTCCGGATACTTGTCCACGAAGAAGCCGTGGGTGGTCGTGGCGTCGAGGATCACGCCGGCCCTCTCCTGGCCCCGCTCGCCGACGAGCCATGCCGGGACGCCGTAGTCCCACGCGAAGAAGAGCTGCCCCTGCTTCGCGTCCGTGAGGCCGACGCGGATTGGGCAGTCGGCATACGAGTACGACAGCGCCTGCGTGTCGGGCGCGAAGCGGAACTCGATGGCCAGCCGCCCGACCCACGCATCGCTGAGGCGCGTGATCTTCGCGTGCAGAGCTTGGCCATCGCGCTTCCACTCGACGTGGAAGGCCTTCTCCAGATCGCCGGTCGTCGCACCGTCGGCCACGGGCGCAGGGACCGACGGGCTCCGCATCGCCTCCCAGCCGCCGAGCCATGCGATCACAGCGACGCTCGTCATCGGCGGAGGGGCCTCCGCATGGGCACAGGCTGCCAGCACCAGACTCATCGCCAAGGCCGCCCACCTCATCTCGCTACCTCCGCGATGAGGCCCGGTAGCGTGACGAACCGGACATTCTTATCCTGCTTCATGACCTCGACCAGGCGCCTGATCACCTCGCGGCCCTTCACGAACTCGCGGCTAGTCTGCTCGACATGGCAGACCATTACGAAGAGGCCATCCTCGCGCTCGCGGACGCGATGGAAATCGTCGAGCGCGCGACCGAAGCATCTCTCGACCTGCGCGTTGTCGGTGAGCATCCACGAGTACTCGGCCATGATCGGCGCGTGCCAGAGACCGTCGGCCTGGCGCAGATGTGGCGGCAGGTCAGGATCCCAGTCCACCGGCGGGAAGACCTCCTGCCGCCAGTAGCGCCACAGGTCCCAGTTGATGACCTTGCTCGAATCTGCCGCGATCCCCGCCCAGAGCAGCGCCGCCCACAGGTCCTCGCACACCGCGGCGTAGGGCGAGCGGAAGACCTTCGCCGGGGCGCCGAAGACGTGCTCGAAGATGCGCTGCCCCTCGGCCAGCTTCTCCTGCAAGGCCTGCCGCCTCAGCCCGGCCCGCACCTCATCGCGTCGTGTCGCCCATTCGCGGTCGTGATCGGCGCGACCCATGTAAGGGTGCGTCCAGCCGAATTCGAAGGGCGTGTCGTGGCGCAGGCCGTGCAGGGCGAAGGCGCGGCGTGGCTGCATCGCCGAGTGCCGGAGAGCGGCCAGCCAGGCGGGCTTCTCGTAGATGGGCACATCGCCCCAGCGCGGCGTGACGAAGTACGTGACGGGCAGGTCCAGCCCGCCGAAGAACTTGTCGAGGTCGACGAAGGCATCGGGCTCGTCGCCGAAGCCGACGTCGTCGACGGTCATCGCGAAGGTCACGGGGTAGCGTGGCATGACATCCTCTTCTCCCGCCGGCGGGCGGAACCTGTGCGCCCTTAGCAGGGCGCGGGCCCTGGCGCGGGAGCGTCGCCTGTGGCACCATGGAGTGTGCCGCCCATGACACCTCAACGAGTGCTTCCGCTGCTGTGCCTTGCCGCTCTCGCGCCGGCGGCGTTCGCCGACGTGACATCGCCGGCTATGGCGGTCGCGCTGTCGCCGCGAGGTGACATCACCGGCGTGACCTTCGGCGCGGCGAAGCTGTCGCGCGCTGTCGTCGGGCAGACCGTCCTCCAGGGCTGTCATCCGGCCGGCGAGGTTACGCGCAAGATCCTTCCCGGCGGCGGCGAGGAGTTCGCCCAGACGCTCGTCCACGACCCCGGCGCCCGCTGCACGCTAGTCCAGCGCTTCACGCCGACGCCGACGAGCCTTCGCTGGGAGATCGAGGTTCGCGGGGACGGCGCCCCCTGGACGACTCCGATCGAGACGCGCCTCACCTGGCCCGACCCCGCCTCCGCGAAGTTCTGGACTACCTGGGGTGTCGGTCGCCCGAAGGAGTACAACGGCTGGGCTGACCCCTTGCAGCCGATGCCCTTCGATGAACAGTCGTTCACTTACGGCGGTGCCGACTTCTCGCGGCCGGACTCGTTCTCGGTGCCAATCGCCACAGTGCTTGAGCCCGCCCACGACTTGGGCCTGAGCCTCGTCCTCTCGCCCGAGGATCTCACCCTCGACATGTCGCTCACGACGACCCGCCGGGGCGAGGTCACCGTCTCGCGCGTGTGGCATCGGATATCTGCAACGACGCCTGTTCGCTTCGCCATGGACCTTGTGCCCCACGCGGCCGACTGGCGCCCGGGCCTCGGCTGGATGGTCTCGCGCTACCCGAAGTTCTTTGACCCGCCCAATCCGCGTGTCAACGAGATCTCCGGGCTCGGCGCGTACTCGGGCTGGGAGGGGCCGCTGGATGCGCGCAAGCTCCTCCGCATGGGCTTCTCGATGAACTGGAAGGCGAGCTTCGACTTTCCGTACATGGGCATGTTCCTCCCACCTGTCGACGACAAGACCGAGTGGGCGCGCTTCGGCGGCGGGAAGACGACGGTCCGCGCCATGCGTGAATACTCACGGTCGATGCGGGCGATGGGCTTTCAGGTGCTCAACTACTTCAACGTCACCGAGTTCGGCACGCGCATCCAGTTCCCGGCGCCTCCGAGGAAGGCCAAGTCCGACGCCGATCTCTGGCGCGATCCCAACGATTTCCTCTACCACGCGATCCCCGAAGGCATGCTCCCTACGGCGGACGGCAAGCCCTACATGTCGTGGGAGAACGCGGTTGCGATGGACCCGGGCGATCCGGTCTACCAGCGCTTCCTGCTCGACCAGGCGCGGCGGCACATCCAGAGCCTGTCCGACAGCGCAGGCATCTGCATCGACCGCATGGACTGGCTTCACATCTACAACCCGCGCGCCGACGATGGGGTGAGTTGGGTCAACGGCAAGCCGTCGCGCTCGCTTGTCGTCTCCTGGCAGGACACGCTCGGCAAGCTGGGGCCAAGGATGCACGCCGCGGACAAGGTCATCTTTGGCAATCCGCTCTATCGCCGCCTCGACCTCTTCCGCCAACTCGACGGCGCGTACGACGAGATGGGCGCCGCGGGGCACAGCCTGAACCTCTGCGCCTTCCTTGGGCTGCGCAAGCCGATCATGGTGTGGACCGGCAGCGTGGGCGATCTCCAGGCTGGCCCCGACGCGCTCTTCCAGCGATGCCTCCACATGGGCGTCTTCCCGACCGCGCCGCTGCCGGCGAACGATCACACGATCAACCCCGATGCCTGGGCCGAACGCTACTACCTCGACTACGGGTTGATGCTGCAGGCGCTGCGCGGGCGGACGTGGGTGCTCACGCAAAGCCCGGTCGAGGTCGTCGGTAGCGCGGCAAAGGCGAACGTATTCGCTGTGCCGGGCGGCTATGTGGTACCGGTCACCTTCGGCGGCGAGGCGAAGTCGGTCGATGTGATCCTGCGCGGGCTGAAGGTCTTGCCGGGACAGGACAGCTTCCGCGTCGAGGTTCTTCATCCGGGCGACACTTCGGCGCACGTTCTTGCAGCAGCGGCATCCGGCGATCCACTCCGCCTCACCGTCCCGCTCGAGCGGGGCTGCGCGATGGTCAAGCTGCTGCACACGTGGATAAGCCCGGCGGACCGCGACTTCGTATCAACGGCGACGGTGCGAATGGGCACGATCGTCCACGGCGCCGTGCTGCGCTATACGCTCGACAACCGGCCGCCCACCGCGTCATCGCCTCAGTACTCAACACCCATCGTTCTGCGCGCCACGACCACGGTTCGCGCGGCGGCCTTCCGCGGCGGTGAGAGGATCACGCCGGTGCTCATGACCGAATACGTGAAGGTTTCGCCCTCCGCGCCGCTCCTCAATCCGGCGCACGCGGTCTTCAATGCCCCCGTTTCCGTGCGCATCAGCGACGAGTTCGCTGACGAGGGCGTCATGCACTACACCATCGACGGCAGCGATCCGGGCGCGTCCTCGCCCCGGTTCACCGCCCCCATCAGCATCTCCGCGACGACGACCGTGAAGGCGCGCATCGTCGCCCCCAACGGCGACCTCGGCCCAATAGCGTCGTCGACGTACTGGAAGATCCCGCCGGCCGCGCCGTCGCCGGATGTGCCGATCTCATCCCTCAAGCCGATTGTCGCGACGGTCGGCTGGGGCGGCGAGGTCAAGTACAATCGTTCCATCGAGAACAAGCCGCTCGGCCTAGGCGGCAAGGTCTACGATACGGGCATGGGCGTGAGCGCGAACTCGGACCTCGTCTACGATCTGCGCCCCGAGTACAAAGCCTTCGTCGCGGCGGTCGGCCTCGATGATGAGATGAACTGGTACGGACTCGGCTCGGTCATCTTCCGCGTCTATGTGGACGAGAAGCTCATCGCCGAGTCGCCGCTCCTGCTCCAGCACGACTGCTGGTTCTTCAACGTCCCCATGCCGGCCGGGGCGCGACGGATCCGCCTATACTGCAACGACGGCGGCGACAACATCAACGGCGACCACGGCGATTGGGCCGGCGCCGGATTCCTGACGAGGTGATGATCTTGATCCGCACCTGCACTCGTCTCGCCATCCTTGCAGTCGCCTCGACGACGCTATTACTCGCCTCGGCCCGCGCCGACGACGTGAAGTACGGCCTGGGCTCCTGGTCCGAGACCGGCCACGGCAATCATCGCGCCCTCCTTCGCGTCAGCGTCCCAGCCGACGCCGTCTGGGCGCACATCGAGTGGCGGCGCCGTGACCGCGATGCCGACACGAAGGCCATCCTCATCTTCGACCAGGCGACCGGCAAGCGCGTGCTCAACGTCGTCCGGGTAAACATCAACCGCGAGGCCGGCGACCTCGTCTTTCAGCCCGTGACCGCGCCCGGCGTCTACGAGGTCTACTACCTGCCCTACAATCCCGGCACCGGCAACTTCGACGAACCGGGCTCCTACTTCAAGCCGGACAACACCGCCGACGCCGCTTGGGTCGAGAGGAACCGCTTGGGCGCCGATGCTTTCGCCGCGGGCGGATGGAAGTCGCTCCCGCGCGCCGACGTCGTCGAGATCCAGGCGCGGAACGAGTTCAACCGCTTCGACCCGATGGAGGTCATCGCCACCGACGCCGAGGTCGCGAAGCTCCTCGCCGATCATCCCGACGCGCCCTACCTCCTCTTCCCCGAGGACCGCAAGTTCGCGACCCGCATGTTCGACGACCTGCCGCTCAAGTGGATCCGTAGCGGGCCCAGCACCGAGTTCCACGGCACGGCCCAGCCCGGCGAATACTACGTCTTTCAGATCGCGGTCTACGCCGCGCGCCAGGCGATCAGCAACGTCGCCCTCGGCTTTGGCGACCTCAGATCAGACGCCGGCAAGACGCTGCCCGCGTCGACGTTCACCTGCTTCAACCTCGGCGGCACGGACTGGCTCGGCCGGCCGATGACGCGCACCTTCGAAGTCGGCAAGGGGCAGGTGCGGCCGCTATGGATCGGCGTGCAGATCCCGAAGGACGCGGAGGGCACCTATCGCGGATCGGTGCGTGTGGCGCCCGTCGGTGCGCCCGAGAGCACTGTCTCCGTCGAGCTTAACGTCGCCGGCGCGTTCCTCGCCGATGCGGGCGACAGCGAGCTGTGGCGGCTCTCGCGGCTTCGGTGGCTCAACTCGACGCTGGGCATCGACGACGAGGTGATCCCGCCCTACACGCCGCTCAAGGTCTCCGGCGCGACGGTGAAGTGCATCGGCCGCGCCGTGACTTTCGCGCCGACCGGCCTCCCGTCCAGCATCCGCAGCAACGACCGAGAGATCCTCGCGGCGCCGGTGCAGCTTGTCCTCGCCGGCGCCTCAGGAACGCTGCGATCGACGTCCGGTGCCACCAGCCTCACCGCGCAGAAGCCCGGCCGCGTCGAGCGCGCCTCATCCTCGACCGCCGGCCCGCTAGCGGTGGCGGTCTCATCGAAGATGGAGTTCGACGGCTGCATCTCCTTCCGCGCGAAGCTTACGGCGAAGTCGGCCGCAGACCTCCGCGACGTCCGCCTCGAGATCCCCTTCCGCCGCGAGGTCGTCCCGTACATGATGGGGATGGGACGCCGCGGTGGGTATCGTCCCGCCGGGTGGACGTGGAAGTGGGACATCGAGCGCGCCAATGAGGAAGTGTGGCTCGGAGGTCCGCACGCTGGTCTGCAGCTCAAGCTTCAGGGCGCGCAGGACGTGTGGGAGGGCGTCACGCTCAAGGACGTCGGCGTGCCTGAGTCGTGGAGCAACGGCGGAAAGGGCGGCTGCACGATCACTGAGGAGGGCGACCGCGTCGTCGTCCGCGCAACTACGGGCGATCGCCATCTCGCCGCCGGCGAAGTGCTCGAGCTTCGCTTCCGCTTCCTGGTCACGCCCTTCAAGCCCATCGACCCCAACCACTGGAACTGGCGTTACGGCGATGTCAAGGCCGACGCCAACATTCTCCACGTCCATCACGCGACCTTCGAGAACCCCTACATCAACTATCCGTTCCTCACGACCGACCGCATGGCCGCCCTCGTGAAGCAGGTGAAGGCGATCCCGGGTCGCCGGGTCGAGCTAGGCAGCCTTACCTATCCCGCCGAGGGCAACCTTCACGCGGACCGCGGCTCGATCAGCCTCTGGACGACGGTCAACTTCGACCCCAAGGCCGGCGAGTACGAGCAGTCCAGGTACAACCAGTCGCTCTTCGGCCTCAGCTTCCCCAACGACGACTACGTGGGCTTCTATTGGAACATCGACGTCCGCGGGATGAGGGCCTACATCCGCAAGGGCGTGGCGACGCTGAACAACTACCCGGCGATGATCGACGCCCCGGCCCCGCAGTGGAAGCAGGGCGAGCGCCATCTCGTGACCATCTCCTGGGGTGACCGCTTCGCCATCTTCATCGACGGGAAGCTCGCCACGTCCATGCCTCACTCGGGCCTGCTCACCGGGCCCCTCGGCGACGCGACCCTCCGCCTCGACGGCGGAGGCTTCGTGATCGACGCGATCAAGATCAGCGACGCGCCCTTCGATGAGAACGTCGCCCCGATGCCAACCGTCGACGCCCACACGCTCCTCCTCGACACCTTCGCCTCCACCGACGGTAAGGCGGTCACGCATCCCGAGAAGATCGGCGCCGGCGCGGGCAAGCTCTCCGGGGTCTGCGAATTCACGCCCGGCGATTCGGGCAAGCGGCTCCACTTCTCCTCGCGCCTCATCCCCTCGCCGCCCAAGGGCGTGAACTTCTATTACACGATGGGCCAGATCTCCAACCACGCCGCCGAGATGTGGGTGCTGCGCAGTCTGGGCGACGAGGTCTTCCAGACGAAGTCTGCCTACGTGTCCAAGGTCGGCGACACGGTCTTCGGAGCTGGCGGCGGCTATCCGTGGCTGCGCGAACATCTCGTCAGCGACTACTGCGTCGGCTGGCGCCAGCCGCTCTTCGACGGCGAGACCGATGCCTCCATCGCCACCCAGGGCCTCTCGCGGTGGCACAACTACTACGTCGAGGGCCTGCGCTACATGATGGAGCGCACCGGCGTCGACGGCCTCTACCTCGACGGCATCGGCTACGACCGCGAGATCATGAAGCGCGTCGCGAAGGTCATGGCCCGCGCCAATCCCCATTACCGCATGAACTACCACGGGGGCGACGAATGGTCGATGCCGTGGGACCCCGACCGCCGGGTCAGCACCGCCAACCAGACGATGGAGCACTTCCCGTACGTCAGCAACCTCTGGTTCGGCGAGTTGTTCGACTACAACCTGCCGCCCGACTACTGGCTCGTCGAGATCTCGGGCATACCCTTCGGCCTCACCGGCGAAATGCTCGACTATCAGACCGGGGGCAACCCCTACCGCGCCATGATCTACGGCATGACCGGCCGGCTCCATCCCTCCGCCTCGGCGATGTGGCGCTTCTGGGATGACGTCGGCATCCAGGACGCGAAGATGATCGGATACTGGGAGCCCGACTGCCCGGTCCACACCAGCCGCCCGGATGTCCTCGCCACCGTCTACCGCAAGCCGGGGCAAGCCGTCATCGCCCTCGCGCATTGGCCCGAACCGCAGGCACGTCCGCAGGCCTTCACTCACGCGGCCGCCAAGCCGCCGACCATCGACGGGCATATCGATGCGGGCGAGTGGGACGAGGCGACGCGCCTGACGAACTTCAGCGCCTTCGGCACCAAGGCCATGGCGAACGAGCAGACCGAGGTCTTCGTCACTCACGACGCGACGAACCTGTATATCGCCTTCCGCTGCGCCGCATCGGCCGCGCCGAAGGCCGTGGTCAGGAATCGCGACGGCGAGACGTGGACCGATGACGCCGTGGAGGTCTTCCTACAGCCCGACATCAACCGCCTCGACTACTTCCAGCTTGTCGGCAATAGCGCGGGCGCGTTCTACGACAGCGAGAAGCAGGACGGTTCGTGGAATGGGCCGTGGGTCTATCGGGCGACCGTGAGCCAGGGCAAGTGGGAAGCAGAGATGAGCATCCCCTTCAAGGCGATCGGCATGACCGCTCCCGCGGAGGGCACGGTCATGGGCATCAACTTCTGCCGCGACCAGCAGAACCCCACAGTCCAGGCGTCGTGCTGGTCACCCGCGTCGACAAGTTTCCACGACCCCAACATCTTCGGCCGGCTCACCTTCTCGCAGCAGAGCCCATCAACCCGCGAGCAGGCCGTCGATCCCGCCGTCGCGGCGAAGGCTCTGGGCGTGAGGCTCAGCATCGACTGGAAGGCCCTCGGCCTCGACCCGAAGAAGGTGAAGCTCACGGCTCCGAGCATCGACTACTTCCAGGCTCCCGCTACCTTCCGCCCCGGCGACGAGATCCCGGTCCCGCCGGCGAAGGGATGGCTCTTGGTCGTCAAGTAGCGCCGGCAGGCGTGCGCCGCCCTACGCCGAACATGATCTTGCTGGATTCTTGCTGTCTCGAGGAGTGACCGAGATGCGCTACGCAGTACTCATGGCAGTTCTGGTCTGCATTTTCCTGGCAGGTTGTGGCGGCGGCCTCGCGGGCAAGTGGACCCAGGAGGCGAAGTTCGGCACCGTCACCTTGACCTTGACGAGCGGCGGCGACATGAAGATCGATGCGCCGGCCGGCCAGGACGTCGCCAAGTACAAAGTCCAAGGCGACAAGATCACCATCACCCGTCTCGGCGAGGGCGAGGGTGAGAAGACCTTCGACTTCAAGCTCGAGGGCGACACCCTTACGATCCCGGGCCTCTACGGCGACGGCGTCTACACCCGCGCGAAGTAGGCGGCGCGTCTACTGGATCTGCGCCTCGTACCACAGCGTCTTGTGCTCGGGGCCGAGGTCGAAGACGGCCTTCCCGCCTTCGTCGCGCACGGCCACCGGGCCCATCCTCTGGCTGCGTTCATCCAGCGCCCACACCTTCACTCGCCCCGCCGCGACCGGCAGCGTGATCGTCGCCGGCACGCCCTCGACGATCGACGGCGCATGACCCCACGCCGCGCCGACCGAGGTCTTCCGCTCATCCTTCCAGCCCATCGCGGTGTTCTCGGCATAGGCCGTCGCCGTGATGAGCAGGCGCCCGGCTTCGGTGAAGCTGGTGCCTTCCATGACGGTGAGGGTGATGGCGGCCCAGTTCTGGATGTTGGGCTTCGGCGCGATGATGACGCCGCCCAGGTTGAACGGCCCGCCCGATATCCCGCCGATCGCCGCCTTCGACTTCGGCGCGTTGATCGTCACGCAGCCATCGCCGCCGTTGTAGTCCCAGGTCAACTGCCCCCCATCGCTGACGAAGGGGCTTGCGGCAGTCGCCGCCGGGCCGGGAGCGGCGGGCTTGCCGTCCAGGCTCATCTCCACCGGTCGCTGCATCGCCGTCATGTGCTTGATGCCGAAGGCCTCGGCGTTGAACCACGGCCCATAGGTCCGCAGAAGCTGCCGCGTCTGCTCCGCCGTCGAAGCGCCAACCGCCTTCGTCTTGGGCACGGCCACATCGCCTCGCAGGAACAGGGCCGCCGCCGCCGCCATGGTCGCCATTTGCGTCGGGTGCTGGTCGACGGCGAAGAAGCTGGTGATCATCTTCGCATCCCAGTTGTCGCGGTTGCTGCCGTAGCAGAAGCTGAAGATGCCGTCCCAGTCCTGCATCGCCCCGTAGGCCGCGAGCAGGAGGAAGGCTTCCGAGTTGTGCGTATTCGGCGCGGGATGCTGGTACTCGGTCACGGTGAAGGGCTTGCCCGCGACCCTCGACAGCGCGAGGCCCGGCAGCGTCCCACCGCCCGGCGCGCCAGCCATCGACTTGTTCTCGACGACCCAGTCGATCGCGTCCCAGGGCTTCGATGGGAACATCGGGTGGTACCAGTAGGCGTGGCCGTCGACCGCGTCGAGCTTGGCCTGCATGGCCGCCGAGCTGAAGCCGACCGCCGTCCCGATGATGACCGCGTGGACCTTCAGGTCGTCCTTGAGATACTTGCTCATCCCGGTCCAGTAGCCCTGTTCGGTGTCCCACAGGAACGACATCCAGTCGGCCTGCATCTCGGGCGGTAGCCCGCCGAACTCGGTCCATCGTATGGCGGCGACCGTGCCGAGAGCGTCGCCGGGTCGTGGTTCGTAGGATGCGCCCGGCCGGAAAGAGACGCCGGCGAGGTCGATGCTCCCGGTCTTCACGCCGAGGTTGCCGAAGGTGATCCGCCCGTTGTCATCGCTTGCGCTCGGCGTGACGACGAGGGCGAACTGCTTCCACTCCGACGTTACTTCCACGCTCGCGGCCCAGAAGTTCTCCCAGGGCTCGTGGGCCATCTTGCAGTCGAGGCTCACCTCGCGCGGCGAGTCGGCCCGCGCCTGGAAGCGCAGCGTGTAGAGCTTGCCGGCTTCGACCTTGAGCCCGGGCTGATGGAACTGCACGTGCCAGCCCACGCCGTCGACGTGCGCCGCGTTGATGCGAAGGGCGGGCTTGCCGTCCGGCCCATCCGTCCGCGCCTCCGACGACCCGGTCGTGCCCTCATGGATCTCGAGGGTCCACTTGTCGGCCTGGCGATGGAAGTCGCCGTTGTCGAGCATCTCAGCGCCAAGCGGTTTCGACGAGGCAGCCCACGCCCGCTTGAGCGTCGCGTCGTCCGCATACTTCGCCTTGAGCCACTCGTTCCACTGCCGCGACAGGTCCTTCTGGTACACGTCCGGCATCTGGTCGAGCTGCCCGCCGCGCCAGCAGCCGATCAGCCCGTTTTCGTTGTTGATCTCGACGATCGCCACCGCAGGCTCGGCCGCGTAGGCGTTGCCCGTGTAGGGGTTGACGTGCGTGAGGAGGTCCCGCGCGTAGTCGTGCTGCATCTTCAGCATCGGCGGGTAGAAGTTGTCGACGCCCTTGAAGAAGTCGGGCATCCCCTCCCACCGGGGCATGTTCGGATACTCACGGCTCACGTGCAGGTTGAGGTCCGCGTAGATGCCGTTGCGCTTGAGTTGGGCGATGAAGTAGTCGAGCCGGTCGACCTGCTCGGGCGCAAGAGTGAGCCGGTCGTCCTGCAGTATGCCCGGGTTCGCCCAGGCCGAGTCCATGTGGTGGAACCGCACGCAGTTGATGCCGAACTTCGCCAGCCGCGCCGCGACCTTCTCGGCGTCGGCGTGAGTCGGGAAACAGCAGTTGGCGGTGATGTTCGTCCCCAGCAGCCGCAAGCGCCGGTCGCCTGTGTAAAGATGGCCGTCGCGCACGGTCACGAAGCCGCGCGTGCCGGCCGGTTTGTCGAGCCACGCGCTCACGTTGGTCACGCCGGCGGCGTTGTCATCCCACGGCAGCACGAAGGGTATGAGGCCCAGCGGATTGTCGGGCACGGTCATCATCTCCACGCCGGCGATCTCGACGGTGCCGGCCTGCTTGCCAAGCTGGAAGCTGATAGTCCCTTCACCGGCAGCGGTCTCCTGCGCGAGGCTGCCCCGCAGGACGTACTGGGTCCAGTCGGCGCCGGGAGTCAGGGTCTGGCCGACGAGAGTGCTCCAGGGCGCGTGGCCAAGCTGGAAGATGACGTTCACCGGGCAGGCTTCCGGGCTGCGCATCCAGACGTTGATGCGGAGGGACGTACCCTTGGCGAGCGCCTCGCCTATCGGCCTGGACAGCGTGATGTCCCAGGGGTTGGCGCCGGGGTTGGGGTTGAGCTTGAGCTGCACAGCGGTCGTAAAGGCGCCGGCCTTGGCGTCGACGAGAGCCGGATGGCAGGTGTCGTTGTTGGTCACGTTCCAGCCGTTGAGGCCGTCGTGGAAATCGCCGTTGGGCACCAGATTCGGCGCCGCCAGAGCCGTCCCCGCAAGCGCCGTCGCCAGCATGAGAACCATCGCTTTGTAGGCCACGCTATCACCTCGACAAGGCTCGTCCCTTCGCTTCATGCTACCGCGAATCCTCCGTGGGGAGGATGGCTCCGCGGTAGGCGGGCAGGGTCACATCGATCGCGTCTGATCCCGCGACTTTGGTGACGACCGCCTGCCCCAGCAGATCCTTCGGTTGCCACCCACGCCCGAACTGGCGCGCCGTCTCGCCCGAGAGAGTGATCCGCGCCGTGGCAGGCTCCGCACCACAGTTGACCAGCACAAGGCTTGCCCTGCGCCCGAGGACTCGGCAGAAGCGCACGACCTGGGGCGCCGAACTCTGTACCCCCTCGAACACCACCTTGCCGTCCACCATCTCAGGCCGCGAGCGGCGGACAGCCATCAGTCGCCGCGCTACCTCGCCCAGTTCCGGGTGGTCCACGAGCTTCGCGATCGGGTCGCCGACGAAATAGCCGGGCACGCGCGGGAGGGTGTTCACGAGGAACAGCGTCGCCTTCCAGCTATCCCGCACAAGCAACCGCTTCCGCACGGGATGCTCATCGCCGAGCGGCCCGGGGTCGACCTGGAACTGCCCGAAGGGACGCTCGCCGTCGAGGCGGCAGGCCTCCTCGGTGCGCACGGTCTCCTGCATCCGCTCCGGCGGCACGAGCGGGAAGACGCCAAGGGCTCGGACGTAGCACACGTCGACCGCGCTGCCGGTTTCGGCGCCGCCAGATTCCGCCATCAGCACGAAGTTCGGGTTCAGGCTCTTCACCATCCGGCGGACGTCTCTGATCAGCGAGAGCTTCGCGCCGTTGGGTCCACCGTACCAGCCGCTGGCCGACTTGAAGTTGAGGGCATGATCCTTCCACGTCGAGTCCAGCCAGCAGCCATCGAAGCGCTGCTCTTCGGCGATCTGGCGCACGGTGCTCAGGACGAACTGGCGCCATCCCTCCACCGTCGCATCGGGCGGCGCAAGCTCCTGGTACCAGAGGTTGAGACTGCCGTCGGCCTTGCGGATCCACCACTCGGGCTTGCTCTGCACCTCGGGCGACTCGAGCGCAATGCCGGCGAGCGTCGGTCCCCAGCAGAAGACCTTCATCCCGAGACGGTGGCCCTCGTCAAGGAGCCGGCGCAGCCCCGCCTCGCCGCCCGAGACGGTGTCATCGACCGAGTACTTCCCCCCACGCAGGATCGGCAGGAAGTCGCCCAACTCGGGGCGGGCGCTGTTGCGGCAGTACCACAGCCTCCCGCCGACAAGGAGGGCGTTGATCCCGCCCGCCGCCATCGCAGGCAGCTTCGCCCGGATGTCGTCGAAGGTGTTGTAGGGCGGGCAGTACGGTCCGATCCACGCGATCTGCAGGTCCTTCAGGAAGGCGGGGGCTTTGTGCGGCGGCTCGACGACTCCGCCCGCGACGCACATCAGCTTGAGCGAAGCCATCGCCGCAGCCCACGAGTCGGCCTTCTCTGCAGTGGGCGGACGACGATAGAGTCCGATCAGGATGCGCCCCAGGAGGAGCTTCTCGCCTGGCTGCAGCGTACGGTAGATCGCGACGTTGGTCTCAAGCTGTCCGGCCTCACCGCCAATCACGCCGACTCGCACGACAGCCTCGTCGTTCCTGCAGCCGAGGCCGAGGGCGACGCCCGATGGCTCATCCCATATCGCCACCATCGGCAGGCTGAGTTTGTCCGTCGGCTGGATCGCGCCGTAGATGTACTGGTTGTTCATGAACCCCGGCGTTGCCTCGCTCAGCGGGCCGCGCATCTGCTGGAAAACCTGCGGCGGGTAGAGGTACTCGTTGNNCTCGCCCGCCGATCGCGACCGGTCCGAGCGTGAACTGCGCGCGCCCGACGATGACGCTCTCGGTGCGGCTGTTGCTCAGCCACGCCTCCATCACCAACCCCGCCGACCCGGGCACGAGGGCGTAGCTCTGCTCCAACCGGAGGCCCCTGGCGGAGGCCATCATCCGCACGCGATCGC
>PMZA01000423.1:0-2876 GCA_003170595.1 Armatimonadota bacterium
AGGGGTGTCGCCGGATAACATCTATGTGTTCGGGGCGGATGAGAGGGAGGTCTACTCGGCGGGGCTGTCGGTGCGGCGGGAAGGGCGCGGGGTCAAGGTCATGGGGGCCGGGTCGGAAGGGTTCCGCAACGGTCTGACGCGAGTGCTGCTGGACTACTGCGACGTGATCATCAACATCTCGCGGCTGAAGGTGGACAAGCGGGTGGGGATGTGGGGATGCCTCGCGAACTACAGCACGATGGTGGACGTGCCGGACAGGCTTGCGGCGTGGAAGGAGCCGGAACTACTGTGCCAACTTGCGGGAAGGCCGACGGTGCGGACGAAGGTGAAGCTGCAGCTGATGGACGCGCTGCAGCCGGTATACGATCTGTGGGATGACCAGCAAGCTCCGCCAAGATGGCCCTACGGGGCGGTCGTGGCGTCGCGCGATCCGGTGGCCGCGGACATCGTGGGCTGGAAGCTGCTGGAGGCCTACCGGACGAAGATGAAGGGGCAGGCGTGGCCGCTAGATCCGCCGCCGACGTATCTAAACGACGCGTCGGCGGCTTACCACATCAGCCGGGCCACGCGGGACGACGTGCCCATCGTGTGGAAGGGCGTCGAGGAAGACGCGCTGATCAAGTAGCCGGACGATCGATGTCGCGGAACCAGGCGGGATCGAGGTCCGGGAAGAGCCGGTCGCGATCCTGGCAGCCGCCGAGATGGTCCCATTCCTCGCTTGAGATGACCTCTCCCCTACAGTAACGGCGGGCGGTATCCGCAATCTTCTTGTAGTCCGAGTAGTGACTCCCCAGACGCAGGCCGGCGTAATCGGCGGCGCTGCCGGTCGTGATGAGGAACTGCCAGTCGGAGGCCTCGAGGAGAAGCAGTTCGCGGCCGGCCTGAGTGATCAGGGCGCGGGAGGCATCGTCGTGGCCGGTGCCGTGGTCGGCGAGCAGGACCTTGTAGTCTTTCTCCGCGTCGTAGACCTTCTCCCAGGTCCAGTCGGTCTTCTCGTTCATCCACACCCAGTGACCGCCGCCGGCGCCCCAGGAGGCCTCGGGGAGGTGGATGGCCGCCGAGGGCGGGTACTGGTTGAGGTACTTCCCGCAGGTGGCGAGTTCGATCTCCGGGTCGTAGTGCATCCAGCGGAGGACGTGCTCGAGCCAGTAGGGCCCCTCGAACCACCAGTGGCCGAAAAGCTCGGCGTCGAAGGGGGCGCAAAGGATGGGCTGGCGATCCTCGCGCGGGGCATACTTGAGAGTCTCCTTCACGCACCAGAGGAAGTTACCGGCATGCTGGCGGGCCTTCCACTCGGCCCACTCGGGATGGTAGGCGTCCTTGGCGCCGAGGTCGCCACGGGAGTCGGAGATGCGCCAGTAGCGGATGTCGCCGGGCTGATGCTTCTTGTGGAACTCGAGGTAGTCGACGTCGCCGGGATAGCCGTGGGTGGCGCTCCAGACCTGAAGGCTGGTGGCCGGGTCGCGGACGACGACGGCGATGGCGGGAAGATCGGGCGCTCCGGAGGCGGCGAAATAGGGCGCGTAAGGCGTGTGGGAGCCATGGTAGGCGCCGGGCTCGCCGATGGTGTGCATCTGCCCCCAGAGCTTGCCGAGGGTGTCCTCGCGATCGGCCTGGGCGGCCCCGACGTGGCCGGAGAGGAAGTGGGTGTCGACGAAGAAGAAGTCTACGCCGTTATCGGCGAGGAACTCCTCCACGCCCTTGCGCGGCCAGGGAGTCTGGGGCGGTTCGAGGTGGAGCCGCGGGGCCCAGTTGGCGTGCGGACGGTAGGCACATTCGGGCAGCCACATGCCGCGCGGCCAGGCGCCCATAAGGCGATTGAAGGTGGAGACGGCTTGCTTGACCTGAAGCTGGACGCTGCCGTCCTCGCGGAGGAGCGGGAGATAGCCGTGGGTGGCGGGGCAGGTGATGACCTCGATGTGGCCGGCCTCGTGAAGCTCGCGGTAGGCGCCGATGAGGTCGCGATTGGCCTCCTCGAAAGTGTTGCGGAGGGCCTCGAACCGCTCACGCATGCACTTGGCGAGCCAGGCGAGGTGCCCTTCGCCGCGGGAGCCGAACTCGCGCTCGTTCTCGGAAGCGTAGTAGATCTTCTCGCCGAGATGGCCGGGGAACCACTCCTTGAAGCGGTCATCGTTGAACTGCTCGAGGAGGACGGCGCTGAAGCTGATGGTGACGTTGGGTGAAATGCCCTCGCTGACGAGCTTGCGGAAGGTCCACAGGAGGGGGATGTAGGTGTCGGTGGCGCAATCGAAGAGCATCTGGGAGCCGTGGGGCCAGGTGCCGTGGCCGAGGACGTAGGGCAGGTGGGCGTGGAGCATTATGTTGAAGCATCCGACCGGCTGTTGGCTCATGACGCAAGGGACCCCCGAGTTCGCTTGGCAAACTCTGACGAAGGCTGGCTGCGGCTCAGTTGGCCGAGCAGAGCAAGAAACGGTGGCGGCGGCGGAGCCATCACGCGGACCGGGTCGCCGGTAAGGGGATCGGGGAAGGATAGCGTGCCCGCGTGGAGTGCGTAACCGCCGAGGGCGTCGAGGAGGGCACGGAGAGCGTCGTTGTAGGGCTCCTGCCAGGCGGGCGGGCCGTAGAGGTCGTCGCCGAGGACGGGGTGGCCGAGGTCGGCCATCTGAACGCGGATCTGATGGGTGCGGCCGGTNNGAGGAGGAGGTGCGCGAGGCTGATCGCGGGCGGGCATCCGGCGCCGACGGCCTCCGGCGGAAGCTGGAAGATGCGGCGGCGGGAGTACTCGGTGACGGCGGGCTTGCCGGTGGCGTGGGCGATCATGTGCAGGCCGTCGGTGTGGTCGAGGGCGAGGAAGCTCTCGAGGACGCCGCTGGACTTCTTGAGGCGACCCCAGACCAGGGCGAAGTAGCGGCGGG
>PMZA01000423.1:2913-20240 GCA_003170595.1 Armatimonadota bacterium
CTTGGCGATGAGGACGAGGCCGGAGGTGTTCTTGTCGAGGCGGGTGATAATGTGGGGGCGGCTCCAGCCGTGGTCGATCTCGCGCTCGAGATGGGCGACGACGAAGTTGAGGAGGGTGGCGGTGTGATGGCCCTTGGCGGGATGGCAGACCATGCCGGCGGGCTTGTTGAGGACCAGGGTGTGGGCGTCCTCGTGGCGGACATCGAGCGGGCCGACTTCGGCATGACACGGGAGGCGGGCGGGTAGGTCGAAGATGGTGGAGAAGACGTCGCCGGTGCGGACAAGGTCGGAAGGCTCGGCCGGGGCGCCGTTGAGGGTGCAGAAGCCGTCCTTGATGAGCTTCTTGAGATAGGAGCGCGAGACCGCCGGCATCATGGAGGACGCGACGAAGCAGAGCCGCTTGCCGTGGTGGGCGGCGGGCACGGTGAGGGTAACGCGCCGGCCTGAGGCAATCGCTGGGCTCGAATCCGTCACTTAGCGCCTCCCCTTCGTCCCGTCAGAAACATGGTAAGCACGGCGAAGAGGATGAGCAAGACGCTGGCGACCTGGCCCTGGGTGAAGGCGGGGAGGTGAGGCATGGGCGCGGCGGTGACACCGTAGCGAAGCTCTTCGACGAAGAAGCGGTAGCCGCTGTAGAGGATGATGTAGGTGAAGAAGAGGTGCCCGCGGCGGGTAGTGCTGTCGCGGAGGAGATAGAGGATGGCGAAGATGACGAGGCTGGCGAGGGAGCCGTAGATCTGGGTGGGATGGAGGGGGACGAGGAGCGGCGTGCCGTTCTGGGTGACAGCGTGGGGGAAGATGACGCCCCAGGGGAGGTTGGTGGGTACGCCGTAGCAGCAGCCGTTGAAGAAGCAGCCTAGGCGGCCGAAGGAGTAGCCGAGGGCGAGGCCCGGCGAGGCGATGTCAGCCAGCTCGAGGAAGCTCTTCTTGTACCGCTTGGCGAAGACGAGGGCGGCGAGGACAGCGCCGATCACACCGCCGTGGAAGGAGAGGCCGCCCTCCCAGAGAGCGAGGACGGACTGAGGGTGGCCGCTGTAGGAACCCCAATCGAGGGCGACGAAGAGGAGGCGGGCGCCAAGGATGCCGCCGAGGAGGGCGTAGATGGCGAAGTCGATAAAGATGGCGGGCTCATGGCCGCGGCGGGAGCCGTCGTGGATGCACCAGATCGTGCCGACGGTGAGGCCGACGACGAGCATGGTGCCGTAGGCCTTCACCTCGACGGGGCCGAAGCGGTTGATGAGGAAGACGGCCAGGACGACGGTGACGACGGAGGCGAGGAGGAGGGTGAGGACGCGGACAGGGGTAAGCTCCGGGACTTCCTCGCCGAGCTTGCGGGCGGCGGGACGCCAGAGGAGCATGAAGGTGAAGACCGCGAGGACGCCGATGAGGGCGCCGCCGATGTCAACGGGACCGAGACGGACGAAGACCGGGCACACGGGTTAAGCAGCCTCCCTGGGGGTGCGAGAACCGCGGGGCCAGGTGAGCCAGATGACCGTCATCAGCACACCTGCCACGGCGGCGACATCGGCTACGTTGAAGGCCGGCCACCAGCGCAGGCCGGGAAGGTCGAAGCGGAGGAAATCGACCACCCAGCCGAGGTGGATACGGTCGCGAAGGTTTCCCACGGCGCCGCCGCAGAGAAGGCCGATGGCGGCGGAAAGCCAGAGACTCTTGCGGCCCTCTGACCACCAGAAGACGAGGACGGCCACGAGAATGAGGACGCCGGCGGCGGCGAGCCAGTGGGCCTTGCCGACGAGAATGCCGAAGCTGGCGCCGGAGTTGGTGGTGAGAGACATGGATAGCAGATTGCGGAAAAGGACCTGGTCCTGGGGGGCGTGAACGAGAGCCCACCGCTTGGTAAAGAGGTCGGCGGCAACGGCGGCAACGGCCAGCGCGGCAAGGAGGAAGTAGCAGAGTACTTCGCGCCCGGAGACCGAAACCCGGCTTAGCTGGCTAGCCGGTTCCTCCTGCAGCACACTTGGCGCACCTCGTGGTCCAGGGAATGAGCTGAAGGCGGATGGCGGGAATGGGCTTGCTGCATACGTCGCAGATGCCATAGCTGCCCTCCTCCATACGGCGGAGGCCCTCTTTGACGAGGTCGAGGATCTGGCGGACCTCGGAGGCCATGGCGCGAGCCTGCTGGCGCTCGGTGGCATCAACAGCGGCGTCACCGCCCGGCTCGTCAAAGTCCTCGGCGGCGACGACCTCCTGCTCGCCCGAGCGGCCGGCGGCCTGGTCTTCCAGGCGCTTCAGTTCCCGGGTGAGTTCGACCCGCTGCTCCTCGAGTAACGTCTTGTACTTGTCGATGTTGATGCGAGCTTTGGTCGCCAACGGTCATCCCCCTAACAAATAGCTGTGGCCCTTCCTTTATCAGGAAGGCCACTTGGTCACGCGGTCCTGGCAGCGGGCGCAAAGATCGGGATACTCTGAGGATTTCCCTACGGCGGTATCCCTAACCCAACAGCGACGGCATTTCTCACCATCGGAGAGAGAGGCGCGGACGACGATGTCGTCAGCAGCGGCGGGTTCGTCCAAAGCTTCGAGGCCGTGGATCGATACGCCGGATACGATGAAGAGGCGGTTTAGCTCCGCGGGACCGAAACCCTCCAAGACCTCAGCAAGCTGTGAATTGACGAAGATATCGAGATGGGCCTCGAGAGGCTTGCTGAGAACGCCGGAAACCTTGGCATGCTCGATGGCCTCCATCGCCTTGTCGCGGACGCGGAGGAGGGCGGTGAAGCGATCCTGGAGGGCGGCGTTGTCCCACTCGGGGCGGAGGGCCGGCCAGTCGGCAAGTTGGACGCTGACGGGCAGGGAGGGATCGAGCTTGCGCAGGTGCTCCCAGATCTCGTCGGAGGTGAAGGTCACGATGGGCGCCATCATGCGGACGAGGTCGAGGAGGAGGTGCCACAGGGCGGTCTGCGCCGAGCGGCGGATATGGGAGGCGGGAAGCTCGGTGTAGAGCGTGTCCTTGAGGGCGTCGAGATAGAAGGAGCTGAGGTCGGTCGCCACGAAGGCGTGAAGCTCGTGGTGGAAGAGGTGGAGGTCCCAGGCGTCGAAGGCGCGAGTCATGCGCTCGATGACCTGCTGCATGCGCGAGAGGGCCCACTTATCGAGGTCGGTGAGGTCCTCGTAAGGCAGGGCGTCGGTCGCCGGGTCGAAATCCTGAAGATTGGCGAGCATGAAGCGCGCCGTGTTGCGCAGGCGGCGATAGGCGTCGGCGACCTGCTGGAGAATGCTCTCGGTGAGGGACATCTTCGAGCGGAAGTCGGCGAAGGTGAACCACATGTGCAGGACGTCGGCGCCGTACTGGTTGTAGATGTCGGCCGGGTCGATGATGTTGCCCTTGGACTTTGAGAGCTTCTGGCCGGTCTCATCGACGAAGAAGCCGTGGCCGACGACGGTCTTGAAGGGCGCGGGATCGCCCAGGGCGACGGCGACCCAGAGCGACGTCTGGAACCAGCACTGGTACTGGTCGTCGCCCTCGAGGTAGAGGTCGGCGGGATAGGGCGGGGATTGGTCGGCAGGACTCAACAGCCCCGGGTGGGTGCGGAGGACAGCGTAGTGGCTGCAGCCGGAGTCGAACCAGACCGACATGATGTCGGATTCCTTGCGGAAGGACGAGGAGCCGCAAGAGCAGGTCGTGCCGGCGGGCATGAGATCGGCAGCCTCGAGGCGCCACCAGACGTCGGCACCGTTCTCCTCGGCGGCCATGAGATCGGCGACGTGGTCGATCACTGTGCGGTCGACGAGGGCCTCGCCGCAATCATCGCAGAAGAAGGCAGGGATGGGCACGCCCCAGACGCGCTGGCGAGAGATACACCAGTCGGGACGCGACTCGACCATGCCGGCGATGCGCGCCTGACCCCAGGAGGGGATCCAGCGGACGCGGGTGACCTCGTCGAGAGCAGCCGGCCGGAGGCTATCGATGTCTACGAACCACTGCGGCGTGGCTCGGTAGATGACCGGGTTGTTGCAACGCCAGCAGTGCGGGTAGGAGTGGACTATGGAGCCCTCGTTCATGAGCGCGCCATCGAGGAGTTCGACGACGCGGGGGTTGGCGCGGTCGCAGATCAGGCCGGCAAGGTCGGGGCCGGCTTCTGGCGTGAAATGGCCCTGGTCGTCCACGGGGCTGCGAATCTCTGCGCCGTACGACTCGCCCGCAGGGTCTCCCCGTGTGAATGCCGTCATCTCAACTCTGGCCCGCATCTCTTGAGCGGCTTTGTAGTCGTCCACCCCGTGGCCGGGAGCGGTGTGGACGCAGCCAGTGCCGGTGTCCATCGTCACGTGGTCGGCCAGCCAGAGCCACGACTTGCGCCCCGGGTACAGAGGGTGTTCAGCCCATCCCAGTTCGAACGCTCGCCCGGGAGCTTTGGCGACGATGTCGTAGGGCGTGAGGCCGCACTCTCGCATCGTGCTGTCCGCGAGGGCTTCGGCGACGATGTAGTAGCGATCGTCGTGGCGAGCGAGTACGTATGTGGCGGATGGATTGAACGCAATGGCGGTGTTGCCGGGAAGAGTCCACGGCGTGGTCGTCCAGATGAGGACGTGGACCTTTGCTTTCGGCAGAAGCCTGTGTAGGAGGTCGATGGCGTCGTCGGAGGGCGGGAGGGAAAGGTCGCTCTTGTCTTGGTCCGGCACGGCCCTCAGCCTAAAGGCCACATAGACGGCGGGCGAGGTCTTGTCGTGGTACTCGATCTCGTCGTCGGCGAGGGCGGTCTCGCAGTGATAGCACCAGTAGACCGGGCGGAGGCCGCGGAAGATGAGGCCGCGCTCGGCGATGGCTCCGAAGGCGCGGACCTGCTGGGCCTGGTAGGCGGGCGCAAGGGTGAGATAAGGGTTGTACCAGTCGCCGCGGCAGCCGAGGCGGCGGAACTGCTCGCGCTGGAGGCCGACGTACTTGAGGGCCAGGTCGCGGCACTTTCCGCGCCACTCGAGGGGCGGCATGGTGTGGCGGTCGAGGCCGAACTCGCGCTCGACACCCTGCTCGGTCGGGATGCCCTGCGTATCCCAGCCGGGGACGTAGGGGCAGTCGTAACCGCGCATCGTCTTGTACTTGATGGAGATGTCTTTGAGGATCTTGTTGAGCGCCTGGCCGAGGTGGATGTTGCCGTTGGCGTAGGGCGGGCCGTCATGCAGGACCCAGCGGGGCGCACCGGCGCGATGCTCGCGGACGAGGTTGTAGATGTCGAGTTCATCCCAACGGCGCAGAATCTCGGGCTCACGCTCCGGGAGATTGGCGCGCATCGGGAAGTCGGTCTGCAACAGGTTGAGGGTAGCTTTGTAGTCCATACGGGACAAACCCGAGCCGAAAAGGCGCTCGGGAGCGGCGTAGATGGTACCAGTGGGGCAAGTTAGCGTCAAGGCGAAGTCAAGGGCGCGAGGTTGTTCGGGGGATCCTTCGGAGCAGCAAAGTACGCTGCTCTCTCAGGATGACAGCGAAAAGCAGAAAGGCGAAAGGCAGAGGCGGAAGAGCATCCGCGGACGATGGGTTGTTACGCCGCCACCTCAGATTCTTCTGCGACGCTCCGCGTCGCTTCGCGGGCTAGTCAACACGCGGACGTTGAGTCGCACGCTTCCTTCGGCAGGCTCCCTTCGACGAGCTCAGGGCAGGCAGGACAGGCAGGATGACGGCTAAGGGCGGAAGGACAAGGAGAAAGGCGCGGCGGGGAGTAAATCCCCGCCCTACAGAAAACGAAAAGGGGCAAGGCATAGGGGTCGGTCGCGAGGTTAGTCGGCGAATTCGGGATCGGGCCTGAGGCAGGTCTCTACGCAGGCGCGGGCCGGGGGAATGCCTCGCACCAGGGACCGCCGCGCCGTGCGGAGGCGCTCGGAGTTCCAGATCTCCGAGAAGGGCGTCTCGAGGAGGTTGCCCCACGAGTGGATGCTCGCCGCCGGATGGGCGCAGCAGAGCTTCAGATTGCCGAAGGGGTCGATCTGGATGTGGTTCCACAGGAAGAAGCAGGTGCGGAAGGATTCCTTGCGGTTGTCGTCGTAGTGGGCGAAGTAGTCGGCGGGGTCGCGCATGTAGCCGTCGAGGGCCATCGGAGCGCGGGTTTCCTCGGCCGCGCGACGGGTCTGGAGGAGAACGTCGACCATCTCGGCCTTCGTGATGCGCTTGGCGCCGTCGGCATAACCCCAGGCGGTCATGATGAGCGCCGGGCGGGCGATGTAATCCACCCCGAGTTCGGCGCCGAGGCGGACGTAGTCGGGCGCCTCGCGGAAGTTCTCATTCATCATCGTGAAGTTGATGCCGACGAAAGGGCGGGAGGAATGGAGGCGGCGGCGGGCGTCGAGGACGGAACGAATCGCGGCGATGACCTGGTCGAACTTGGGGCTGCAGCGGACGGTCTGATAGGTCTCGGCCGTCGCGGCGTCGAGGGAGAAGTGGACCTGGCCGATGCCACTGCGGACGAGGTCCTCGGCGTCGACGGTCTGGTTGATGAGCAGGCCGTTCGTGTAGCCGAGTATGTTCGCGTGGGGGAGAATCTGGCGGGCGGAGGCGACGATATCGAGGAAGCGCGGGTGCACCATCATCTCGCCGAAGCCGGTGAGAGTGAGGGTGAGGGTGCGCGGGAACTGGCGGAGGAGCTTCTGGAAATCGTCGAGGCTGATGTCGCCCAGCCAGGCCTCGAAACCGGGCTTACTGCGGATGCAATGGCGGCAGGAAAGGTTGCAGCGATTGGTGATTTCGATCTCGATTTTGGAGGGCGCGCTGCGGACGAATTCGGCGCGCGCGGCGAGTTCGCGCTCGTTGAGCCATCGGTTGTAGAGGACGTCCGGACGCGTTACTATGCGCCAACCAGACGAGCGCAGGATTTTCCCAACGCGCGAGAGAGCCACAGCTAGCCAACCTCCTAGAGTAAGCGGATAATAACCCGGCCGACGCAGCAGGACAAGACGAGGCCGTGAGGTGAGAGTCGTGCAAACAGCCCTGCCCATAGTGCTCGCCATCGGACTCGTTGTGGTCGCCGTGGCGCTGTACGTCAACTCTCGGCGATTGGCGGAGGCACGCGAGGCGAAGGGGTTGGCTGAAGGAGCGGTCGCCGGCAGCAAGGCGCAGATCGATAGCCAGGCCCAGCAGATACAAGACCTCACGGCGCAGCTCATGCAGGCGCGGACGGATGCGGCTACCGCGGAAGAAGCCGCGAAGGCTCTGCGCGAGCAGCTGGTGAAGGAGAGGGAGCTGATCGAGCAGGCGCGGACGCAGCTTACCGGTACCTTCAAGGCGCTGGCGTCGGATGCGCTGACCCTGTCGACCACCGAGTTCCGGGCGCAGGCTGAGGAAACCATGAAGCGCGTGTATGCCGCCGCCGAGCAACAACTCGGGGAGCGGCAGGAGCAAATCGGAAAGATCGTTGAGCCGCTGTCCAAGGCGATCGATACGTACCAGGTGCAGGTGCGCGAGATGGCCGACAAGCACCTGCAGGCGGAAGCGGCGGTCGGCGAGCAAGTGAAGATGCTGTCGGACCTGCAGCGGTCTCTGACCGATGAGACGAAGGGCCTGGTGACGGTGCTGCGCGGCGGGACGAGCGTGCGGGGGAAGTGGGGCGAGATGACGCTGCGGCGGGTCGTCGAACTGGCGGGGATGTCGGAGCTGTGCGACTTCGAGGAACAGGTGTCGACGACCGGGGCAGAGGGCGGCCGTCAGCGGCCGGACATGGTCATCCACCTACCGGAAGACCGGGACATCGTGGTGGATGCGAAGGCGCCGATGGATGCGTACCTGCAGGCGATGGATGCGACCGATGATGCGACGCGGGAAGATAGCCTGAAGCGTCACGCGCGGCACGTGCGCGACCACATCACGGCGCTTGCGACGAGGGACTACACGGCGCAGTTCGAGCATGCGCCGGATTTGACGGTGTGCTTCCTGCCGGCGGAGGCGCTGTTCTGCGCGGCGCTCGAGGCGGACCATGAGCTGATGCAGTTCGCGATGGAGAAGCGGGTGCTGCTGGCGACGCCGTTCACGCTGTTTGCGCTGCTGAAGGCGGTGGCGGCGTCGTGGCAGCAGGTGAGGATCCTGAAGAATGCGCAGGAGATCGCCGACCGGAGCAAGGTGCTGTTCGACCGGATCAAGCCCTTTGCGGCGCACATGGCGAAGGTGGGAGCGGGGCTCAGGCAGGCGACGGGCGCCTACAACGATGCGGTGGGATCGTGGCAGTCGCGCGTCCTGCCGCAGGAGCGCGCGGTAAGGGAAATGATCAACCTGAAGGAAGGGCTGCCGGAGCTGGGGGAGGTCGGGGAGGACTTGAGCCATCTCCCGCCGGGGGAAGGGAGGGCGGAGGACCAAGGGGAGGACGAGGAGAGGGTGGAGTTGGAGGGCGGGGAGTAGGGCACAGGCCAAGCCCCGCGGACGCGAGGTAGCAACGCGGCCACCCCAGGTCCTTCGCGGGNNGCGAAAAGCAGGGCCGGATTCGATCAAGCACGCGGGGCGTGCTCGATCTGATTCGGCCCCTCCGAAAGGCAACGCGGGACTGGGAGAAAAGTTGGTGCGGGGATGGAGGAAGGGGCTGGGGGAAGGTCAATAATACGGGCCACGGGCCGAACAGCCCGGGTGGTTCGTGCTCGCAGGAGCCAAACTCAAGCCGTGAGGAGTGAGGCGTAATGGATCAGATAAGGATCGCGCTGGTCGGCTATCAGTTCATGGGCCGCGCACACAGCAATGCCTACAGGCAGCTCAAGTTCTACTTCCCCGAGCTGCCCGTGGAACCCGTCATGAAGGTCCTCGTCGGGCGCAACAAGGAACTCACCGACAAGACCGCCGAGCGGTTCGGGTGGGAGGAGGCCGAGTATTCCGTCGAGGCCGCCGCTGCCCGCGATGACATCGACCTCATCGACATCACCGCGCCCAATGACGTGCACGCCGAGCTTGCCATCGAGTGCGCCAAGGGCAAGAAGGCCGTCTTCTGCGAGAAACCCCTGGCGACCAACCTCGAGGACGCCCTGCGGGCACGCGACGCCGTGAAGAAGGCGCGCGTCATCAACATGGTGTGCCACAACTATCGCCGGGCGCCGGCCATCGCGCTCGCGCGGAAGATGATGGAGAACGAAGACCTGGGCGAGATTTACCACTGGCGCTCGCTGTACCTGCAAGACTGGGCCATGGACCCGAGCGTGCCGCTGGTGTGGCGCTTCCAGAAGCGGGTCGCCGGATCGGGGTCGCTGGGCGATCTGATGGCGCATAGCATCGACACCGCGATGTGGCTCATGGGCGGCATCAGCAAGGTGTCGTGCACGATGAAGACGTTCATCAAGCAGCGGCCCAAGGCGACGTCGGTCGATGGCGGGCTTGGCGCGACGGGTGCGGCCGGGACGATGGGCAAGGTCGATGTGGACGACGGTGTCATAGCGCTGGCCGAGTTCGCGAATGGCGCGCTGGGGACTTTCGAGGCGACGCGTTTCGCGCTGGGTCACCCCAACTACAACTGGTTCGAGATCAATGGGACCAAGGGTTCGATCATCTTCAACCTGGAGCGGATGAACGAGCTTCTGTACTATAATGGGGCCGATCCGTCCGACCGGCACGGGTTCCGCCTGATCCAGACGACGGAGACCGTGCACCCGTACATGGGCCTGCCGGGCGGCGGGCCGAGGTACTGGCCGCCGGCGCACATCATTGGGTACGAACACACCTTCATCAACACGGTGGCCGACCTGATGATGGGGATCGTCGAGGGGAAGAACCCGGAGCCGTCCTTCGATACGGCGTGCAAGGTGCAGGCGGTCATGGCCGCGTGCGAAGAAGCCGCGAAGGCCGGTAACTGGGCCAAGGTTCCGAAAGTATAGCGCTCCGGAACGGGGCGAAGAGCGCGTCACGGGAGGATTAGCCATGAAAGTAGGAGCACTATCGGCCGCGTGGGCCAACAAGCCGCTGGAGGAAGTGCTGGACTTCTACGTAGAGATCGGGCTTGAGGCAATCGAGATCGGGACGGGCAACTACCCCGGGACGTCGCACTGCGACGCGATCAAGATCGTCAACGACGCCAAGAAACAGAAGGCGCTCCTGCAGGCGGTGGAGAGCCGCGGCCTGATCATCTCGGGCCTGAGCTGCCACGGCAATCCCCTGCACCCGAAGGCCACTGTGGCGCGGAAGGCGCATGAAGTGTGGCGGGCGACGGTGGAACTGGCGCAGAAGCTGGGGATCGAGGCAGTCATCAACTTCTCCGGGCTGCCGGCCGGGGCCAAGGGCGATAAGGTGCCGAACTGGGTTGTGGCGCCTTGGCCCGAGGATCACCTGGAGGCCCTGAAGTACCAGTGGGACGAGGTGGCTATCCCCTACTGGAAGACCGAGGCCGAATTCGCGGCGAAGCACGGGGTCTTCATCTGCTTCGAGATGCACCCGAACTTCCTGGTGTACAACCCGGAGACCCTCATCAAGCTGCGGCACGCCGTGGGCAAGCATGGGGACCGGATCTGCGCGAACTTTGACCCCTCGCACCTGTTCTGGCAGGGGATCAACGTGCCGAAGGCCATCCGGAAGCTGCATGAGTACGGAGACGTCATCAAGCACTTCCACGCCAAAGACTGCAAGATCTACGACTGGGTCTCGGACTGCTATGGCGTCCTGGACACGAAGCACTACGGGGATGAGCCGCGACGGTCGTGGATCTTCCGGACCGTGGGCTACGGGCATGCCGAGGAAGTGTGGCGCGACATCATCTCGACGCTGCAGATGACGGGGTATTACGGCACGCTGAGCCTCGAGCATGAGGACAGCCTCATGACGGCGGAGGAAGGCTTCCGGAAGGGCGTGGCGTTCCTGAAGGCCAACGTGATATCGGCGCCGCCGGGCGAGATCACCTGGGCTTAGGGCTAAGGCTTCAGGCGAAGGCCTGAAGACCAGCCTGAAGGCCTGCCCAGCGGGAGGGATTGCAGGGGCGGGGGCTAAGGCCCTCGCCCCTGTGTTTGCGTAAGGGGATAAGGAAGGGCGAAGGCTAGAGCGAAGGCAAAGACCCCGCGGACGATAGGTTGTTACACCGCCACCTCAGGTCCTTCGCGGGGACGTGACCAGGGGACGTCAGGCTCTGCGCTCAGGATGACAGATAAGGGCGGGACGACGGAAAGGGACGTTGTGTCGTGCGCTCAGGATGACGACGTAAAGAAGAAAGGCGGAAAAGCGCGGCGCGGGATAAACTGGGCTCGCTCCGCGAGCCCTTAGCCCTACAGCAAGCAGGAAGGCACAGAGGCAAGAAGCTGGGGAAACGCTATAATAGCGGAACTTCGGAGGGGAAGGGCTGAACGATGAGCAAACTGATATACCTCGATGGAGAATTAGTCCCGGAAGAACAGGCCAAGGTGTCCGTGTTCGATCACGGTCTCCTCTATGGCGATGGCGTCTTCGAAGGCATCCGCGCCTACAACGGCCGCATATTCCGCCTCGATCAGCACATCGACCGGCTGTACAGGTCGGCCCATGCGATCATGCTGAACATCGGCATGACCAAGGAAGAGATGGCTGCCGCCGTCGTCAAGACCGTGCGGGCGAATGAACTGCGCGATGCCTACATCCGCCTCGTGGTCACGCGGGGCGTGGGCGACCTCGGGCTTGACCCGAGGCAGTGCCCCAAGGCGACCGTGTTCATCATAGCCGCGACGATCAAGCTGTATCCGGAAGAGATGTGCCGGAACGGGCTGCAGATAATCACCTGCTCGACGCGGCGGAACATGCCCGATGCGGTCGACCCGGCGCTGAAGTCGCTGAACTACCTGAACAACATCATGGCGAAGATCGAGACGATCCGGGCCAACGCCGGCGAAGGGCTGCTGCTCAACAATGAGGGCTACGTCACCGAGTGCACCGGGGACAACATCTTCATCGTCAACGGGAAGCGGCTGATCACGCCGCCGGTGAGCGCCGGCGTGCTGGAAGGCGTGACCAGGGACTGCGTGATGGAGCTTGCGCGGGTGGCCGGGCTTGAGGTCGAGGAGGGGCTGTTCCGGCTGACGGCGGTGTATAATGCTCACGAATGTTTCCTGACGGGAACGGCGGCGGAAGTCATTTCGGTGACGGAGGTGGACGGCCGGGCGATAGGATCAGGTACGCCAGGACCGGCGACGGGGATGCTGCAGCAGAGGTTTGCTGACTACGTCAGGCAAGAAGGCACCCCCGTCTATTCCTAGAGTAGATCCGGCTTCCGTTCACAAAGCAGACGACGCAGCAAAGTATGCACTCTCGATACGAAACACAGTCGCGGCCAGAAACGTTAGTAAGGAAGACAACGCAGACTGGTGGCGTAATGGACCCGTAACCTGGGAATACTATAAGCCAGGAAACCTGGCATGCCCCTTGCGGCGAGCAATTCCAGCGGTGGACGACGTGGTGGTGCGTCGCCACAGGGGGCAGTGGGCCAGGCGACCGGATAAGACCACTTCCCCACCGGCCCTCGCGGATAACGCGCGAAGGAGAACCAGAGACGGAGCGTTAGGTCAAAGGTAGCAGGATGGCGGGTGGAACTGAGGTCGGGAAGGCACAGTGGCCGTCGCGTAGACGGCCCGCCGAGGAGCGAAAGGCAGATGGAACTGTGGCGCAGGCTGACCAACCGAGCAAAAAGAGCAGTCGTGAACGCGCACAATGAAGCAGCGCGGAATCACATGCAGCTCATCGGGACCGAGCACCTGCTTCTGGGACTGCTGCGAGTCGGGGAAGGCGTGGGGCTGCAGGCTCTGGAAGAGCTGGGAGTAATCCTGGACCGGCTCCGGTTCGATCTTGAGCGGCAGATGGAGCGCGGCGTAGTGACCCCCTCGACGGGCGAGGCCAGCTTCACGGCCGACGCGCGTGAGGTCATGAGTCTGGCGTGGAATGAGGCGCGGCAGTTGAGGGTGCCGTACATCGGTACGGAGCACCTCCTGCTGGGCCTGCTGCGGCTTGGGAAGGGACCGGCGTGGCAGCTTCTGCGCCAGTACGGCGTGGATCTGGCCGCAGCGAGGCAGGTCATATCGGAAATCACGAGCGAGCGGCGGAACCGGACGGCTGAGCAGCAGAAGCGGTCGAAGACCCCTACGCTGGATCACTTCAGTCGCGACTTGACTGAGATGGCGAGGACGGGAGAGCTTGACCCGATCATCGGCCGAGACGCCGAGACGGAGCGGGTCATCCAGATCCTGTGCCGCCGGACGAAGAACAACCCGTGCCTGATCGGCGAGGCCGGGGTCGGCAAGACCGCGATCGTCGAGGGCCTGGCGCAGAGGATAGCCGACGGCGAAGTGCCGGACCTGCTGAGGGATAAGCGGGTCGTGGGGCTGGACCTGGCGGGACTGGTGGCCGGGACCAAGTATCGCGGCGAGTTCGAAGAGCGGATGAAGCGGGTCATGGAAGAGATCCGCGCCGCCGAAGGGCGGGTCATTGTGTTCCTCGATGAGCTGCACACGATCGTCGGGACCGGGGCGGCGGAAGGCGCGATGGATGCGTCGAACATCCTCAAGCCGGCGCTGGCGCGGGGCGAGATTCAGTGTATCGGCGCGACGACGCTGGACGAATACCGGCGGCACGTCGAGAAGACGCCGTCGCTCGAGCGGCGATTCCAACCAATCATGGTCCGCGAGCCTACCGAAGACCAGACGATGCTGATCCTCCAGGGCGTGAGGCACCGGTACGAGGAGTTCCACGGCGTCCACTACACTGAGGAATGCCTGCAGTCGGCGGTCAACCTGTCGACGCGGTACATCACCGAGCGATCGCTGCCGGATAAGGCGATCGACCTGCTGGATGAGGCCGGGTCGCGGGTGAAGCTGCAAAGATTCCGCGAGGCGGCGGCGGTCGCAGGACCGCTGGGCGAGCTTGGCGCGGCTGCGCTCGCCGGCGGCGTGGATGAGATATCGGCGCGGCGCGACCGTCTGGCGACGGAACTGGACGAACTTGAGGGCTGGTCGGGTCAAGAGCCGCTCGAGGAGGAAATGCCCGAGGTCACGCGTGAGGATGTGGCGCACATCGTGTCGCTGTGGACCGGGATACCGGTCATGGCGCTGACGGAAGAGGAGTCGCGGCGGCTGCTGAGGATGGAAGAGGAACTGCACAAGCGAGTCGTCGGTCAGGATGAGGCGATCACGGCGGTGTCGAAGGCTGTGCGTCGCGCGAGGGCCGGCATCAAGGACCCGAAGCGGCCGATGGGATCGTTCATCTTCCTGGGGCCGACGGGTGTGGGCAAGACGCTGCTGGCGCGAGAGTTGGCGGGCTTCTTGTTCGCCGATCAGGACGCGCTGATCCGCATCGACATGTCGGAATACATGGAGAAATTCTCGGTGTCGCGGCTGATAGGCGCGCCGCCGGGATACGTGGGCTACGAGGAAAGCGGGCAGCTTACCGAGCTGGTGCGGCGCAGGCCGTACTGCGTGGTGCTCTTCGATGAGATCGAGAAGGCTCACCCGGATGTCTTCCACTTGCTGCTGCAGATCATGGAAGACGGCCGCCTGACGGATAGCCAGGGGCGAGCGGTGGACTTCAAGAACGCGATTATCATCATGACGAGCAACGTCGGGGCGCGGCTGATCGCCGAAGGGCGGTCGCTCGGGTTCACGACGGAGGATCGCGAGCGCAGCGCTGCGCAGAGGCAGCGGGACTACGACCGGATGAAGATCAAGGTCGTCGACGAACTGCGGAAGACGTTCAGCCCCGAGTTCCTCAACCGCGTAGACGACGTGGTGGTGTTCCACTCGCTGTCGCCGGAGCAAATCCGGAACATCGTGAAGCTGGAACTCGAGCCGGTGAGGCATCAGATCGCCGGCCGAGGGCTGCAACTGACGATCAGCGAGGCCGCGGAGAACATGCTGGCGGAGAAGGGGTACGACCCGGCGATGGGCGCGCGGCCGCTGAGGCGTGCTGTGCGGCGATATGTTGAGGATCCGCTGGCGGAGTTCGTGCTGGGGCTGGAAGAGGAAGAACAGGGCGAACTTGTGGCGGAACTTGGGGCGGATGAGGACTCGATTACGTTCTCCTTTACGGCTGCTCCAGTGCCGTGCTAAGATAATATGGAGTTGTTGGACTTGATTCCGGGGTCGCATCATCGCGGCCCCGGAACTAGTCTTTTTGGCGGGAGGTGAGTTGCGCTGACACAAGCGACCGAAGACAAAGCTACAGATCAACCGGGAAACGGATCGGATCACAAGTCGGCAGCGCGCCCGGCGCCAGAGCGACGGCGACGGACTAACCCGGCGGCGCTGGAGCGGGTGGTGTGGATCGCGTTGGTGCTGGCCTTCATCGGAATGGGTGTGGCGGTCGGCGGGCCGATCGCGGAGGGGGCCGGGCGGATTGTATTAAAGTGGGTGGAGAAGGCTGACCTGACGTTTTTCAAGCTTGGCATCCATGTGGTTACAGCCCTCATTGCGTTTCTTGTGGCGCTGCGCGGGTTCAGGCTGTTGGTGCAGTCGGTGACGTATCTGGAGGAGATGCCGCTGCTGGATAAGGCGGCGGCGTCGATTGGGGTACTGCTGGGGCTGAGCATCGCTCTGCTGGCGACGGTGCCCTTCGCGAGCATAGAAGGGATCGGGCTGCCTATCAGGATCTGTGTGGTCCTGCTGTTCGTGCCGGCGGGGATACTCTTCGCGCTGGCGGCGAAGGACCAGATGGTGTACGTGTTCCCGTGGCTGGCAACGCCGGCGATGGACGGGCGATCGGACGTCCTGCCCGAGGGTGCGAAGTGCCTCGATACGAACATCATCATCGACGGGCGGATCGTGGACATCGCGACGACGGGGTTCCTGGGCGGGATGCTGCTGGTGCCCGGGTTCGTGCTGAAGGAACTCAGGCAGATCGCGGATTCGGCCGATGAGGTGAAGAGGGCGAGGGGTAAGCGCGGGCTGGAGGTCCTCAACCGGCTGCAGTCGTTGCCGGGCGTGCAGGTCGTCATCTATGAGGACTACCCTGACACCGATAAGCCTGAGCAGGAAGTTGACGTGCGACTGGTGAGCCTCGCGAGGGCGCGGAACGCGGCGGTCCTGACCAACGACCACGGCGTGGCCCAGTTGGCGCGGCTGCAGGGCGTGCAACTACTGAACGTGAATGAACTGGCGCAGGCGCTGCGGCCGGCGTACCTGCCGGGCGAGGAGTTCGTAGTGACGATCGTGAAGGAAGGCAAGGAGCCGGGGCAGGGCGTGGGGTACCTGGACGACGGGACGATGATCGTGGTCGAGGGCGCGTCGAAGCATCTGGGCAAGTCGGTGCCGGTAGCGGTTACGAGCACGCTGCAGACGTCGGCGGGCAAGATGATCTTCGCCGACATAAACGTTGGGCAGGCGGCGCGGCCGAAGATCGCGGAGAGGCCGGCCAGGAAGGCGTAGACGCCCGTGCGCGCGGCCGCGATCGTAGTCGCAGCAGGGCGTGGGACGCGGCTGGGTGCGGACGTGCCGAAGGCTTTTGTGGAGATAAGCGGGTGGCCCATGTTCGTGTGGGCCACCCTTTCTTTTGCGCGGGTCGAGGCAGTCGAGCAGATAGTCGTCGTGGCGCCGGCGGGGTGGGAGGAGAGGGCGGCGAAGGCGTTAGCTCTGGCGGAGATTGGCGAGAGAGTGAGCGACATCGTGGCCGGTGGTGCGGAGCGGCCGGAGTCAGTGCGGGCCGGGCTGGCGGCGGTTAAGGAAGGGATGGAGGTCATCGCCATTCAGGATGGGGCGCGGCCGCTGGTGACGGTGGAACTGATCGAGCGATGCCTCAAGGCGGCGGAAGAGCATGGGGCGGCGCTGGCGTGCGCGCCGTCGACGGATACGCTAAAGAAGGTGGACGGCGAGAGGCGGGTGGTCGTGGCGACGCTGGACCGGAGGGATATCTGGCAGGCGCAGACGCCGCAGGTTTTCCGGCGTGAGATCATTGACGCGGCGTACCGGCGGTCGGCCACGGTGGGGAACGGCGTGACCGATGACTGCATGCTGTGCGAGGCCGTGGGGATTGAGCCGACGGTGGTGGAGAGCCTGACGTGCAACATGAAGGTGACGACGGCGGAGGACCTGGTGGTGGCGGAGGCGCTGCTGAGGGCGCGGTAAGGGGGCGATCGCATGGAGCTTTGGCGAAGGCTTACCAATCGGGCGAAGCGGGTCGTCGTGAACGCGCATAACGAGGCGGCGCGGCAGCGAACGCACCTCATCGGGACCGACCACCTCCTGTGGGGCATGCTTACGCTCGGAGAGGGAGTTGGCTGGCAAGTCCTGTATATCCTCGCCGGTGATCTGGATACGCTGCGCATCGAACTCGAGGAAGGGATGGAGATTGAGGGGGAGACGGAGGTAAGCGGAGACGCGAGCTTCACGGCCGAGGCGCGCGAAATCCTGAGCGCAGCGTTGGACGAAGCCAAACAGATGCACTTGCCCTTCATCGGGACGGAGCACCTGCTGCTGGGGCT
>PMZA01000196.1 GCA_003170595.1 Armatimonadota bacterium
TTAGAGCAAGGAATCACTTAGCCACTGAGAGCGATGTCCACGTAAGCCGCCCTGTTGCCAGGTATGCCAGGCACCCCGCGTAGACATAGAACCCAACCAGTACCAGCGCGTACAAGACGCGTGCGAAGGTGACAAAGGGAAGCGTGGCGAGCGCGGAGGATACCACGAGGACGAACGGAGGGTTCATGAAGCGATCGGAAGGCCACAGATGCTCTGGGCTGGCGTGGACGTAAGGACCATATTCGGGGTAAGGACGGTATGGAGGCCGGCCCTCGAGAACGGCGCGCCCCCCAGATAGTAGGTGTAAGCGTCCCGGTACAGGTCCGTCCGGTGCCAGACCGTGGGCAGCCACAGGAAGGCCATCTGCACGAGGACGATGGCCCCGAGGACGTTGGCCACGACTCGGAGCATGGCTGATCCCCGGGCCGCCTGTATCACTCGATCCAACGGCGTCTCATCTCCTTCTCCGGGGTCAGTCCGGTCGGGGGGTAAGGGAATCCCGCCTGCCCCCTTCTGCGGGCTGATCGCCTCTAACCTTACCTTCTTCCGCGCCACAACGCCACCGTGCCGGCGACGCCCCTCGCTTCCTTTTGCCCTCACCGTTCAGCGGTGCTACAGTGGCCCTGCGCCATGGAGCAGCCACTGCCACCCGCCACCACCGAGCACCGCGACGGGGGGACGCCTTCCCCAGCGCGGGAGTGTCCGGTGGGTCTTCTTCGTCGCCCGACCACTCTGATCCCGGTGCTGGGCCTGGTGATTGTGGGGGTGTGGGCCATCGCCAGCCTGTGGTGGCCCTTCTCCTACGACCAGTCCATCTTCGGTTGGGTCGGCGATGTGATGGTGCACGGCGGGATGCCCTACCGCGACGCCTGGGACTTCAAGGCCCCGCGGCGTACCTGCAGTACGCCGCCATCGAGGCCCTTTTCGGCAGGGCGATGTGGACGGTTCGCCTTGTTGACATACTGCTCCTCTTCGTCGGCCTGTGGGGCGTGGGCGCCCTTGCCGCGCGCCTTGCCGGCCGGGAGGCCAGGTTGTGGGCCATGGCCCTCGCTGGCCTATGGTATGCTGGCAGCAACTACGGCGACGTCTCTCAGCCGGATGGCTGGGCGGCGATGCTTACGGCCCTGGCCCTGGGACTGGCCGTTTCACCGAGGCCCGCGGCCTGGCTTCGCGCCGTCCTGGCAGGGCTGCTCATGAGCTGGGTAGCTCTCTACAAGCCGATCCTCCTAGTCCTGGCGCCGCTGCCTCTTCTGGCCCTGGACCTCGGAGCCGCTCAGCGGTCCACCCGATCCTGGCTGACTGTCACCGGGGCCTACTGCGCGGCTTACGGTGCTCTTGTGGCCCTGGTCGTCCTTTGGGTCGCTCTCAGGGGCGCGATGCCCCAGATGCTGGAGACACTGCTTTTCTTCAACAAGGCGGTCTACTGGACCAGTCGACCAGTGGGCCTGGCCCAAATGCTGGCCCTCACCGGCGCATATCTGCTCCCTCTCTCGCCCTTTGTCCTGCTGGGAATCTACGGCCTCACGCGGACCTCCCCCGCTTGCCGGCGAGTGAGGGCCGCCCTTATTCTCTGGGCCCTGCTGGGACTGGCCCTCGTCTTGCTCCAGGGCAGGTTCTACCCCTACCACTGGCACTTGCTCTACTTCGCGGTGGCCACCGCGGCCGGCGTCGGCGTCGGCGTGCTGTTAAAGGATCTCGTTAGCCAGGCCTGGGAGTCATCAGCGGGTAAGCCCCGCGTCCACCCGGCGATCGTCTACGTCGTAGCGTTCGGCGTGCTTCTGGCGCCCCTGCAGCGGATCCTGCCATCCCTGGGCGTCTGGGGCAAGAGCGCCTTAGGCCTGGCTCCCTGGAGCAGCTACTACGCCACCTTCGGCCCGAGCGGCCAGTCCGGTCTGAGCTTCCTCGACCAGTGCGCAGTCGCGGACTACCTGCGCGAGCATACCCCCCCTGGAGACAGCGATTTCGTCTGGGGCTTCGGGCCCCTGATCCTGTACCTGAGCGGTGTCCCGTCCGCCTCCCGTTTCGCCTATCCTCTGGCGTTGATCAGCGCCCGCTACACCTCGGACCGCTTCTGGCGCGAGTACAGCAGTGAGCTCATGCACTCGCTGACGCACCGTCCCCCGTCCTTAATCGTGGTCGGTGAGGGCGACGCCACCTGGGCTATCCCCTACGAGTCCAAGGACTTTCTCCCGAGGTTTCCGGCCCTGCAGAGCTTTCTCCGTGCGGGCTATGTCCCCGACACCTCGATAGGCAGCTTTGATATCTACCGTCGGCGTGGGCCCCTGCGCTAGGAGGAGGCTGCCTCTCGGCGGCATCCCGCCGTAGGTAGGGGCGCATCGCTCTTCCGCGCTTGGCTTTGCCTTCCCGCCGTGCTACAGTTTTCGTGCGCCATGCAGCACGAAACACCGCCACCAGCCACCCCCGAAGAGCAGGCCGAGAAGACCGGCGCCCGCATCGCCCTCGCCGTGTCGATCATCGTCGTCCTCGGAGCCATCGTGCCGTACTGGTACGCGTTGGCGCATTGCCCCCCGGATCGCATCAACCTTGGCCTGTCGTACAACAAGCAAGATGAGATGCTCTACCTCTCGTGGATGCGCCAGGCGGCGGAGGGCGGCCCGGTCTACGATCGCATGACCACGATCCCCCACCCGCCGCTGCCTCAGCAGAACCTTTGGGCGCTCCTGGGGTGGACCGTTCGGGCCTCCGGCGCGAGCCCCAACCGCGTCTATCACCTCTACCGCATCCTCTTTGCGGGACTCTACCTGCTGATCCTCTGGGCGGCGCTACGTCTCTGGCTTCCCCGCCTCGACGCGCGCCTGGTGGCCTTCGTGGCGATCGCAGGCGGATCCGGGTTCGGCTGGCTTGGCCTGCTCTGGCATGGGCCTGCGCAGGGGGTCGGTCTCGACAGCCTCATGGCCGAGTTGTGGACCTACTTCTCGATGTTCATCCCCAACTACATCGGCAGCCTCCTCCTCCTGACGATCCTGTGGTGGTGTCTCTGGCACCTCCTATTCGGCCGCTCGTCCAGCTTCTGGCCAGTGGCGACGCTCTACGTCGTCGCACTCCTCCTGTTGGTTGAGGTGCACCCCTACACCTACCTGCCCCTCTTTGGCGCTACGGTGGGCTACGTCTTGCTCTTTGGCCGCGCCGACGGGCTTCCACGCCGCCGCCGGGCCCTGATCCTTCTCTCGCTGCTCCCGGGCGCCGCTCTTCTCGCCTACGATAACCACCAGTTCGCCCTCAACCCGATCCTGCGTGAGTGGTCGATCCAGAACGATCTCCCGTCCCCGCCCCTCCTGGCCTACGTGGAGGGCTTCGGCCTCGCCGGTGTCGCCGCGATCTTCACGATCCTGGTCCTCCTATCACGGTGGCTGACGAGGCGCAAGTCCCCCACACCCGGCACCGAGGAGACCTCCGCCAGCTTCACCCCGGAGGCCTGGGCCCCGGCGTCGACCCTGCATTTCTGCGCGGTCTGGGTTGTGGTGGCGATGGTGCTGGTCTACGCCTACCCGTGGCTGAAGCCCGCCCGCCGTTGCATCGAGGGCATGCACATCTTCCTGGTCGTGCTGGCCGTCCCGGCGTTCCTCGAGGTCCTAAAGCCCCTCCTGCGACGGTTTACCTCGGGCCCATCGCTCTCCACGCGGGGCCTGTGGATCCTCGCCGCCGTCGTAGCCCTTGCCCTTTGGCCGACGAGCGTCACGGTTGGGCGGACGGCCGCCACGACGGAGGCCCTTACCGCTCCGGCCGAGCTTGGGCCCATCGGGCGCTATATCGACACCCACCTGCCGCCCAACGCCGGCATCTACACGACCCACGTCGGCGGCGGGTTCGTCGCCGCGATGACCGGTCGCAGCGTCTCCCTCGGCCATTTCCACCTCACTCCCCAGTTCGACCAGCGCCTCGCCCAGGTCCTCTACTTCCAGTCGCCCGACGCGACTGACCAGTGGCGCATCGACGTCCTCCGCGCCAGTTACTGCCAGTACGTGCTCACCGAGTCGGTCAAGCCGCCGGTGACGGAGGACCTGACCCGCCTCTTGGGCCACCCGCTCTTCGCCAGAGGCCGGTTCGCGCTCTACGAGATCCCGCAGTCCATCCTCGCCGGGGCCCCCGCCTACTAACGCGCCCGATTCTCCAGTCTTGACACTGCTTCCTCTCGATGCTATTTTCCCTACTACGTCGATAGACAATAAAGGCGTTTCGACGCCCTTGACTGCCAGCACATCCCTGTGGAGGTATTCGCAATGCCCGAGCTTCACGATTCCGTCTTCGCCCACGCCGACGAAAAGGACGTCACCCGCGCCCTCGTCCGCGAGTTCGCCGCCCAGTTTGACGAACTCATCGAGTCCGACGTCATCATTGCCGGCGCCGGCCCGAGCGGCCTCATCTGCGGCAAGATCCTTGCCGAGCAGGGCTTCAAGACTCTCATCGTCGAGCGCAACAACTACCTCGGCGGCGGCTTCTGGATCGGCGGCTATCTGATGAACAAGGTCGTCCTCCGCGCGCCGTCCGACGACATCCTCGACGACCTCGGCATTCCCTACAAGTCGGTCGGCCCGGGGCTCTTTGTCGCCGACGGCCCGCACGCCTGCTCGCGCCTCATCGCCGCCGCCTGCGACGCCGGGGTGAAGGTGCTCAACATGACTTCGGTCGAGGACGTCGTTGTCCGCGAGGGCAACCGCGTGGCAGGCCTGGTCATCAACTGGACCCCCGTCCAGGCTCTCCCGCGTCAGATCACCTGCGTCGACCCGGTCGCCATCGAGACCAAGGTCGTCATCGACGCTACGGGCCACGACGCCTCCGTCATCAGCCACCTCGCCAGGCGCGGCATCATCAACGTCCCGGGCTGCGACCCGATGTGGGTGGACCGCTCCGAGGACGAGGTCGTCAACCGCACGGGCGTCGTTCACCCGGGCCTCATGGCCATCGGCATGGCCGTTTCCTCGGTCTATGGCCTGCCGCGGATGGGCCCATCCTTCGGGGCGATGCTCCTTTCGGGGATCAAGGGCGCCGAGATCGCGGCCGACCTCATCCGCACACCGGCAGCGACGCACGAACTAGTCGCCAAGTAGCCTTAGCCCGAACGAACCGGAGCCCTTCGCATCCGCGAAGGGCTCCGTTGCCTCGGACACCGATTTCCACCGACCCTTCGCTCGCGGCGAATCGTATCGCAGGTGATGACCTATCCTCGCGAGGAAGCCGCCGCAGGCGGCGTGGGGTCTGGGGCCAGGGCCCCAGCGGGGTTCGGGGCAGAGCCCCGAGGTGTTGCCCTTAGATTTGGTAGTCGGGCCTTTTCGTCGGCGTAAGCTCTTCCTGCCTCTTCACCAGATCCTCGACGCTCGTCCGGTCCAGCACCTCGTTGATGGCCTCCTGCAGGTCCAGCCACACCTCGCGCATCGAGCACGTCGCGATGCCCCAGCACCCCGGGCAGTCGTTCTCGTAGTCGGACGCCTCCTCCTCGAGGCAGTGCCCCGGCTGGATCGGCCCGTCGAGGGCGCGCACGACCTCGCCCACGGTGATGCTCTCGGCCGCCCGGGCCAGCTTGCAGCCGCCCTTCGGCCCGGGCTTGCTCTCCACCAGCCGCGCCTGCTTGAGGTCGCGCAGCACCTGTTCAAGGTACTTCCGCGGCAGATGCTCCTTGGCGGCCAGCCATGCGATGGTTGCCCCGCGCCCGGCCTCGGCCATCTCCGCCAGGCGATACATGGTCCTCAGCCCATAGCTTGCACGACGCGATATCAGCGCCATGACCGATCTCTCCTTGCCCTGCGGTTGCGCGCCTGTCCGTTAATGTCCTATTTCCGAGTAGTGATTATACCTTTTCCCCTGGGTCGTCAACCCCGGAGGGTTGACACCGCAGGCGATTGGTTATATTCACTACGGTGGAACTGGGCCTTCGTCCTTGCTTCCCGTGGAGGTGGCTCGCTTGAACATTCACGACGACATCACCCGCCTGACCGGTCGCACCCCGCTCGTCTGGATCAATCGCCTCGCCGCCGGTTTACCCGCGCGCGTGGCAGCCAAGCTCGAGTTCTTCAACCCCCTCGCCAGTGTCAAGGACCGCATCGGCCTCGCCATGATCCAGGCCGCCGAGCGCTCCGGTCTGATCAAGCCTGACACCATCCTCCTCGAGCCGACCTCCGGCAACACGGGCCTCGGCCTCGCTTTCGTCGCGGCCGCGCGCGGGTACAAACTCGTGCTGACGATGCCCGAGACGATGAGCGAGGAACGCCGCAAGCTCCTCATCGCCCTCGGCGCGACCCTCTTCCTCACCCCGGCGACCGAGGGGATGAAGGGCGCCGTCGACCGCGCCGTCGCCCTCGCCCACACCGACCACCGCTACCTCCTCCTCCAGCAGTTCGAGAACGTGGCCAACCCCGAGGCTCATCGCCGCACGACCGCCGAGGAGATCTGGGCGGACACCGACGGCCAGGTCGACTTCATCGTCGCCGGCGTCGGCACGGGCGGCACGATCACCGGCATCGCCGAAGTCCTCAAGGCTCGCAAGCCTTCCTTCCGGGCGATCGCGGTCGAGCCAGCGGATTCGCCTGTCCTTTCCGGCGGTCAGCCCGGCTCGCACCGGATCCAGGGCATCGGTGCCGGCTTCATCCCGGCGGTCCTCAATACCGACATCCTCGACGAGATCGTGAAGGTCGAGACGACCTCAGCGGTCTCGATCACCCGCGCCCTGGCCCGCCAGGAGGGCATCCTCGTCGGCGTCTCAGCCGGCGCGGCGACCTGGGCGGCCCTGCAGGTTGCGGCACGTCCCGAGAACGAGGGCAAGCTGATCGTAGTGATACTGCCGGACACCGGCGAGCGGTATTTGTCGACGGATCTCTTCGACTACGACGCGTCCTCGATCAAGCACCTCGGCGACGTCTCCATCCCCCAATCACCCGAGTGATCGCACCGCGGCTCGGCTTTTCCGCTTGCTGTAGGGCGGGGCTTTACGCCCCGCCGCGTGGTGGGGGTGCTGTGGCCTCCTTTGGCCTTGTCCTTTCGCCTTCAGCTGTCATCCTTGCGATGCGTAGCATCGCCGGACGACGCTCTTCGTCGGACGAAGGATCCCCGGCACCCGCCTCCCCTACCCCTTACCCTTCATCCAAATCGACCATCATCCCATCCCCCGCCGCCTTCACCTCGATCCCGATCTCCTGCGTCAACTCCTCGGCGATCTTCCACGGTTCGTTGCGCAGCATGTTCATCCCGAAGTGCGTCAGGATCGCGCGCTTCGGCCTCGCCTCGGCGATGATCCGCCCCGCGCTTGCGGGATGCAGATGCGGCACGCCCGGCCCGTGATCGCTGAAGAGGACGCAGTTGACGACGAGGATGTCGCACCCCACGTACCGCTCGCCGATGCCCTCGATGTAGTAGGTATCGGGGGCGAAGCCCACCCGCTTCTCGCCATCGCTGTAGACGGTGCCGCAGGTCTCGACCCCGTGCTGCATCGCGGCGACGCAGGTGATGCGCAGGTCGCCCAACTCATGCGCCGACCCCTCCCTCAGCCTCTCGACGCGCGCGGGGAAGCGCTGGACGTAGTGGCACAGCGGCGAGTCGTCCTCATAGGCGGCGCGCGGGGCGAGGAGGAGGCCCACGCGTTTGGTGCCGCCATCAGTCATGGCCTCGACCATGACGGTGGCATCGCCGGCGTGATCGAGGTGGTGATGGCTGAGGACGATCGCGTTGACCTTCGTGGCATCGCACTGGGGCTTAGCGGCCCAGCAGCGGACGATGGTGCCGGGGCCGGGGTCATAGATGACGGTCTGGCCGGCCATGCGGATCCAGATTCCCGCCGACGACCGGAGCTGCCTCGCGACGACGAACCTCGCCCCGGCGGTCCCGAGGAACTTGACGAATCTATCGGGCATCCTTTCCTCACTCTTCGGCATTCTTTGCGTTTCCTTTTCGCCCTAGCTTTTCGGAGGGGCCGAATCTATGAGGACGCGTAGTCTGCGTCCTACCGAATCCGGCCCTGCTTTTCGCTTTTGCCTTTCCGCCCTTATCTGTCATCCTGAGCGCGACGGTTTCCGTCGCGGCGAAGGACCTAGTTTTCGCCTGGCACCACCCTTCCCATCGCCCCCACCATGATGTACATTACCATCGCACGCGCCCTTCCGTAACCGGCCCAACCTTGGTTCGGAGGCCGTCCCGATGCGTACGCCGCTTCGCCATTGGGCTTTCATCCTGCTATTAGCTGCCGCGTACCTTTTCGGCGAGATCGTCCTTGCGGCCGCCGCCTTGGTCGCAGTTGGTTCCGGTGTCAGGCACCCCTTGATGTACGGCCTTTTCGCGCCCTTCATCGTGTGGGGCCTTCTCTGCGGCCGGTGGGCTCACCGTACGACCTGCTACGGCGTGGCGGCCGGTCTGTGGGTCGGTGCGGTCGCCGTGGCACTTGCCACTCTGCCGCCCGTGATCTTCCCCGGCTTGGAGGGACATCGCCTCGCTCCGCTGTTCCTCTGGTCCGGGAGTGATGTGCGCGTCATCAAGGTTCTCGGGTTCGTGCTGGGCCAGATGAGTTCAGCGGGTACGCCGACGCTGGGCGTTCTGGCGGCGCGCATCGCCGGTGGGATACCCCTGCCGACCCTTGGCGCATGGTACGAGGCCAAACAGGAGCGGCACCGCGCCGCACTTTCCCCCGACGCGTGACTTATTCCCTTCCTCTGATGTATCCTTGACGTTACGTGGGCTTTTCCAACCCGACCCGCACGCGTTCGGAGGCTTTCCTGATGCGTCACATGCTCCGTGTCGCAGGATTGCTCCTAGTAGAGGGCCTCGCCTACGCCATCGTCGGCGAGATAACGCTGATCGTCGGGCCCATGCTCCTCTGGGCCCCACTCCTCCTTATCCTCCAGCCCACCCACGTCGCTCCGGGCTTCCGCTACGTCGGCTATGTCCTGGGGGCCGTCGGCCTTGGCTTCTGGGGTTGGCTGGCCGGCCGACGTGCGCACCGAGCGACGGGCTGGGGCACAGCGGCAGGCGTCGCATTGTGGCTGCTCACGCCGTGGTTCTACATGGGCGTCGCCATCCTGGTTCCGGCCCTCCTCGGACGTCCTCTCCCCACGCTGTCCCCCCTCATATCCTACCAGGACGGGAGGCCGGGGACCGTCCTACAAGTTTCCCTCGACTGCCTGGTCGGCCTCGCCGCTCCCGTCCTCGGCGCCTGGTTCGAGCTTCGGCGCGAGCGTCGTCGCGCCGCGCCGGCCGCCTCCTCTCCCGCGTGACTCTTGCCGCCGCCGGGTGTAACTTTACGCCTGTCCTGCCCTTCCGGTCACCGTTCCATCAGGCGTTCGGAGGCGAACACAATGCGGGCGACGCTGGGCGACGTATATCAAATTGCGCTGCACGCGGTTGCTCTTCTCGGAGTGTGGAGTCTGACCTGCGTTGCTGTGGTCGTCGGCGCCAGCGCCGTGACCGGCGGCGCTGACGCCTGGCTGGTTCCTGGGCTGCCGGGGTTATCCTACGTCGCCTGGGCCTTCGTGGTTGGCCGGTGGGTTCACCGTGCTACGGGCTGGGGAGCCCTCGCCGGGCTCTGGACTGGGCTCGGAGTCTGGGCATGCCTCGCACTGTGGGGCTGGTCCCGGCGACACGATCCCAACGTCGCCTTGGGCACGCCCGCGTACTGGGCGCTGATTCTGGCATGCGCCGCGGCTCTCTCCGTCCTCCCTCCGACCCTCGGCGCATGGTACGAGGCCCGGCGAGAGAGGCGCCGTCTCATCCCCGCCGTCCCTCCCGCGTGACTTCCCCCCCTCGCGGATGTATCCTTAACCTCGCGACGCATCATCGCCGCACCCTAGTCTTCCGAGGCGTGCCCTTGATCGCCAATATCCTCGTTCCCATGGCCGCCGGTAGAGCCTGCGAGGTCAGCTTCGACCAGGCCCTCGACCTAGCCGACCGCCTCCGCGCACGCCTCGTCCTCGTCGCCTCCGCCACCGCCGCCTCGCGCGAAGACCTCGGCGTCGAGATGCCCGGCATGACCCCCACCCCCATCGAGCGCGCCGTCCCCGAGGAGAGCCTCTGGCCCGTCCCCGGCGAGGGCACCGCCGAGATCCCCGACTACGCGGTCAACGCCGCCGCCCGCTGCCAGGAGCGTCGCATCGGCTGCCTCCTCCGCGTGGTCCAGGGGCGCCTCGCCCAGCAAGCCCGCGAGGTCTCGCACCTCTGCGACCTGGCCATCCTCCCCCGCCCCTCGAGCGCCGCGATCATGACCATGCGCGAGGCGGTGTGGCTTGCGACGTCGGCACGCTGCCCCTGCCTCTTCACGGCCCTCGACCCTGTCGAGCCGCGCCGGGCGGTCGCATGGTATGACGACAAGCCGGCGTCGGCACGGTCGCTGCGCTACGCGGCGGAGCTTGTCGCGCTCCTCAACCTTCGCCTCACGGTGCTCATTGCGGCGCCCACTCGCAGCCGCGCGCATGAACTCGGCCACGAGGCGGAGATCGTCGCGGCGGGCTATCACGTGGAGCACACGACGCAGGTGCTCGTCGGGGCGAAGCTGGCGGAGCTTCCCGGCCTCGCGGATGAGGCAGGGGCGCACATAGTCGCGGCCCCGGCCGTCCGAGCCTTCGCGGCCTCAGCCCTCCAGCGCTCCTCGCTCATGACCCTCGTCGTGCCGTGAGCGTAGGCGATTCTGTCTGAGCTTGCGGAGGGGCCGAATCAGAAAGGGCGCGCCCAAGCGTGCCCTTTCGAATCCGGCCCTCTCTTTTCGTTAGGGAATCGCCGGCGCCTCATATAGCCCAAAGTTCGCGATCGTCGCCGACACGCGCGACTGGCTGATCCGCAGCCGCACCTTCTCCGTCGTCACTTCCGGGAAGCGCAGGATCCGCTTGTGCCCGACGGTCGTCGCATGCGCGATCTCCTTCCAGTCCCCGTCCGCCCACGCGTAGAGCGCGAACTCCTCGATGCGCTGGCCCGTGCGGATCTGCTCCTGGATCACCGCGGTGTTGAAGGTCTTCGGCGCGGCGAACTCGTACGTGATCGCGGCCTCGGTCACGCCATCGTCGCTCGCCCAGTATGTCTCGGCATCCCCATCCACCGTCTTGTCCGCGCCATACTTCGGGTCATGCCCGCGCACGTTCGTCGCCGACGCCTTCGCTCCGGCCGCGAGGTTTGTCGCAAAGGTCGCGCGCAGATAGTCGCCGATCTCCTGCAATCTCTGCACGTCATGATCGCTGATCCGCCCGCGCCGGTCCGGCGGGATGTTGAGGAGAAGTTGTGCGTTGCCGCCGACCGATCCGAAGTAGATGCTCAGCAGGTCCCGCAGCGGCCGCACCTTATCGTCCTCGCTCGCATGGTAGAACCATCCCGGGCGGATGGAGGTGTCGACCTCCGACGGATGCCACGTCAGCCACGCCCCACGCTTCGCCGCCGCCGCGAGGACGTCCCGCGAGCCGACATCCTGCGCCGACGCATCGATGCCGCCGGGGATGACGCTCCACTCACTCGCGCGGGTGCTGCCTGCCTCATTCCCGCACCATCGCACGTCGGGCCCGCAGATGGCGATGGCGGCCTTCGGCATAAGCTCGCGGATGACGCCGTAGTAGCCGTCCCAGTCGTATTCCTGCCGCTTGCCGTTGGGGCCCTCGCCGCACGCGCCGTCGAACCACACCTCGGCGATCTCGCCGTAGCCGGTGAGGAGTTCGCGAAGCTGGTTCTTCATGTGCTCGTTGTAGACGGCCGAGTCGCCGTAACTCTTGTCATGCCGGTCCCACGGCGAGACGTAGATGCCGAACTTGAGCCCGGCCTCATGGGCGGCCTTCGCGACCTCGGCGACGACGTCGCCCTTCCCATCGCGCCAGGGGCTGTTGCGCACGCAATGCTCGGTGTATTTGCTCGGCCAGAGGCAGAAGCCGTCGTGGTGTTTGCAGGTGAGGATGACCATGCGGATGCCCGCGGCTTTGACGGCGCGCATCCACTGGCGGGCGTCGAAGTCGGTGGGGTTGAAGAGCTTCTCGTCCTCAGTGCCCTCGCCCCATTCGCGATCGGTGAAAGTGTTCATGCCGAAGTGGAGGAAGGCGGCGAACTCGACCTGCTGCCAGGCGATCTGCCGATCGGAAGGGACGACGCTGACGGCCTTGGCGAGGATCTGATCGGGCGAATCGTTGGGGCCGAGTTCGACGGCCGAGGACTTCTCTGCGTTAGCTGCGCTCATTGCGATCACCAGTACGGCGAGGATTATCGGGGCTTTCGTTCTCATGCTCTCTATCATCGCACACCTCACGATCATCTTCCTACCCAACCGGCTCGCCAGTTCAGAGCGGCAAGGCACGCAACAGCACCTCCACCACCGCAGGCTGGAAGCCTGCGGCTACGATTCTCCGTCCGGCCTATCCAGGGGGTGGCAATCCCGCCACCAAGGGTCAGCCCTTCCGTGCGACCTCAACACCACGCCAGCTGTAGCCGCGGGCTTCTAGCCCACGGGGGTGGGGCGCTGTGGCCTCTTTGTCCTTAGTGGAATATCTCGTACCCTTGTATCTTCAGCATCTGGCTCACAATCGACCAGACCGCCCCCGTCACGTAATCCCCCAGCACCAGTCCCAGGAAGAAGGGCACCATCGTCTTGTGCACCTTCTGCCCGCCGAAGCGCACGATGCAGTACTTGATCGCCCACGCGATCATGAACGGGCACCATACCCAGATGAGGAAGTTCCCCGCCGCCGGCCCGAGCGGGTGCAGCCACATCCACGGGTACCTCGCCTGCAGCACCCATAGCAGCAGCGTCAGCCCCGCCGACCCCAGCGCCGCGATGATCCTCGGCCACTGGATCTGCCACCCGCCCGTGAAAGCGTTGGCCATCCACCCGTAGGCCTCGTACCCCGTCCAGTTGGCGAAGCCGACGCACTTGCGCGCAGCGCCCTCGGTGTACGCGACATGCAGCACCGCCCACGGTCCCGCGATCGACGCCACCACCGTCGCCGCGACCATCGGCCACAGCAGCTCCTTCGGTTTATGCCCCGCCGATTGCCACATCCGCAGACCCTCAAGCTGGGTCGGCATCGCGTGGCTGCGATTGAGGCGCCAGAACCAGTGGCTCAGCCCCGCGGCGATGACGTTCCCTCGCCCGATCAGCCTGCTATCCACGAGGCCGAAGATGTTCTTCGGCTCGAGGTCCCACGCGGTATGCTGGCTCCCGGCCTCGGCGCGCACGCGGGTGATGCAGAGCGCGAGCATGAAGTAGACGACGACCGTCCCCACCGCCGGCGCGATCGCCATCCCCACGGCATGCCAGAAGCTCGCGAGCACGGCGATGCCCACGACCACCCCGTAGAAGGCCGTCCGGTACGACATCATCTCGTCCTGATCATCGAGCTTGCGCTGGTTCCACAGCGACCCGAGGACCTTCTGCCATTTCTCGCGCGTGATGTAGAGGATGAGCACACCGTACGCCGCCCACGCCCCCATCCCCTGCTCGGTCTGGTAGGGGAAGCCCGGCAGTTTGGTCAGCCCCAGCGGCCAGCCGATGAGGTTCTGCCCCTGCACGAACAGGTAGAAGAACCAGCACGAGAACAGCACATCGAGCGGCACGAAATACCCCAGCCCGATCGCGAAGGGATAGAACGCGTAGGGCACAGTCATGAGGCTCCACGGCGGCCCCGAGAAGACGGGGAAATGCGCCCGCGTGTTGATATGCGGGATCATGGGGTATAGCGCCGACAGCCCATTGAGCGTCCCGCTGATCACCGGCAGCGCGATCCCCAGCCACAGCAGCTTCGACTTATAGAACTTCGGCGCATCCAGCCCGACCATCGCCATCGGCAGCCGCACGGCCGGAAAGCTCAGCTTCGTCTCATCGATCCACGCCCGCCGGATCATCACATTCAGGCAGAGCATGACCCCGAACAGCACGAGCATGAACCCGATCCACACGGCTAGGGGCACGAGCCACGGCCCGATCATGTCGGCGCGATAGATGCTCGTCCCGCCGTCCATGAAGCCCTTGAGCGAGTGCTGGTCCCAAACCATCGTCCACTTCGGCACATACTGGAGGATGAGGTCCTGGTACTTGTTCTCCGGCGTGGCGAACCAGGGCCCGAAGACGTTCATCGTCATGAGGTTGATGACGAAGTCGTGGGTGGCGATGGTGCAGGAGATGGCGAGCATGATGTAGACGATGAGCATCTCGCCGATGCTGAACGCCCACGCCGGGCGCATGACCTTGATGATCGCGTTAACGATGACGAGGACGAGGAGGAAGAACACGGGCGTGACGAAGACGGGGTTGAGCGTGAGGATGAGGTACCAGCGGAACTCGGAGAGTATTACCCAGTAGGCGTTGAGCGGAATGAGGGCGAGACCAAGCACGACCGCCCTCGCGGTCACAGCGCGGGGCTTGGGAGGGGTTAGTGCTTCAGTTGCGTTCGCGTCTCTGATCGCCATCGATCCCGTTCTGCTCTAGGCCGAGGCTGATGCGCCGGGCTTCTGTAGCCGCGGCCTTCTAGGCCGCGGGGGTGGAAGGCTGTGGCCGCCTTGTCTTTCCGCTTGGCTTGCGGAGGGGCCGCATCGGACTGAGCACGCTACGTGTGCTCAGTCCAATCCGGCCCTGCTCTTATCTCCGTATTGCCTGCGAGAACCGAGGGCCGGATTCGCGAGGACGCGCGGCGACGCTTCGCGTCGCTGGGGCGCGTCCTCACTGATTCGGCCTCTCCGAAAACCCCGCCTTCCGCCTGCACTCCTGCTTTACGTCGTCATCCTGAGCGTACAAATTCCCGGCCGTGATCCAACCCTTCGAGCGAAGCGACGCGCAGCGTCGCCGAAGGATCCGCGGTGGCGGCGTTACAACTCCGCACCGCTCCGAGGCTTTGCCTTTCGCCTTAACCCACCGTCATCGCCCACGCCTTCGCACGGTGCCTATTCGCCCGCACCCACCACTGAACCTTCGCGCCGCGTATACGTCTTGGACTTCGTCCTTATGTCACTGTTTGCCACCCCACATCCATGGGGTCATTAACCCGGGAGGGAGCCTCGATCATGTCCGCACGCAAGAACCTCTTTGCCCTGCTTGGCCTCGTGTTCATCGCAAGCCTCAGCACCCACGCCTACGCGACGGCGGCTCAGACAATCTTCATCAACTTCCCCGGCCTGGTGACTACGACCTCGACAGGCGCCGCGGTCCAGGCCGGCCCGATCCCGCTGCTGACCTTCGTCCGCTCCCTGGAGCCCCCGTCTTCCAACGGCGCCCCCGGTCTCCCAAAGCCACCCGTGCCGATCCTTGTCCTTAGCAGAGCCGTCGACTCCTACTCCAGCCAGTTGCACGCTTTCTGTAATCCTCGCCGCAACTTCCCGCAGGTCACGGTCACCTTCTATTCGACCTCACTTCGGGGCGGCCAAGTCCTCACCCAGACCGTGCTTCTCGCCGGTTGCCGGGTCATCGCCGACAGCGTGAGCCTGGACCGGAACCATCAGCCGATAACGGAGCACACGACCCTCACGTACACCAAGATGACGACCCTGTCCGGCCCGCCCCAGACGACTACTGGCACGGGCGTGGGCACTGGCACTGGCGTAGGCGTGGGAACGGGCACGGGTAAGGCCAATACGCAGACCCAGTAGCCCCATCCGCGGCACAGACCTGATCGCGGCCCTGGCGTCCATGCCGGGGCCGCGTCTCTTCCCGACGTGAACCACTTCCCCTCGGCCGCCCGCACTCACGACTGAACTTTTGCGCCGCGTATACGTCTTTGATTTCGTTCTTACGCCACTTTTCATCTCCCCCACATCCGTGGGTCTTTCAACCCGGGAGGCCTTACCAACCATGTCCGCACGCAAATCTGTTCTTCTTGGGCTTGCCCTTGTTCTTGTCTCGAGCCTTGCGGTCTATGCCCTTGCCGCCGGCGTCCAGGTTCAGTACATGACGATCCCGAATCTGCAGCTTCCCAACCAGGCTCCCGGCACCCACTCCGGCCCCATCTCGGTCGTCCACTACTCCATCCTTACGCAGTCCGCGCCGGTGCTACCGGGCCCACCCGGCCTGCCTCACCCGATCAAATACTCCGTGGTTGTCATCAGGCGAGCGGATGCCCTCACCCCAGTTATCGACAAAGCCTTCCGGCAGAATCCTTCCTTCCCCAGCGCCACCTTCGCCACCTACCTCAAGCTCCCCACCGGCGCGCAGAATCTCACTAGCCAGACGGTGCTCGTCGACCCGAAGATCACCGACCACCACTCCTTCACGGACGCGAAAACCTACGGCAACAACGTTCTGATGGAAAGCATCACCTTCAGCTGCCTCAAGCTCAAGACCACGCCCCCGCCCCTTGTGGTCGGTGGCGGGACTATCGGCACGCACTAGCCTTAGCCGGACATGCCTGAGCCTTCCACCGCCGCTCGGACCTTGTCCGCGCGCCCGTGTCCAGGCCTTAACAAAACACCCGCGGGCGTCCCTCGTCTGAGGGTTCCTTACGGGAGGCACCACCGATCATGACCATCCGCAAATCTCTGTTAGCTGCCTTTGGCCTTCTTCTAATCTCAGGCCTGGTGGCCTTCGCCCTCGCCGCCACCGGCCAGACAATGTTCATCACGCTTCAGGGCCTGCCCAATCCCAACCACGGCGTCATCGGCCCGGCCGGGCCCATCACGATCGTGAACTTCACCGAAGTCGGAGCCCGAAGGACCGCCGCAGGCAGCCCGGGGAATCCCGGCAGGTTCCAGCCCGCCATGGTCGCCGTGGTCAAGACGGTCGACACCTTCTCCGCCGAACTCCACCAGGCCGCCCAGCAGGGCCAGCGGTTCCCCACCGCCACCTTCTCCTTCTACGACCTGGGCCCGAGCAAGCGCCTCATCCTCACCGAGCGAGTCGTCCTCACCAACGCGAAGATCACCGACGACCATCTTTTCACGGACAAGGCGACCTACGGGAACAACCCGATGGAGTCGATGAGCTTTACCTACGACAGCCTGGCGACGACCGACTACCCGCCGCCGCCCAAGCCCACAACGGGCACGGGCAAGGTCAACACGACGCTCCAGTAGCCGAGCCTTCCCTGGCCTTTGTAGTCGCGGTCTTTTAGACCGCGGTGGTGGCATGGCTGTGGTTCCTACGCCTTTCGGAGGGGCCGCATACGGCAGGACGTGCCCCGCACGTCCTACCGGATCCGGCCCCTTCTCTTTCGCCCTCCCCTACCCCAAACTCATCCTCCACGCCCTCGCACTCGTCACATCCGACCACGTCCCACCCCTCGCCTCGACCTTCCCTTTCTCCATCGGCGGCAGGCTATAGCACTGCGCGAGCAGATCGTTCACGTATAGCTCCGCCATGTTCCATCGCACCATGAGCCTGAAACGCACTTCGTTCCCGAAGCCGACCCCAAGCTCAATCGAGTCGTCGGCGAGCATCACACCCCACCCATCCACATCGATCGGCTGGATGTCCACGCCCCCACTGCGGATCGCGAAGAGCGTCCCGTGGTTGCCATCCACGGCGTTCACGCGAAGCTGGCCCGACGCATCGCCCGATACCCCCGGCGTCCCGCCTAGCGTCCCCTCGACCACGATCCCCGTCGCCATGTCGAACTCCGCCAGCGGCTCGACCTCCGCCCCCTTCAGCGCCTCGTTGCCTTCCCACCACCCGAGGCGCAGCGTCCCATGCTCATCGACGACCGCCCGCTTCAGCGGAGCCATCGCCACTTCCCCACCGCCCTCCCGCGGGATCGAGTGATGGTTCACGAGCATCCCATCCGCCGTCGGGAAGAATCGCGCGAAGTAGCTGTTCGCCCGCGTCCGCGACGTCAGCAGCGCATGGTTGTGCTTCGTCGCCTTGAACGGCCCCTCCGGCGCATCCGCGACGAAGCTCCACATCCCGTTGACGCGGTTGTCGTAGTGGCCATAGCAACCGAGCATGAGGTAGTACCGCCCGTCGATCTCCTCCACCGCCCCGGCCTCGCAGCCTTCCGCCGGCCCGGCGTGCCCCCACTCGATCTTCGGCGGCGGCAGCGCCGTCCAGTTCACGCCATCCGCCGTCTCGCCGAACCCCACGCCCGGCCCATCCTTCGGCGTCGCGGTCCAGTAGCCGTACCTTCCTCCGCCCGGCCGCGGGATGGTGTAGATGCAGTCCCACCGCCCCTGCGGCTGGTACCACCTCTCATCCTGCACGAACTCGACGCCTTCGATTCGCGTCCACTTCACGAGGTCCGTGGATTCGGCGAAGAAGATCGTCTGCCGCCCATCGCTCGGGCTCGACTCCTCGGGCCTCCCGTTCCGCCACTCCGAGAAGTTGCAGAGAAATCGCCCGCTCGTCGCGAAGTCCTCCGCCTTCCACACCGATCCGGTGCCCAGCCAGTTCGCGTCGGGCTTCTTCTCGATCACGACCCCGACCTCGCTGAAGTGCACGCCATCCGGGCTCGTCGCCAGGCCGACGCCCTCCCACGACGCCTTATCGGCGACGAGATAGTAGAGGTAGTACGTCCCCTCGTGCAGATACAGCCACGTATCCCAGAGCTTGTGCTTCGCGGGTCGATAGATCATGGCTTCTCCCACGCCGACCGCATCTCGTAGGCCTCAAGCTTGTGCACCTTCACCTCGCCGCCCAGCGAGAAGAACGAGAGGCCCTTGTTCGTCAGATCCGGCAGGAAGCACGTCGGCATCGCGATCTGCCCATCGTTGCCGAACAACTCCAGGCTCGTCCTGTCGAGGAGTAGCTGCAGCTTGATCACGCCATCGACCGGCTCCAGCGGGGCCGTCCGCCCTAGCGCCGAGATCTGCCTATCCCGCGCGTTCCACATCACGATCTCCCCGCGCACGACGAACCCGAAGGCCGCCGCGTTGCCAGGCTCGATCTCGAGGCGCACGTCGAACAGGTCGCCCTCGACGCCCTTCAGCGGATCGTCCCCAGGCTTGAGCGTCACGTTCGACACGCCATACTTCTTCCCATGCAGGCTATCGATCTCGCGGATGGGTTTGCGGAAGAGGCGTATTCCTTCCGGCGTCGTGTGGAGGGTCAACTCGCACGGGATCGAGAACTGCTGGTTGAAGGGCATGCCCGGATATTCCCCGCCCGCCATCCACGTGATCTGCAGGCGCCGCCCATCGCTCGCCGGTATGTGGCTCCACGACTGCGCGGCATAGCTGTTCCCGCCCCAGTTCGACTGCAGCGGCCCGCTCTCCGGCGTGAACTTCGTCCCATCGAAGGTACCGATCAGGTAGATGCTGCCTCCGCCCCAGAACACCCACTTCTTATTGTGCGGATCCCCGTCCACCGGCAGTTCGAAGAAGTCCGGACATTCGCTGCAGCCCTCGACGTGCACCTCGCTCATCTTCGTCCATTCCTTCAGGTTCGGCGAGGACAGCAGCGCATAGTCATTGCCATCGAGAAACAGCGCCATGACCCATTTCTTCTGCGGCTCATACCACATCACTTTCGGGTCGCGATTCCCCCCGATGATATGCGGCACGACGGGGTTGTGCTCGTACTTGGTCCACGTCCGCCCGCGATCGTTGCTGTAGGCGATGCTCTGCGTGAAGGGGTCGCCCGCCGAGGTGTAGATGCACACCATCACCTTCTCGTCCCCCGTCTGAAAGCCCGCCGTGTTGTTCTCATCGACGACGCCCGACCCGGAGAAGATGGTCCCCAGCTTGTCGGGATAGATGGCGTGCTCAAGCTGGGTCCAGTGGAGCATGTCGGGGCTGACGGCATGGCCCCA
>PMZA01000538.1:0-19103 GCA_003170595.1 Armatimonadota bacterium
GAGGACGAGTTGGTCCAGCTATATCTCGGCGATTGCCGCGAGCTTCTGCCGCTGGTCACGGCTGACGTACTCATCACCGACCCACCCTACGGCATCGGCTACGAGGAGAAGAACCACGAGAGTCGCGGCGCTCGCGTCTGGGGTCCCATCGTCGGCGACAACGAGCCATTCGATCCAGCACACCTGCTGGCGCTCGGGATACCCACGGTCCTGTTCGGCGCCAACCACTACGCCTCACGACTGCCCGACTCACCGTCATGGTGGGTCTGGTACAAGCGCGAGGGAATGAAGGAGTGGGACCAGTCGGATTGCGAACTCATGTGGACCAACATCGGCGGGCCTGCACGGGTCATCGTCCACGACTGGTGGGGTGGCACCACGGCTATCGTCAAGGACGGCATCCGTGCGCACCCGACGCAGAAGCCTGTCGGCCTGATGGCTAAGGTGATTGAGCGGTGTCCACCCGGGATCATACTGGACCCCTACGCTGGGTCTGGCACCACGCTCGTCGCGGCCAAGGCGCTCGGACGGAAATGTATTGGCATCGAGATCACTGAGAAATATTGCCGCATGGCGGCAGCACGCTGTGGACAGGAGACGCTGGGACTATGAACGAGCAGTTCGATGAGATCGCCGAGGTGGGGTGGTGAGGCGGCTTGTCATAGACGACATCCGTGTGCTCCGGGGCGAGGTGACAGCCTACGCTCGGACGCTGGCGGAGGCGCGAACGCTACTGTTCAGCGGACCGTGGGACGAGGTCTGGCTGGACTTCGATATGGGCCTCGCCATCGTCGCCGACACGCTCCAGCCTCTCATTCAGGAGGTGGAGGCGCTAGCGCACCAGGGGACGTTGCTGCCTGTCGGACAGTTCGTCATCCACACCGCCAATCCCGACGGACGTATGGCCATGCGCGAGGCACTGAAGGGCTACTATTCGCTCCGCGAAGTCAGCGTCGGGTGGTACTTTTGATTCCGCTGTCCGAGGCCGACTTTCTCTCTCAACTCCTGGGTGACTCTAAGCACCCGGGACTGGTGACGCTCCTCGGTTACTCCTATCTGCATCTGCGACCGGCCCGGACGAAGAACGGCTGGGTGACGCCGGTGCAAGGACCGCTTGGCAAGGGCTGGCCAGATCTGCTGCTCATGAGGCTGAAGGATAGGCGGACCATCTATGTGGAACTCAAGACCGACAAAGGTAAGCTCACGCCTGAGCAGGACGGGATGCAGGACTTCCTCACCGTCATGCACTTCGAGTGTTACTGCTGGCGACCGAAGGACTGGGACGAGATCGTCAGGGTACTCAGATGAAGGTTGCTAGCGAGTCGAGCGCATGGTCGGGCATGCCGTCACACCAGCAGGCTGCCAAGCCGCACATCATCGAGGACGTCCGGTTTGGCAAGGCGCCGTGGGTGCGGTGTGCCTGCGGCTGGGAGGAGGCGGCGCCAACCCACGATGGGATCGCGCAAGCCTTCTGGCGTCACCGTCGGGAGATTGGGAATCCCGTTCGTAACCACGGGAGCGCCCATAAATAGTCCTTGACGTCAGCGCCGACGCTGGCTAGTCTCTCAATCGAGGACTGATCCGCAGTCTAAGGTTCCTTCGATGCTTGGATCGAGAGGTCGCGGGTTCGAATCCCGCCGTCGGCTGGCGATCACTTCAAAGGCCGACGTAGCTCAGTTGGCAGAGCGCTAGTGCTCCTTGGGCGATCAGTTGTCAGTCCTCATTTAACATCAGGAATATGGGGCGGGTCTGAAGACCGGACGTACTTCTTTGGTTGAACACTGACCTCGGTCGGTGTGCGGGTTCGAGTCCCGTAGGTTGTTCGGTCGCCTCGTTGTCCGCTCCACTTAGCTCGGTATCCCTTTTGGATAGGCGAGACTGGTCCGAGGCTCGTTGGATACTTCATGGAACTTTGAGTCGGCGGTTCGAGTCCGTCCTCTGGGAGCTTGCTCCCCGAGTAGCTCAGTTGGTAGAGCAAAAGTCAAAACAAGCTTCCACGGGCGATCTTGTTGTCAGTCTCGCTAGACCTCATTTCCGCGTCATGCGGGCAAGAGAGTGAGGACCCCGCAGAGGTGAAGGCGCCGGTTCCTTCGCGCAATAGAAAGCCCCGGCGCTGCCCTTGTTCCCTGCGGGGTACTCCAACTGAATAGGCGCAAAAGCTACCGGTGTGCCGTGCAGCGAGTGCTTCTTGGTTCGACTCCAAGCTTCGGTCTCGGCCGGAGCCTGTCGGTAGGTCCCGCTGCCAATCTAGTTCTCGGTGGCAATAACCCCCTGAGGAGGGGCGAGATGGCGAAGTTTGGCAACGCGCCCACGGCTGCGGCCAAGGGCTACATCAACACGGTCACCGTCAAGCCGGACACCCAGACCCACGAGGGCGGACAGGGCTGGACCCGCGATCCCGAATCAGAGCTGTTTCTGTTGGCCGTCACCAACATGTGTGGGGAACACACCTTCTACGAGAAGGCTGGCGACCGCGACCAGCGGTTCGAGGACTTGATCGCTCAGGTCGCCAAGACCAATCCAAACTGGCTGGCACGTCTAGTGCCGTTTCTTCGCGGCACGATGAATATGAGGTCGGCATCCATCGTTCTCGCCGCCGAGACCGTGGCCGTCCTGTTGGCCGAGGGAAAGAATGGCGCCATCCACTTCCCCTTCGGGGAGAAGGCACCGTCCAACCGCAACATCATCGCCTCCGCCATTCAGCGTGCCGACGAGCCTGCCGAGATGCTCGGCTACTGGCGCTCGCGCCACGGTCGTGCGCTTCCACAGCCGGTCAAGCGCGGCATCGCCGACGCTGCTGTGCGCCTCTACAACGAAAGGTCGTTCCTCAAGTACGGCTCTGGGGACGGCTACCGCATGGCCGACGTGATCGACATCACCCACCCGGACCCGAAGGCCGACTGGCAGTCCAAGCTGTTCAAGTTCATCTTGGACGACCGGCACGACCATGCCACCGAGGACCACGGCGGCGACGACTACGAGCCGCTGGCGATGATCGCGGCAAACCGCAAGGCCATGGCATTGTCCTCGGAGGACTTCCGCAAGACTCTCGCGGGCGACCCGGAGTTCGCCGAGAAGGCTGGCCTGACGTGGGAAGTGGCATCGAGCCGCTACGGCAAACTCGACGCCGACTTCTGGAAGGCCATGGTGCCCAATATGGGCATCTTCGCAACGGTCCGCAACCTGAGGAACATGGACGATGCCGAGGTGGATAGCGAGACGGCCGTCGAGGTTCTCGTCAAGCTGGAGGACCCGGAGATCATCGGCAAGAGCCGGATGTTCCCCCTCCGGTTCTATCAGGCGTACAAGGAAACGGCGGGGCTTCGCTGGTCTCGCGCGCTGGAGACGGCGCTCGATCTGTCGGTCGCCAACGTGCCGAGTCTCAAGGGCAAGACGCTGATCCTCGTGGACGTGTCGGGCTCGATGAAAGACCTCATGTCAGATCGCAGCAAGGCACAGCGCTGGGAGACGGCGGCTATCTTCGGATCGGCACTCGCTCTCCGTGCCGAGCAGGCATCCTTGTTCGACTACGGCACGGACAGTCGCCCTATCGCTGTTCGCAAGGGCGGCTCGGTCCTGCGCTTGCTCGATGAGATCAAGGCCCACGTCGGTGGCGGCACCTGGACCATGGAGGTCTTGGCCGACACCTACAACCGGACCAAGCCAGACCGCGTCATCATCCTGACCGATGAGCAGGCGTTCTACGGCGTCATCCCCGGCATCGACTGCCCGATCTTCACGTTCAATCTGGCCGGGTACAAGGCAGCGCACCTGCCTTCGACCGGCAAGCACTGGACCTTCGGCGGCCTGACCGACGCTGGCTTCACGGCCATCGAGCTTCTGGAGAAGGGCTCCGATCAGGGCTTCCCCTTCTAGCCATGACGTACTCCGATCTTCTCCTAGTCTGGGACGCACGTGACCGGCTGTACGAGTACCGCTTCCCGCCAATCACAGCCGCCCAAGAGAGAGCCGTTCGTAACTGGCGGGAGCGAGAAGCTCGTGACGTACCGGGTGCTGAGTCGGAGATGGCTGCCGAGAAGGCGCGCTGCTGGCAGCCTCCGCTGACGAAATCACAGCGGTTCGCGCGCTCCTGACCGTGCTAGACTCGGGTACATGGCCGATGCGAAATGGCGTATCGCTCTCGATGGGGTCTACGTTCGCCCTAATGGTCAGACCTACGAGCGACCCGGGGGGAAGCCCCTTCAACACCGCACCCCCGCCGACTACGCCGCCGCCAAGCCGTGCAGCTACGTCCCCTGCGAGAGTAGCCGTGGCGAGTGGGGCGGCATTTGCCCGGCCTGTCATCAGCGTCTGCCTAATCCCGGCCCACTACGTTCATGGGCCGCGACCAAACATCTCGGCCTTCCCTCGATCTAAGGAGAGCACATGGCCTGTTTCTGCGCCTGCTCTCGATGCCTAGCCGGTGACTGCTGCATGCTCAAACCCTGGCCTTGGTGGTGGCCGGGGACAGATACATCCACCACTACCTGGACCAACACGTGGGGGACAAGGGCTCCCATGACCGTCGAGAAGACGTGCCCCAAGTGCGGCGCGACCGGCCTGAAGACGAAGTGGCACCGCGAGAACTACGGCTGCACGCGCAATGGCGCCGAGCACTTGCACTGGACGTGCAAGGAGTGCGACTACGACTGGAGCGAGCCGACCAACGACGCCAAGCTAAAGGCGGCGGTCGAGGAGGTCAAGAAGGCGCCGCCGACCACGGACACGACTAAGACGACGATCACGCTCCACTTCGATGAGAAGGAGATCGCCGCCATGGTTGACCGCGAGTTGCGCAACGCGTTCTATACCGGCCTAGGTTGGAAGGGCGGCAAGCCAGAGCCCTGCACCTGCACCACGCCGCCCGCGACGGCGGCGAGCGGCACGGCTTCCGGCGCGACGTGGCAGAGCGTCTGCCCTGTCCACGGCACGCGGTTGTACGACCTATGAGCGGCTGGAAGAACCGTATCGTCGGTCTGGGTGAGGAAGACCCAGAACAGCTACTGGCGAACCCGCTTAACTTCCGCACTCATTCGGGGCCCCAGCGCGATGCCATGCGCGGCTCGCTCAACACCGTCGGGTGGACGCAGGCCGTCGTCGTGAATCAGGGTACCGGCTTCGTGGTGGACGGCCATCTGCGCATTGAGGAGGCCATTTCCAAGCACGAGAAGACCGTCCCCGTCCTGTACGTGGACCTGACCGCCGAGGAGGAGGCCATCATTCTCGCCTCACTCGATGCCATCGGCGCCATGGCCGATGTTGACCAGAAGCGGCTCGATGAGTTGCTGGCCGACCTTCACGTGGATGACGCTGGCCTAGAGGCGCTGCTCAACAGCCTGCGCGGTCAGCAGATCAAGACCGGTAACACCGACCCCGACGACATCCCCGAGGTCCGCGTCGAGCCGGGCGTGGTGCTTGGCCAGATGTTTCAGATGGGAGACCACAGGATACTTTGTGGGGACTCGACCATCATCTCCGACGTAGAGCGCCTGATGGAGGGCGCCATCGCGGACATGATCTGGACCGATCCGCCCTACGGCGTGGACTACGTCGGCAAGACCAAGGACGCTCTCAAGATCAAGAACGACAAGTTCGACCCCGCCAAGACGCGCATCCTGGTGGCTGATGCGCTCAAGATCGCTCCGCTTCGGCAGGGGGGTGTGTTCTACATCGCCAGCCCCGGCGGGAACATGGAGCCCGCGTTCCGAGGTGCGCTGGAGGACGCGGCGCTAACGCTCCACGAGGTGATCATTTGGGTCAAGGATCGCTTTGTCATGGGCCGGTCCGACTACCACTGGCGGCACGAACCCATCCTGTACGGCTGGAAGGACGGAGCAGCCCACTTCTGGTGCGGCGACCGCAAGCAGGACACCGTGTGGGAAATCCCCAAGCCCGCCGCCTCGGAGTCTCACCCAACTATGAAACCAGTGGAGTTGGTCACTCGCTCGGTTCAGAACAGCAGCCAGCCCAACGACACGGTGTACGAGCCCTTCGCCGGTTCGGGCACCACGATCATTGCCGCCGAGATGCTCGGACGTCACTGTATGGCCATCGAGATCGATCCCAAGTACGTGGCCGTGAGTCTGGAGAGGTGGCAGTCTTTTACCGGACTATCCGCCATTGACCTTGGCACCGGCAAGCCTTGGACCGGACCGGGTCCCACTTGATCGTTGACTCCTGCGCCTGCCTAGAGCTATTCTCGTCTGGCAGGTAAACCCCAAAGGGAGAAAGGCATGAACGTTTCCGAAACCCTACTCACGCCTGAGCTAGCCAAGCTGCTACTCAGCAATCTCCACCCTCGCCAGCGCAAGCGTTCCCGTACCACCGTGCAGGAGTACGCACGAGTCATGCGCATGGGGGGCTGGAAGCTCATTCCTGATCCCATCTGCGTGACCGCCGAGCGACAGCTCTTCAACGGCGGACACCGGTGCGAGGCGGTCATCCTGTCCAACCGCCCGGTCCCAGTGATGATCTCTTGGGACGCCGACCCCGACACCTTCGATGCCATGGACAACGGCCTCAAGCGCAGCGCCGCGCAGTTCATTCCCGCGCACCACGCACAGATGCGTGCCGCCGCCGCGCGGATCACGCTCTGGTACACCCGCGACTTCGACACCACGCTCAACATCAGCCGCCCGCGCTACAGCACACACGAGCTTCTGGCCGAGAGCGAGTACCGCGACGAAGCCTTCACCGCGATGTCCAAGCTTGCCGAGAACACCTATCGGTACACCAGCATTCCGCCCTCGGTGTCGCTGGCGATCTACACCATCGCCTACGAGTACGGCTACGGACCCGAGATCGAGAGCTTCGTTGACCAGATCAGTCACCCCGAGCACTCCTACGAAGGCTCAGGCGCGCGGGTCTTGACGCAGCGATACAACCAGCAATTCCGGCGGGCGCGTCGCCGCGAGATCGCCGAGGACTGGCGCATGCTGGTCCGGGCGCTCGAACTCCACCTTTCCGGCCAGACCGTCTCCAAGCTCCTGCTCAAGGAGAGCGACGCGGCGCTACCGCGAGTCCCCGACTTCCACGGCTCAGGTCGCATCCATCAGGCTCTCGGACGGCAACCTGCCGCCCGACCTAGCAGCCATCGTCCAGCATTAACCCTTACCTGCTAGCCCCGCCGGGAACCCCCCTCCCCGGCGGGGCTACACTCCCCAAGGAGATCGACATGGTGAGGCACTGCACCTTCTGCAAGCGGCGAATTTGGCCGTGGCAGCGAGCCGAGTTCTTCGTGATCACGACGCGGCGGGCGGCCTTCTGGCATCCCCAGTGCGCCTACATGACGTTCCGGCATTGGATGGGGTGAGTGCTGCTGTGACCTTCTCCTCAAACGCTCGCGCCGAGCGGATCATGGGACGACGGCGGGAGGGCGTCGCCATCGACCAGCCCTGCGAGTTGGACTTCCACTGCCCGGTCTGCGTTTACCCTCTAGTAACCGATGGCGACTACGACGAGCGACTCTATTGGTCCGAGTACAACTCCTTCCTCTGGTGCGAGGTTTGCAACAGGGACTACCCCTCCGCACTTTGTCAGCCCGACCTAGACCGCGCCATTGAGATACTCCTGAGCACGGTTGCCGAGGCTGTTAGGAGCGAGCAGGAGCGGCTGCGTGCGGCCGTTGAGGCGATTCCGCCAAGCCACGACGCGGCCCACTGGGGGTTGGCTGGCCACCCGACCATCATCGGCGCCGACGACCAGAGCGCCGCCTATATCCGGCAGGAAGTCCTAGCTCTGTTCCCCAAGGTGTCACAATGACGTCAAATAGCCCACCTTTTGACGGTGAGCCCGGTAAGGTATACGCTCCGTGGTCATCGGCTCAGGTAGAGGCTCTGACGCGGAGACAGCAGGTAGGACACCCCTATACGTGCCCGCACCACTCCGACTCCGCTCTACTGCCCACGCCATCGGGATGGGTCTGCATGCCATCCGCGTGGACGGGCCGCCGACAGATCATGTGCCCGTATCGGCAGAGGTGGGCGCGAGTGGAGGACATGGCGTGAACCGCAGCCGCCACGTCAACGCGGCCGACTACTATGCCGGAGCCACCGCCGTCTGCCTCATCGCAATGGTGGGGGTGTTCTTTGGCGTCCTGACCGAAGGTAGCCTGTTACTCCTGCTGGTCTGGTTCTTCGTGCGTACCGTGTGGGCGCTCGGGCATGAGCACGAGGGAAAGACCGCTCGCTTCGAAGGCGGGCAGGGCGTCCTGACCCTCAGCGGCGTTACACCAGCGGACGTGGAGCAACTGAGGCGTATGCTCAACTCTATGTACACCCGCGATCACCTCCTCCACGAAGACAAGCCTGAATACCCAGAGGACGCGGACGACGCATGAGCGACCTGAACGAATTGGCTGATCGGATGCGCTACGCTGCCAACCCCGAGGACCTAGCCGTGGCGGTCGGCGAGTACGTCGCCGCATGGGAGGCAGCCACCAGCCCCGGCTCACTCGATGCCGCGTGGGCAGAGGCTGAGGCGGCGAAGCCGGATGGACGGTGCGGCATTGCACTCAGTGGCGCGCAGGAAGCCTTCTCCATCGATGGGCGACGCATTCTGCCATACTCTGCCCGGTTATGGATGGACGGCAGGGTTCTTATCTCGTGTGAGGCCGACTCCCCTGCCGCCGCTCTCCGTGCACTCACGGTGAAACTGCGAGGCGAGGGATGAGCGGACCCGATATGGCGTTGGAGTCGAAGGCGATAGACCAACTCACCGAGGCGTTCCGTTCGATGCAGCCAGCGCTCCTGGCGGTTACTGCGGCGATGAACAAGATGGCGTGGTGGTGGGGGTTAGCCAACCGGCGCCAATGGGCCGTCCCGAGATTCGTCCAGCGTCGCCGACAGCGGTTTCCACGGATTGAAGGACACCCCTGGGGTAGCCGTTGGGCTGACGAATGGTCCGGCCTCGGCGCCGCCAGACTGCGAGGCAAGGCGTGAGCGATGGGATTGACCGCGAGTCATTCATCAGCGGTGTGGCCGAGGGGCTGAAGAAGTCGGTGCTGCTGGCGTTGGGTGATGCCGCCCCTCTCTCGCAGCGCGAGGCCGACCGGCTCTGGGTCCGACTGCGCGACGCCTTTCTCTTCGACTCCCTCGATATCGCGTGGGTTGATACCGAGACGGCGCTGCCGAAGGAGTGGTGGTTCCGGCTGTCCTCTCGCGGACTGGATGGGTACTGTGCCTATGCCTACTCGCTCCACTCAGCTGTCTACATGGCGTGGGGCAGCGGCCCCACCCCCGCCGCCGCTCTCCGTGCACTGACTGCCAAGCTGCGTGAGATGGTAAGGTAGGCCCGATGCCTAGCAATCCCAAGGCTCGCAAGCCGCGCAAGGCGAAGCCTCCTGCCCCCGATGTCCAAGTGAAACCCTTGGCTGAAAGCCCGTTAGCGGACGGGCAGGTGGCACTCTATACGGAGTCCGGTCAGCCTACGAAGCGAACGCCAGAGCGACGGGCGGCTATCCTCTCCACCCTCGAATCCGTCTATATCTCACCTACGAAGGCAGCCGAGGCGAACGGCATTAGTCGCCAGACCTTCTGGCTGTGGTGCAAGGAGGACCTGACATTCTCTGACGCCATCCGTGAGGCGCAGGCTAAGTTCGTGCTGCTTAACGGGGCTTACGTGTCGCGGCATGCCCGCACCAATCCCCAGGTGGCGGTGAGGATACAAGAGGCTGCGGACAAGGAGGCGTGGGAGCGCCCCGTCATGATCGATATCCGCAGCGTGGCGACCTCCATCGCCATCGAGATGGGGCTAGGCGACGACCACACTGCCATCCTGCGACTGATCGAGGAGACGACCAAGCTGGCTAGCAAGCCACCGGAAGGGGAGTCTTAGTAGCGGTTCAGATTTCTATCGATCAACTGGAGAACGTCAAGGCCACGATGCGGATGCGCCTCATCCAGTACAAGGCCGAGCGGGACGCGTACGCACTCCACACCGAGTGGGCCAAGGGTTCCCAAGAATTCGCCGAGCGGTTCCGCCACTTCCGCCACCCGACGCCGTGGTTCCACAAGCTCTGGTATGCCGCCTACGACGACCCGGACATCCACCAGCTATACGTGCAGGGCCCGAGAGAGTTCGCCAAGTCGTCTACCGTCTGGACCTACGCTCTGCGTCGCCTGTGCGAGAACCACCACCTTCGGATCGGCATCATCTCCGGCAACGACGAACTCGCCAAGAAGTTCCTTAACGAGATGAAGCATGAACTGGAGACCAACAAGGACCTGATCGATACCTACGGTGGCCCATTCGTAGGCCCTCGCTGGACCGAACACGAGTTGATACTGCGCGACGCCCGCGAAGGCCCCGAGGGTATCAGCGGCAAGGATGCCAGCGTGTTCGCCATTGGACGTGGCGGCCAGATTTCGTCACGCCACTGCGACCTGCTGATAGCCGACGACGTGGAGAGCGCCGAGACGGTCAAGAGCGAGACCGTGCGCCTGTCTACGGCGCAGTGGTGGGCGCGCGAGGTTATGCCCGTCCTGTCGCCGGGTGGCAAGTTCTGCGTCGTGGGGTGCTTGGCCGAGGGCACGCCTGTGCTTATGGCGGATGGCACATGGAAGCCAATCGAACAGGTGGGGGTCGGAGACGCGGTCTGGTCGGCGGATACGAGCGGCTATAGCGGCCCGCGCCCCGTGGAGGCTGTCATCGACCAAGGTGAGGCGGAGACTCTCAGGGTTGCGGTCGGTCAGCATACGCAGGGTCGTGGCCGAACGGCCGTGACAGCTACTCCAAATCACCCATTCTTGGTGGCGCGGGACGGGAGGTTGGAGTGGGTGCGAGCGGATGATCTCCGAATCGGTGACCTGATTGCCGAGACCAAGGAGACACCCGGAGAATCGCAGTTCGACTGGGTAGACGCAGACTTCTGCTGGCTCCTTGGCTATCTGTTCGGTGACGGGTGGGTCACCACGGACCGTAACTTCATCGCCTGTGCACTCGGGGTTGACGAGGTGATGAATGGGCGGGTAATGGAGGGGCTGCGTGACTGGTTCCCGACTATCAACTTCTTCCGTACGCCTTTTGGATATGTTCGCGCAGGCGTTACGACGGGCTCCTCGTTCATTGGGGCAAGCAGGCAAATCGCTAATGCGCTGGCAGAGTATGGGTTGGGCGACAAGGCAGCCGGAAAGAGGGTCCCTCAATGGGTATTCCAATCCCCGCCCGAGCAACGCAGGGCCTTCCTGAGGGGCTTCGCTGACGCCGATGGCTGCGATAAGACAAGCGCCCTCATGACAGAGGCCAGTTCTATTGAAATCGCCAACGAGGGCCTTGTAGAAGACCTACGACATCTCGCCTTAACGTGCGGTGTCCGCCCGGGGATCGTGACGGGGCGTAAGCGGATGATAAAAGCTCCACACTCGCGCGAAGTCAAGGAGGCGTGGAGTTGGCGTGTTGGGCTCAACTTCGCGTGGGCCGACAAGATGGAGAGAAACCCCAAGGGCGCCGGGGGCGGGAAGGCGTACGAGCAGAGCGCCCAGGCCGCCGCATTGCTGGGACCAGGGTTCCGACTCGTCCCCGTGGTGGCGGTGGTGCCCGCTGGCAAACAGCATGTATGGGATTTGACGGTTGAGGGGACGCCTGCATTTGTCGCAGACGGCCTGGTCGTTCACAACACTCGTAAGAGCCACGCCGATCTTTACTCACGGCTGATGGCAGACCCGACGTGGACGACGGTCAGTGACGCCGCTTCGGTCTGGAACGAGGACGGCGAGTCGATCTGGCCGGAGATGTGGGACAAGGAAGCCCTGCTGGTACGCAAGGCCACCCTCGACCGCAGCGACGTGCTGGCGTGGTCGCAGGAGTACCTCAACAAGCCGCTGCCATCCTCCACTCAGATGTTCCACCCCGAGTCGTGGCCGATCTACATGGACGAGCCGCACTCGATGGGCATGCGCGACGACGTGTCGGTGATTCAGTATTGGGACCTCGCCATCAGCGAGAAGACCACGGCCGACTTCACCGTTGGCGTGTGCGCTGGCGTGGATACACAGAACAACCTTTATATCCTCGAAGTGCGCCGGGGCCACTGGGACTTCAACCGCACACTCCAAGAGATCGGCTCCATGGGCGCGAGCTACCCCAAGGTCGTGGGCGTAGGCATCGAGAAGGTCGCCTACCAAGCTGCGGCAGTCCAAGAGGCCACCCGGCGAACGATGCTGCCCATCATCCCGATTGAGACCGACAAGGACAAGGTCACCCGGGCTCGACTGGTGGAGGCTCGTGCCAACGCCAACAAGGTTCACCGACCGATGGTGCTGCACATCGCCGAGGATGGCGCCGATGTCTATGTGGACCCCGAGTGGTGGGCGGATTTTGCCGCCGAATCGAGCTTCTTCCCCGATCCGGGCACGCACGACGACCAAATAGACGCACTATCGGGGGTGTCGCGCATGGCTGGCTGGAGCGCCGACTCGGTCGGCTACGCCTACGGTGTCTGGACCTGTGTCAGTTGCGGCCACATGTTCGTCTGGGAGGCTGGCCGACCGTGCCCCAAGTGCGCCGTCAAGGCGCCCTCCGTGTTCGAGAACCCGGACGTGGCGCAGTACGGCGGACGGCTACTGGAGGACGGCACTGAAGCCGCCGAGTTGGCGCGTGTCGAAGACGGTGGCGTCCCGTCCCTGGTCGAGGCCATGGCCAAGTCGGGTTTCTCCGTTGATGCACGTGGCGCCGCAGCCCTTGCAGCCAATAAGCCAATCGCCAAGCCGCCGCCCGTCCCGGGCTTCCCGGCTGGTGCCAAAGTCTACGAGATCGAGGTGATCCCGCAGGGCGACGATCCGGCCGCACTGTCGGGGCTGCGCCAGACCATCGAGGAGATGGGGTCCTTCCTCGTGGAGCGCGACGGCCGCTTCTTCGTCTCGACGCTCAACCCGAATTACATGCGGTTCGCCCTTGTCCACCAGGGCTACGTCCAGAGCGTGATCTAGTACGAGCGAGGCTAGGGGGCAGGAGTGAGGCCCGATGCTTATTGGACACGCAGTCGCTCAACCTAGCAGCGCGACTGGAACCCGTCTCGCCCGGACCTGAAGTATAGCGCGGCGGCATACGGAAACTCTGCGTGCCGGAATGTCGCATCGGTTACTGGCCAGCGGCTACATCAGGCTTGCGCTATTCTGTACAACCGTGTACATTCCGCCACCAAGGAGGACTGAATATGACAGTCAAGACAGTCGGCGAAATGGTCCACGGCCACACCTTCGATGCGATGGCGACCGAGTGGGACGAGCGGTCTGCGTGCATGGCAATGATCAGCCAGGAGAACCAGGCAACTTGTGGCCGGGTCTACGGCGACCACATGCTGCGGCCCCCGATGCCGAGAGCCAAGCTCGACAGCGTCCCGATGCCCCTCGACCGGTTCGGTTTCTACATGCACCGCGACGGCTGCGCGACGCTTTGCGAGGTGCTGGGCTCTTGCACCTGCGGGATGATCGACGGCAACGTCAGCCGCATCCTCTGGCTGCTGGAGAGCCAGCTAGCGACCGCACAGCAGATGGCGAACTGGGCCACCAACGGGCTGCCGTCCGAGTCGATGCCCTCGACGGAGTTTCGCACGGCCTACGCTGGTATCGAGGAGCCCACGAACGTCACGGTCAACGGCCGAGTGATCGGACGCTGGATACCTGTCAGTGAATCCGATGGCTAGGCCGCGAGCGCGTCTCCGTGGTGCCAACCCCCACCGGAGTCAACTCAAGCGACTGATGAAGCGCGACAAGCGTCTCTGCTACCTCTGCGGACGCTACGTGCTGCCGAGCGATGCCTCGCGCGACCACCTCGTGCCCAAGTCGGTCGGCGGCTCGGATAGCCTCTCGAACCTGGCTCTCGCGCACAAGGATTGCAACGCCGCCCGGGGGGTGACTCCGGTAAGCGTTATGGTCAAGCGAGGGAAGCCGCCGCGACGGCTGGTCCTCGCCCCGGCGTGATCTGGGCGGGCAATCGTCCTCACGCCGTCGAGCCCGGCGCCGTAGTATCTCGTGCGAAAGGTAGGTGTTCTTGACCACACCGCTCGTTCTCCGCTCTCAGGGTCTATCGCTGATCCTGCTCATTCTGGCCANNCGACCTGGGCTGGCTAGGCATGGCCTTCTTCGCCGGGTCGTTCATCCTGTAATTACACTTGACATAAGCCAGCGCGAGTGCTATTCTCCTGTTGTCAAGCGACGCAGACAGAGACAAGGAACAGGCGGGGGCCGGACTCGCGAGGCGGCTAGGAACCTGAACCCCTCTGGCTGGTGGGTCCCGGGCAACCGGGAACGGACTAACAAGTTTGCCACCAGCGCGTTAAGCTGACGGAGACGCCACCCCGAGGACTTGATCCTCACGCCCGTAGGCATACGGGAGCCTGAGAGCCAGGCGGGGTGGCGTCTACTAGTTGACGCACCGCCCCCAACCTGCCATTCTCGTCACGTCCTGAGAAGGCTCGCGGAGGCACCCACTGTCTTGACGGATGTGGAAACCGAAGCAGACCTGATCGTGGCGAAGGGTGACGCGCGCTCTTGGTTGGAATGACGACTGGCAGAGGGCGCGCAGGCCCTCTCTGTGAAGTCAGGAGGCGCTCGTGAAAAAGCCAACTCGGGTAAATCGTTGGCAGCGTCGGCAGCGTCCATTCGCCTATCAGGCGGCCGACCTCCTCCGTGGTGCCGGGTTTCATCTCCACGACTGGAATGAGGATGTGCACAAGTGGGGGCGTGAGGTCTGGGTGCGAATAGATGATGGCCAGGACGGGCGCATTGATATTGCTTACGCTGTTCTGGCTCCTGTTCTCCCCGCCCGTTCGCAGCTCATCGTTGAGGAGCAACGCTTCGAGGTCACCAAGAAGACCCTCGGCACGCCCGTCTGGAAGATTAGCTGGGTTCTACGGTGAGCTTGGGTGCCAGCAGAATACCCACCCCGGCTGGCATCCACTCTTGCTATACTTTTGGCCGCAAGCTTCGCTGGCGTAACTGGCAGCGTGGCAGCCTTCCAAGCTGCGGGTCAGGGTTCGAGCCCCTGGCGAAGCTCCAAACGGCACGACTGCGGCGCTCCACCTTTGGGAATGCGCTTGAGTCCGCAGCGAGCGGGTACTGACAGCCGAAACCCGCAACTTCCTTCTTGACCCCCGACGCGGCGTGAGCTAGTCTTCACAGCAATCCAAGGAGGAGAGGCATGGACACCACCATCACCGAGGCGCTCGCCGAAGTGCCCACGATCACCAAGCGGATCGCCAAGAGGCAGCAGTTCGTGCTGGACTACTTGTCGCGGCCGTCGGCCGTGCGCGACCCGCACGAGAAGAACGGTGGCTCGGCCGAGTTGATCAAGCAGAGCCTTCAGGGCATTGCCGACCTAGAGCAGCGGCTCATCTCGATCCGCTCCGGCATCGCTGCCTCCAACGCCGCCACCACAATCACCATCGGCTCCACCACGCGCTCGATCACGGACTGGCTGACTTGGCGCCGCGAGGTGTCCGAGGGCCAGCGCAGCCGCCTCGCTGTCATGGCGAACGCGCTGCGGCAACTGCGGTCCGAGGCGCAGAAGAAGGGCGCCAAGGTGTCCGAGAACCCCGAGGGCTTCACGGACTTCGTGGTCAACATCAACGAGAAGGACCTGTCCGACCAGATCGAGGCGATGGAGACTACCCTCGGCACACTGGACGGCCAGTTGAGCCTTAAGAACGCTACGACTACCATCACCCTGCCGTAGCAGGTCTGGATGACCTCCGCCGGGTCCAAGACGGACCCTAAATGTCTACGCGACCCGGCAACCTTACCAACTGAATAATGCGCTTCGGTGGCGAACAGAGAGAAAGGGCTGAAAGCTGACGGTCGTCACGACCGTACCATACCCACTTAATATTGGGTTGGTCGCCTTGAAAGCGACTCCAATTCAGTCCCTGAAAAGGACCCCCCGAAAAGCTCAGCGTTGAAAGGTGAAAGTTACCTTTTATGAGAAGCTGATCGCTGAACGGGCAAAGCTGCACAAAATCCGCCGACTAACCAAGTCGAGGCAGAGATGCCTCGGACGCCAGACTCAGACCATGGCGTTCTCGTGGTGGCGGCTGCAACTGGGAGCGCATACAATCAAACGAGTCACCCGAGGATGTGGGGACTGGCAGGTCGGCGAAGCGTCTCGCGCAGGTTTCGACGGGTTCCCTCAAGGGAGGCAAGCATGCGAGACATGGCTACCATCGGTGAGGTGCCGAGCGATGTTCACGCTGAGCGTGGGCAAGACAAGTAGGCTCGGGTGTAGGGTGACAACTAAATGGAGCCGCCACGCATGCGGTGGTGGCACCTAGCTGGATCGGCGAACACGGCGAGTGCAATGGAGCGGCAGCACCGTTGGCCTTGCGGTAGCGCTACAACCAGGGCCTAAGCCGATCCAGCAACCCAACGAAAGGAGACTTCGATGACGCGATTGTAGGGGCGGCGACACAGCCGTCCTCTGACGGCACGCACGCCTCGATGCGAGGTCATCGATGGCAAGCTCAGGGCCCACCCACCACGCCAAGGCGACGCACAAGCAGCGCAAGGTGGGGCGCCACTTCCGCTGGGGCGGAACCACCCACTCAATGACAAAGTACCGCCTGCGCCATGGCATCGCAGCCGACGCCAAGCGCAAGGGATAGGACCGCGCCGGTTCCTCGGCAGACCGGACTCTCCACTGCCCAGGATGGTGGAGGCGCCCAGAGCCGCGCGAATGGCTCTCCATGCAGGCCGACGTTGGCGGGCCTTCCCGCAATCGTCAAGAACCGGTGCAAGCCCGGACCGGCCTGCTACCCCTTGGACCGTTGGTGTAACGGCCAACATAGCTGCCTGTCTAGCAGCAGTCGGGAGTTCGACCCTCCCACGGTTCGCCAACCCCTGTTCGTCTAACGGCTAGGACGCTAGTCTTTCAAGCTGGTAACGACGGGTTCGACTCCCGCACAGGGGGCCATCTCGGGTTCGTATAGCTCGGACCAGTACACGGGACTCTCAATCCCGAAACGCGGGATCGTAGCCCGCACCCGAGACCACTCTTCAGGGATAAGTGTTGCAGGCGGCACGGTGGACTGTGGCTCCACCAGGGGCAGTTCGAGGCTGTCATCCCTGACCATCTTTCCTTCTTGCCTTCCCGCGCTGGCTAGAGCTAGACTCGCCACCAGCCGGTGGGGCGTGGTCCCCCTCCACGCTCCCCGGCCGCAATAGGGAGAAATGACATGGACCGCCGCATCCTCAAGTACAAGCTGGCAGCGACGCCAGCGATCCTTCAGCGTGTCGCGCTGACGGGCGCCTATGGCGTGGCTCTCTCGGTTGGCATGCAGGACCACGGGCTCGTGGTCTGGGTCTCCGAGGACGTGACTCCGACCAAGGAGCGCGGCTACCTCGATCTGATGCTCGTTCGGACGGGGCAGGCACCGCCGGACGGGCGCTTCATAGGCACCGTGGTGTCCGGGATTGTCTGGCACCTGTGGGAGGTAACGGCATGAAGGTCAAGGTCAAACGAGCGGGCGCCACGACCTACGTGACAGTCATCGATGACAAGCGAGGCATCACCGCGACTGGCGCGGCCACCTGCGCGGAGGGCGACGTCTACTCGGCCACGGTCGGCGAGTACGTGGCCCTGCACCGAGCACTCGGAAACTTCCGGTTCAAGCTGGTGTCCACCGGCAAGACCGTGACGATCTCCAAGGCGGACGTGGCGGCCGTGGCTCGCTTCGTCGGCCGAGGCGACGTGTCGCTGCCGATGTCGGAGGGGCTGTGACCGAGTTGCCCGACGGCAGCCGCCTGCTCTACAAGGTGCTGTCGGGCAGCCACGCCACCAACCTGGCTACGCCAACGTCCGACGAGGACTGGCGCGGCGTCTATCAGGTGCCAACCAAGATGCTGCTCGGGCTGCACAAGCCACCTGAGACAATCGAGGTGCCACCGGATACGACCTATTGGGAACTGGCGCACTTCGCTCGGCTGCTGCTGAAGGGCAACCCGAACATCATGGAATTGCTCTGGATCGACATCGACGGTCCAATCACCGCCTACGACATCATTGCCTCGGACGCGGGGATGCACACCCGGCTAATCGATGAGATACGCGCCATTCGTACCTCGTTTTTCACCACCGCCATGATCAACAGCTACCTCGGCTGGGTCACCAAGGAGCGGCGCATCCTCGGCGGCTATGCGGCCACCGGTGATCCAAACGCCAAGCACCTGACCGGCAAGCGTGGCTCGCACCTCGTCCGGCTGCTGATGGGGCTGGGTGCGGCGCTGACGACGGGCGTGCTCCCGGTCCGACTCGAAGGCGCGGAGCAAGCGATGTGCATGGCCATCAAGAAGGGCGAGTGGAGCGCGGAGTCCGTCCTGTCTGCTATCGACGCCATGCGTGCCAGTTGCGACATGCTGGCAGCCGACGCCAACTGGCCCGAGCCCGACCCGGCGCCTATCGAGGACATCGTTCTACGGGCACGAATGGAGATGCTATGAGGCGTCTGCTATGCCGTCTCGGGCTCCATGCCCCCGATTATGACCGCTTCGTGGTCAGCTTCGTGGACCGAGTCACGAGCAAGTTGGTGATGCGCTGCCGCTACTGTCACAAGTGGTTCGCACGACCGCACAGGATGCCGTGATCCCGCTGGGTGGCCTTCGAGTTATCGAGAGCCCCCTACCTCGACGGCCACATGTCCATCATGGGCGACACGCTGATCGTGCCCACCAACCGCACGGGCTGGACGTTCGGCTGGTACATGCGCATCTTGCTCTGTGGCGGCATCCGGTGGTAGAGTCATCGAGGCGGGGAGGATGTGTGGCTTCCCTCCGGGCCCATAACCCGGCCTACGCTGGTCCGACTCCAGCCCCCGCTACCATACAAACGAGGCAACCGCTTGTGGTGATTGCGGCCCGTAGCAAGCCAACGGGTAACGTCGAAAGCCTGCCGGACGCGTCCGTAACCGGCACCTTCTTCACTAAGGCCGTTCGCAAGGCTGGCACGCTCGACGCGCTGTTCCACGCCTGCGAGAGCCACTCTCTCGACGCCTGCATCGAGATCGAGCTTGAGGCGGAGCGGCGGCGCAAGGCTCGCTATCCGTGGCTCTACCCGAAGCCCGAGCCTAAGGCGCCCAGCAGGCCCAACCCCCTGGTCGGCGGCATCTCGATGGAGCA
>PMZA01000538.1:19161-21985 GCA_003170595.1 Armatimonadota bacterium
ATGCTGTGGGTCGCCACTCGACCAAGCTGGGTGCACGAGCCGAACTGCGATATTCAGATAGCCGCCGACTACCAAGCCATAACTGGCCTCGGCCTTCGCTCGGTTGACGATTTGCGCGCCGAGCTTGGCGTGGTGCCGCTTTCCTCGTTGACCTGCACCTGCGCCCGGAGCTATGCTTCGTCTGCGGTTCAGCCTCGGTAGGCGCGCTGGTCTCCAAAACCAGTTTGCTCGGTCCAACTCCGGGGAGCCGTGCCAAAGGATCGGTGGCAGAACGGCTATTGCACCTCCCCGCTAAGGAGGCCGGGTCACACCGATGCGTGTTCGACTCACGCCCGATCCGCCATTACGGAAGCGCGCATTGGTGAGCTAATCGGTCCTGAAAACCGTGATGCCCCTAAAAAGGCGTGTGGGTTCGAGTCCTACCGCTTCCGCCAACCTTCGTCGCCGTGTGGTGTAGTGGCCGCACACTTGATTTGGGATCAAGTCCACGGGAGTTCGAGTCTCTCCACGGCGACCATTCGCCAGACGTAGCTCAGAGGTAGAGCGGCTGTTTTGTAAACAGCGGGTCGTCGGTTCGATCCCGACCGCTGGCGCCAACGGGCTTGTAGCTCAGTCGGTCAGAGCGCCTGCCTTGCAAGCAGGAGGCCGCAGGTTCGACTCCTGTCGGGTCCACCATGGGGGCGAGTTAGTTTCTCGGCCGACTCGCCCCCATCCCTTGCCGGAGTGGCGAAACTGGCAGACGCACCAGCCCTAGAAGCTGGCGGGAAACCATGCAGGTCCGACTCCTGTCTCCGGCACCACACTCTTGTTGACATCCGCTCCGTGAACCACTAGCCTCGTAGTCGGGTCTAAATTCGCCAAGGGAGTTCCCATGGACGCTCGGAAGCAGCCCCGGAGGCAGCCGTCAATCGACGTGCTCGCCGGTCGGCTGGCGCCCTTCTCCAACGCCACCGATCCCAATCTGCGCAAGCTGGGCAAGCTCGCCGCAGAGGTCCAGAAGGAGCGCGGCTCGTGACCCGGATCGAGTGGGCCGACCTGATCTACAAGGCCGTTGTCAACCCGGACCTGATGTGGTGGGACGACCTGACGCCTGAGATGCAGGAGGCATACCTGCGGGCCGCTGACGCGGTCCTGCGAACGCTCGCCGACCGCGAGCGCGGGCAGATGCCGCTGCTGCGCGACCTCCACAAGCACATGGGCATCATGTATCAGGTCGCCGAGTGCCCGATCTGCGACAAGATCATCGAGAGGATGCGGGCAGACCGCCAGCCTTATCCGACCGCCTATGCCTATGAGGCAGCGTGCGCGGCGCTCGATAAGCATCGGGCCGGTGAGGAAGCACTACGCGCGGCGCTGCGGCCACTGAAGACGAAGGCTGGTTGGCTCGGTAAGACGTTCGAAATGGATGACGGCAAAGGCGGATGGGCGGGCTCGTGGGCCGTCCCCGACCACCTCTTTGGACCGCTCATGGCACTGCTCGCCGAGGAGACGACATGACCAGCTACAAGGTCCCGCATGGCACGGTAGATGCCGCACGGACGCTGCTCGCTGAATTCAATCACCAGAACGTCGATCAGGTGTACAGCATCCAGCTTCGAGAACGTGACGCCAACGACGCCGAGGCGATGGTGCTGCACCTCATCCCCATTGGCGGCGTGCTGGGCGTGGCGATCATGCCGCAAGGGCAAGCGCCCAAGGACGAGGACCTGACGTTCTACTCGATGGCGGCGCTGGGGCAGTGCCTGCCCGCTCTTGGCTTCAGGGCTGCCACACCCGTCGCCTACCTCGTCCCGCCGACCGGCGTGGGCGAGGAGCCAAGTCCGCAGCCGATGCCGGAGGCGAAGCCATGAGCGCTGTGGTCTTTCCAAACTTGGTCGAGACGGCCAACGATCTACCCGAGTTCTGCGCTCAGTGCGGGCGCCGCCTGAAGATCGTCCACCGCCTCGTGCGCTACGACGGCCGCGACGGCAAGCCAGTCTATCAAGCCCAGGCTCGCTGCCCGCAGCCGTGGTGGACGTTGCTACTGGGCGAGCATGACCGCTTCATCGTCAGCCCGAGGCCACGCAGCGGGGGCAAGCCGTGATCTGGGCCGCTGCGACCGTTGCTCTAGTGGCGTGGTGCGTCTTCTGGCTGTGGTGGTTGGGCCATCCTCGGACCTGCCATCTCTGTGGCGGCCCGTACCGGCTCGGCCAACTTGGCGAGCACTTCGAGAGCCCCGAGTGTAAGGCGGCGTGCGAGAAACTTACACATTGGGAGCGCATGGAGAGGCTGGGTCGCTGGTGAGGACCGTCAAGATGGTGGACGTGATGGCGGAGGTGCGCTCACTCAAGGAGCCCTTCCAGATCACCTCCTACGGTAAGCCGGTCGCGACGGTCTACCCGCATGGGCAGGAGGTCATTCAGGTCGGAATGTCGTGCGGGCACGAGGAACTGATCGAGCGGCTACAAGCACAGCTACAGACGCAAAGCCACGCCGACGTAGGCGCTGTGATATGCCAGCGCCTCACCGAGTACCTCCGTGCCCGAAGCCTGCTGCGCCGCGATCAGTCGTTGACATACGCCGACGGCAAGGTCATTCTCAGGACCGACGGGAGTTTCGACGGCCCCTCCTTTGGGGAGTCGCACCCAGCACCTAAACCAGTAGTCAAGCCAAAGGAGAGCCGATATGGCGGAAGGTAAGATCAAGGTCACCGTAGGCGGAGTGGACGTAACCGACGAAGTGGAGGTGGCGTTCAAGCCCAAGAAGGGCGCGCCCGGCACCAACATCTACGTCGTGCTCGACCGCAGCGGTTCGATGCAGCCGCTTACCAGCGACACCATCGGCG
>PMZA01000086.1:0-4933 GCA_003170595.1 Armatimonadota bacterium
GGTGTTTGACGTCAACTACTTTTTCCTACAACGACAACAGTTTTTGCCTGTCTTTTGCGTAGTGAAGTTGGGGTGGTGGGGGTATGGTGAGTAGACAGCCCCTGCAGTAGTCAGCCCTTGCTGGCGGGTCTGGCAGTCTTCTCAGTAGCCACCGTCGGCTGCCGGCCCTGCTTGGCCTGCTCCATGCGATAGCTGGGCAGGTTGAGCTCCAGGATCACGCTGTGGTGCACCAGCCGGTCTATCGCCGCCGCCGTCGTCATCGGGTCCTTGAAGATTTGCTCCCATTGCGAGAAGGGCAGGTTGCTGGTGATGAGGACGCTGCCCCGCTCGTACCTATCCGCCCCGACTGCTCTGAGGTCGGCTTCAGGCTGCTTCCACCGGCGGCGGAAACTCAGCCGACGCTCCTCTGCGAGGCGGCCGCGGGGGCACTGCTTCACCCCAAGTACCACCTGCCAGTCCACTGCTTCGCGTATGTGGGAGATGCGAGTAACCCCGCCACGTGGAAGCTGCCCTATCTGAAGGCGGACACGAGCGTGGACACCGCCCGGCTTCCCAAGGCGATACAGGCAGTCCTCAGCAACTTCACCGGGGCGCTCACCTTCTCTCTTTTCAGGCCTGCGTCGGCGGCACGTCGGCCTCCGCCCATCGCAGCCCCTTACGCCTCCCGGCAAGGTGGTTCGCCAGCATCTCGCAGTGGTCGTAGGCGAACTCGGAGCGTCGGTCGTCGAGTTCGTCCGGACGCAGGTACACCAGTTCCGCGACCTCGGGATGGTCGCCGGCCGGTTGCGGCGGATCGTCCCCTTCCCACGCGGCCGCGTAGACCAACGCCATGTTGTTCTGCCCGTACTCGTAGATCCCGCTCAACTCCCACTCCTCCAGCGGGATCTCGAGGCCGGTCTCCTCCTCGACCTCACGCCTGACAGCCGGTATGCACTGCTCATCCAGGTCCACGAAGCCTCCGGGGAGTGCCAGTAGCCCGGTCGCCCGGCCTCCCTTCCGCCGCACGAGCAGGTACCGGTCCCCCGTCATCCGGACGATCCCATCCACCGTGATCCTGGGCCCGCAGAGGAGCTTGTGGTACCCCCGGCCGCTGGGGTCCGGGCACGTGACCTGGCCCACCGGCGTCTTGCAGCGGCTGCACCACAAATCGGTGCCCGTCTCGGGCGTTGTCGAATCCGGCACTATCCTTCCCCCCCATTTCGGGCAGCCTCAGGAACTCCACCGATCGGTGCTACGGGCTCTTCGGCTTGATGAACAGCACCTCAGCGAAGTCCACCCACTCCGACCGCAAGTCCACCCGGAACCAGCCTTCGCTGTTCTTGGCATGGAACCGGCACGGCGACCGCCTGCCCAGTTCCTTGAGATCGTGCTGAGCCCACGTCTGGCCGCCGTCCAGCGACACGATGAAGCCGCAGGCCATCGGCGAGGCCGGCGCGCAGTGCGAGGCGAGGATGACGTTGTCCTCGATGATCATGTTCCCCGACTCGACCCCGGGGTTGAACAGCAGCGTGTGGGCCTCGGGGCGCGCGATGTCGGCCGGTGCGCACCGGAAGATCCCCCGGTCGTAGGGCTCGCGGCAGTTGGAGTCGCTGATCCAGTAGAGGTCGCCGTCCACGAAGCTGATCCCGCCGGCCTTGTACCGCGAGTTCATCCGGTCCGAGACGATCACCCGCCAGTCCCAGCTATCCGCCGCCGCGTCATACGTCCCCCGCAGCCAATGGCACTCGTAGCCTTCCGGCTTATCGTGGTCACCGGTGCAGGTGTAGAAGGCGTCCTCGGTGGGGTTGTAGGCTACCGTGTGCACGTGCCGGCAGCACAGCGGGTTATCGGGATCGCCCAGCGCGATGCCCTCTTCGCCGCCACCGGGCGAGCCGTCGTCATGCGTGTAGGGGCTCTGCCCGAACTTGTAGGCGATCTTCACGGTCTGCCCGCCGTCGGTGGAGTAGTAGATGTTCACCGGCGCCGCCCCGCCCACGACGTTGCAGTAGTTGCCCCAGATGAGCATCTCGGTACCGTGCACGTCGAAGGTGTTCACGCCCGGGATCGTGTGGAAGTACCAGCCGGGGTTGCCGGGGTCTTTGGGCGTGTGGGGAAGGTAGTCGCTGCCATCCACGTCCTTGACCGTGATCTGCTCATAGGTGCGCAGGTTGTCCGTGCTCACGTAGATCTTCGCAGGGGTGGCGAAGACGACGTTCCCGTTCTTGAGGATGCAGCTGAAGGTGAGGTTGTGCGCCTCGGGGAAGTCCAGGCTGTGCGGCCAGGTGTGGCCGCAGTCCTCGGACAGCACGAGCCGGCCGTCCATATAGCCGAAGGCCTTGTTGTCGCACTGCGAGTCGATGTAGACCCCTTCGGGCTGCAGCTTGTACCAGAAATGCTCCGTCTCGCCGATCTTCTGTGCGTCTGGCATCCTTACTCACTCCTCGTCATGGTGACCAGTGGGTCTACTACCGCTCGTCCTCTACTTGCCCGGCGGCGGTTGGGCCGCGCCGGGGGCTGGCTTGCCCTGGAGCTTGTCGAGCAGATACTGGGCTACTCTCGCTATCGCGCTTCCCGCCGGGGCTTTCTCCAGCGCCTTCGCCGCGAAGACCTTCGCCCGCGTCGGGTCGGTCGGGGCCAGGATCTGCGCAAGCAGGAGGTTGGCGCCCGGCAGGTCCGGAGCGAACGCCACGGCCCCCTCGGCGCAGGTCTGGACCTGGTCGGCCGGGAAGCTGCTCTCCTGCTCGAATATGGCGAGGAGGATATCTCGGCCCGCTGGGTCCGGCGCCTCCGCGGCCTCCGCCAGGAGTTCGCCCTCCCAGCTCTTGTGCGCAGCCATCTCCTGGATGAGGGGCGCGAGGTTGAAAACCATGCCGTCCCGATCGCCCAACGCGGCGCACATGACAGCCACGTTATAGCCAAGCCAGGCGGGGTCGGGCTTCGAGTCCATCGCAAGCAGCAGTTGCTCCCGGTTCGTCTGGAAGAAGGCCAGCGCCTCCTTGGCCTTCCCTATCCTCATCGCGAGCGCCGCGAGATGATGGGGCTCCCAATGCCCGGCGTACGCGTAGATCGTCTTCTGGTACTCCTCAAAGGCCAGGTCGAGCCGTCCGGCGCGCTCGTGGATACTACATATCTGCAAAGTGGCGAACTGCGCAACGTCGAGCTGGTGGCCGGCCGTGCGCTCCATCTCCTGGTACTGCTTGATCGCATCATCGGGCTTCTGCTGCTTCTCGTAGCACTGCGCCAGCAGCCAGGGGCCCATCCAGTGATCGGGATCGAGCTTGACGGCCCGCTCGCCGGCTTTGGCCGCCAGGTCCAAGTTACCGGCGTCCCTGTAGTAGTCGCAGAGAGCCTTCGCGGCGGCGGGATAGGCCTTGGAGTCGGGCGAGATCGCTTCGACGGCGTCGGCGAGCGCTGGGCCCATTGCGCTGGTCTTCCCGCCGCAGGCCGCTAGGGCCGTCACTGCCTCCCAGTCGACATCGAGCGGCCTGCGGAGGCCCGAAGTCGAGTTGTATGCCGCCAGCATCAGCATCGGCGTGCTCCACCGTGCCCGAGGGAAGGAGCCGACGTCGATCATTTCCAAGCAAACATCGATATAGCCCTCACGGCGGTAGAGCCGGATCACTTCACTGAGCATGTTCAGGGCGCCCCATACGCCGCCACTCGACTTAGCTTCGTCCGCCTCGGCGCGAAGCTCGGCGATGGCCGCGTCGATCTTGCCCTGGCGCAGCAGAGCTTGGGCCCTGTACTCTCGAACCCTGCTGTGGTCGTCGGCTTTGACCGGCAGCGTCTCGGCGCGCTTCAGCTCACGCTCGGTGTCGTCGTAGCGGCCCGCCATCACGTAATCCCAGGCGAGTATTAACGACGCGTCGAAGTCCTGGGGGTGCTCCTTGACGTACTTCTCGCCATCGGCGGGCGGTCCGTACCCACCGATGGGCGAGTAGTCGGCCGCCAGCGCAATCCCGCCGCCAAGAACCACAGCCACCAACCACACGGACACGCACCTGCACGTCCACTGCGATCGTTTGCTCATGGCCCTGCCTCCCACGACAGGTTCAGGCTGGCCGTCATTATAGGCCCGTTGGGGCGCAGCCCAAGGGGACCATGCAGGTCCTTCCTCTTCGAGGGCGAACTTCCTCCGCCACACTTGCACCGTCCGCGGTCCGCCCCTCGGGCCGCGATGGAAGGAGATCACCATGAACAGTAAGTCCTTGATCGTTACCGTCCTGGTCGCCAGTTGCCTGCTGGCAACCCTTGCCGCCCGGGCGGAGGTACGCCTTCCCCACGTCTTCGGCAGTCACATGGTCTTGCAGCGCGAGATGCCCATCCCCGTCTGGGGCTGGGGCGATCCCGGTGAGAAGGTCGAGGTCCGCCTCGGCGACAGCGTCGCCGGCACCACCGCCGGCGCGGATGGCGCCTGGCGCGCCGACCTCCCCGCCCAGAAGGCCGGTGGCCCCTTCAAACTCGTCGTCACCGGCAGCAGCACCGTCACCTTCGATGACGTCCTCGTCGGCGAGGTCTGGATCTGCTCCGGCCAGTCCAACATGGAGTTCACCGTTGGCGGCACCATGAACGCCCAGGACGAGATCGCCCACGCCAACTACCCCCAGATCCGTCAGTTCCATGTCGCCCCCTACACCACCGCCGGCTCCCCACAGAGCGACGTCGTGCCGCAATCGACGTGGGAGGTCTGCACCCCCGCGACCGTCCCCGGCTTCACCGCCTGCGGCTACTTCATGGCCCGCGACCTTCTGAACGAGCTGAAGGTCCCGATCGGCCTCATCAACTCCTCCTGGGGTGGCACCCTCATCGAGCCGTGGACCCCGCCGGTAGGCTTCGCCCAGGTCCCCTCGCTGGACGGCTTCACCAAGCAGATCCAGCTCACCCAGCCCACCTCGCCCGCCTACAAGCAGGCCCTCGGTGACTACCTGACCAGCCTGGACAAGTGGCTCGCGGG
>PMZA01000086.1:5019-15460 GCA_003170595.1 Armatimonadota bacterium
TCTGGTACCAGGGCGAGTCCAACCATTTCGACGGGATGGTCTACACGGAGAAGATGAAGGCTCTCATCGGCGGCTGGCGCCAGCTCTGGAAAGAGGGCAACTTCCCCTTCTACTTCGTCCAGATCGCACCGTTCAACTACCAGATCGGAGCCGGCCAAGACGAGCCCCCGGATATCCTCGCGAAGTTCTGGCAGGCTCAGGAAGCCGCCACCGCCATCCCCAACACCGGCATGGCCTCCACCATGGACGTCGCCGACATCGGCAACATCCACCCGACGAACAAGCAGGCCGTCGGCCACCGTCTGGCGCTCCTGGCCCTGGCCGGGACCTATGGCAAGACCGGCGTGGTCTGCACCGGGCCCACCTACAAGTCCTTCAAGGTTGAGGGCGACACAATCCGCGTCACCTTCAGCAATATCGGCGCAGGCCTGAAGACCACCGACGGCAAGGCGCCGACGTGGTTCCAGATCGCGAACGTGGACACCGGCTACGTGGACGCCACTGCCCGAATCGACGGCGACTCCGTGGTCCTTTCCTCGCCGGCCGTCAAGGGCCCCCAGGCCATGCGCTTTGCCTGGAGCAAGAACGCCCTGACCAATCTCGTAAACAGCGATGGCCTGCCCGCTCTGCCCTTCAAGGCCGGCGAGCTGCCCCGCCCGGACATGCTGCCCAAGATCGCCGAGGCCGCCGGCTACACCCTCGTCTATGACCTCGACATCGCCAAGGCCGGTGGCACGCTGCCCTACGACGTGGACAACTCTGGCACCGTCAAGCCCTTCGACCGCATCGGCTACCTGCTCGAACTCCAGGATCCCGGCAAGCCGGTGAAGTATGTCTTCGTCTCCATGAAGGCCTTCACGGCGGACGCCCACAAGATCGGTGTCCCTGCCGTGGCCACCCACGAGTTCTTCCAGCAGAAGGTGGAGGACATGACCGTGGCGTCGAATGTGGACGGCATCGTCACGGAAACGGGCCTGAAGGGGAACCTCGAGTTCTGGCCCAACAACTACGGGCCTCCCAACTCGGCGGGCGTCCCCAACGCCTCGGATGCCGTGTACGACTTCGGCGACCAGCCCGGTGACCCGGTCGAGGGCTATGGGTCCATGCAGGTCGGCAACTACGAGGCCAAGCAGACCATATTCGCTTACAACAACTGGCGCGCGGGTGCCGGCGCTGACGTCGGCATCGGCAACAGCGATGGCAAGACCCTCGACTGGACTTTCAAGGGCAACGCGGGCACCTATAGCCTCAAGCGCCTCCGCGTCCTGGTGCACCTGGCCGGGTAGTCGCCGCACTGAGATCCGCTGGCATCAAGACGGCCCCTCCGTTCCAGGCGGGGCCGTTTGCCTTTCGGATGCCCGCGGACGCCGTATCCTTCGCCGGCAAGCCCGGAGGGGTGTGTGTGAACGGCGCAGATGCGAGGCGAGCGGCGGGCCATCTACACCGAACGCCGGCTCCGCCGGATCGTTAGCCCGTCCGGCGAGAAGGAGCGACTGAAGGCCTTCGAGGAGTTGAGGCGAACAATGGGCTGCTTTCCCGGTCGACAGCCCGGGTGACCGCGCGGAACGGGACGACTACCCTCTTGCCCCGCCCGCGTCTGAAGTGGCCTTCGGCGGCCGGGCAACCGGGACTTGTAGGGCGTGTTGAGGGCGGGAGCGGCCTCGTCCACCGAGGTCAGACGTCGGAGGTTGCCATGAGACCAACGCTGGGCGCAGGAATTGTCGTTCTCCTTGCGGCCGTTCTGTGGGCCTGTGCCGCTACGGCACGCGCACAGGATGGCCCCGCGGAGCGCTTCTACGTTTCCCCACAAGGCCGCGACACCTGGTCGGGGCGCCTTCCCGCACCAGCCCAGACGCGGACCGATGGGCCTTTCGCCACCGTGGCAGCGGCCCAGCGAGCCGTCCGCGCCCTGCCGCGGCCCCTCACGGCGCCGGTGACCGTCCTGATCCGCGCGGGCACGTACCGCCTGGACAGCCCGATCGTCTTCACCCCGGCCGACTCCGGCGCCCCGGGCTGCCCGGTGACGTATGCCGCCTACCCCGGCGAGAAGCCGGTGCTCAGTGGTGGTATACGCCTTGGCGGCTTCAGGGCGGAAGGCGTCCTATGGAAGACACGGGTGCCTGGTGTGGTGGAAGACGGCTGGCGCCCCATGCAGCTCTTCGTGAACGGCCGCCGCTGCCCTCGAGCGCGCACCCCTAACCAGGGCTACCTCCACATGACCGGGTCCGCCCCGCCGCTGGTCGGCCCAGATGGCAAGGAAGTCGATCGCTCCAAGACCGCCTTCGCCTTCCGCCCGGGCGACCTCAAGTCTTACGCGCATATCCAGGACGCCGACGTCGTCGTGATGCACTCGTGGGAGACGTCCATCCACCCCCTTAAGTCGGTGGACACGACGGCGAACGTTGTTGACCTCGTCGCTCCCGGCAGGGAGGTCTGGAGTTTCGGCTACTGGGAGAAACAGCAGCGCTACTATGTCGAGAACGCCCTCGAACTCCTCGATAGCCCGGGCGAGTGGTACCTCGACCGCACCACGGGCGTGCTGAGCTACTACCCCCGGCCCGGGGAGCGGATCGACACCGCCGAGGTCGTGGCACCGAGGTTGACGAGCCTCGTGGAATGGCGTGGCGATCCGGCGGCCGGCCAGTGGGTCGAGTACGTCGGCCTCAAGGGCCTGACCCTCGCCCACGAGGACTGGGTGCTGGCTCCGGAGGGCAACAGCAGCGAGCAGGCGGCAGTGAGGGTCCCCGCGGCGATCACTGGGGACGCCGCCCGCGACTGCTTCGTCGAGGACTGCGACATCGCCCACGTGGGCACCTACGCGATCTGGCTGCGCCGGGGCTGCAAGGACTGCCGGATCGTGCGCAACCATATCCACGATGTGGGCGCCGGGGGCCTACGCCTTGGCGAGGCGGTCATGGCCGACAGCGACATGGCCGAGACCTCCCGCACGCTGGTGGACAACAACTTCATCCACAACTACGGCGAGGTGTATGCAGGCGCGGTGGGGATCTGGCTCGCCCATTCCAGCGACAACACGATCAGCCACAACGAGATCTGCGACGGCTACTACACGGCCATCTCACTCGGCTGGGTCTGGGGCGACGGACCCAGCCGCACCCTCCGCAACACGGTGGAGTTCAACCACCTTCACCACGTGGGCAAGGGCACTATGAGCGACATGGGCGGCATCTATACGCTGGGGCGCGAGACCGGCACGGTGCTGCGCAACAACCTGATCCACGACATCTTCGCCTACGATACCCCGCCTTACGCGTGGGGCATCTACCACGACGCCGGCAGCACCGGGATCACCAGCGAGAACAACGTCATCTACAACACCACCTGCGGCGGCTATGCGAATACCGACATGTTCGGCAACGTGGTGCGCAACAACATCTTCGCCTGCGGGGCCCGGCAGCTACTCTGGCGCGGGAAGACAGAGGGCACGCCGACAACGCCCTTCGATCACAATATCTGCTACGTCGCCCAGGGCGTCATGTTCGACGACGACGCGGGCCGCGACGACACCGCCCCGCCCTGGGACTACAACCTGTTCTGGCGCATCGACGGCAAGCCTCTCGAGTTCTATGACGGGACCTTCGAGGAGTGGCAGGCTAAGGGCATGGACCGCCATTCCCTGGTGGCCGACCCGCAATTCGTCGATCCCGGCCATGGCAACTTCGCCCTCAAGCCGACCTCGCCGGCTATCACGCAGCTTGGCTTCAAGCCCATCGACACGTCCCGGTGTGGTCTCTACGGCGACCCGGCGTGGGTGGCTCTGCCCAGGGCGGTCAAGTTCGCGGCTACGGGGTTGCCGCCGATCCCTCCTCCTCCTCTTCCTCAGGCCGTCGCCGATGACTTCGAGTCCACGGCCGAGGGAGGGCCGCCGCGGGATGCCATCGTCTTCGGCGATGATGCCCTGGCCGCAAGCTCCGTGCGCGTCACCAGGGAGGTCGCCCACTCAGGCGTCCATTCCCTGAAGCTGGTTGACTCGCCCCTGCTCGCCCAGGTCTTCAACCCTCACTTCTACTATCAGCCTCACTTCCGCGAGGGCCTTGCGCGATTCAGCTTCGCGCTCTATCTGAAGACGGGGGCCATCGCCGCGGTGGAGTGGCGCGATAGCCGCACGCTATTCCGGGTCGGACCCTCGATGCTGATCGACGCGGCCGGCCACCTCTCGGTCAACTCGAAGGCGCTAATGGACGTCCCCCGCGAGCACTGGATCGAGGTCCAGCAGGTCTGTGGCCTGGAGAAGGCCGCGACGGGCAAGTGGTCCCTGACGGTGACCGTCGCCGGGAACGCGCCCCAGCACTTCGACGACCTCCCCTGCCTCACCGCGAACTTCGACGACCTCGAGTGGCTCGGGTTCATCAGCCTGGCCACGGAGAAGGTCGAGTGGTATGTTGACGATATCAAGCTGGAGTCGATCCCTCACCAATGAAGCCGCTTATCCGCAAGCTAGGGACTATCGATTGCGATCTCGTGGAGACCACGCCTGTGGTCTTCCGGGGGCGCCTCTACCGGTTCGAGTACGTCCGCGAAGGCTATGCGGGGAACACCACCGGCGACTCCTACTTCCGCTTTGTGGACCGCGAGACCGGCGTGCCTTCGCCGGGCTTCGCCACGGGCTACCATCTGGGCAACGTTTTCGTCGAGGACGACACTCTCTACGTCACCGGCACCAATATCTGGGATGGCGAACGCGTGGACCTCTTCGTCTCCCGCGACATGCGCGAGTGGGAGCGGCGGAGCGCCCTCGACCTCCCGGGCTGGGGTATCTTCAACACTTCCCTCTGCCGGGCGGAGGACCACTTCATCCTGATGTTCGAGGTGGGCAAACCGCCCGAGGTCGCCGGAGTGCCCTTCACGGCCCGCTTCGCCACCTCCACGGACATGCGCACCTGGACCTTGACCCCGCCCGAGTGTACATACTCCAAGGAGCGCTACACGGCCCCGCACGCCCTGCGCTACCTGGACGGCTACTACTACAACTTCTATCTGGAGGCACTGCCCGGCCCCGCCTACGACCAGCGCGTCGTGCGCTCCAGCGACCTTATCACCTGGGAGCCGAGCCCTCTCAATCCGGTGCTGGTAGCTTGCGACGAGGACCGGGTCATCGCCAACCCCCGACTGACCGCCGACGAGCGCCGGCGCATCGCCACAGCCGTGAACATCAACAACTCGGACATCGACTTCTGCGAGTTCCAGGGCCGCCTCATCATCAACTACTCGTGGGGCAACCAGCTTGGCATCGAGCACCTGGCCGAGGCGGTCTTCGACGGCACGGAGCGAGAGTTCCTGCTGGGCTGGTACCCCGCGGGGTAAGCGAAGACCCACCCCGGTGTGCCCTGTCTCAGGTCGCCCGCCTTCGCCACAGCTCCTGACACGAGCGGAAGTTGGCGTCCGTAACCATCTGCCCGAGGGCCGGGGTCAGGCGCACGCTTACCACCGGCGTCGCTTCATAGCCTCCGCGCCAGAAAGCCTCGTACGTCGGGATGTAGCCCACGCTGTCGTTGGCCAGCTCGACGACCAGCGTGTGGGGGAAGGGCGACCACTTCTTCATCTCGAGCCCCCACTCGACGAACAGCTCGCCCGGCGCGCTGCAGAGCACGGCATCGCCCAGGCGGATCACCTGCGTCTCCACCTTCTCGGTGCCCTCCGGGTCCCATTCCTCCGCCCACCGGATCAGCGTCGCCTCAAAGAAGTTGGGCTCCGCCTTCGATCGCGCGTCCGCCAGCCGGCTCTGGAGGAGAGCGTCCCAGTCGAAGAAGGGGACGTCCATGACCTCGCCGACGACGTCCACCGTCTGGTCGACGCTCGGCAGGGCCTTCTCGGCGATGCAGAGAGCCTTGCCGCCGAGGGCCCGCCCGATCTGCGTGGTCTTGGCGTTGCCGCTCAGGGGCCAGGCCCTCTCCATCAGGTACGGCACGTGGTTGATGTTGCCGCAGGCGCCGTTGACGAAGAGGACGATCGTGTCGGGCCCGTAGACGCCGCGGATCGTCTCGGTGATCACCGCCGGATAGTCGGCGGAAATGAGGTTGCCGCTGGTCACGTCGATGTGGAGCGAGTAGTTGACGATGACCGCAAAGGGGTCGCTGCCCACCTCGGCGAAGGTGAGGACGGAGAGCTTCGGATCGGTCGGTCCGGCCACTCCCGCCAACTCGTCCAGATCCGGCCCGGGGCCGAACTGCTCGGTGCCGTCCCGCATACGGAACCGGCGGTTGAAGGCCAGCCCCTCCTCGCGATCCGTGCCAAGGGCGAGCACGCACTCGCGCCGGTTCTGCGCAGCCCGTATGCCGGCTTCGGCGATGAGACCGGGGAGCGTCGCCAGGTACTCATCGTTAGGCGGGATCAGATCGCGGCTGCCTCGAGTCTCGGGGCCGGTATGAGTGTGGGTCGCGCAGATGAGGATGCGTTCGCCGGGGATGCCGGTCGCCGCCTCGATCGCCGCACGGGCCTCGGCCACGAGACCTTTCGGCACGCAGATCAGGTCGCAGGCGATGATCCCCACCGCCTGTTTCCCCTCGCCCGCGACGATCGCTTTGGCCTTGAGGTCGTGGATGACTCCCGTCGAGATGCGCGGCTCAAAGTACCCGGCCAGGGCTGTGCCGACCGGTGGAGTGATGACTACCTCGGCGGCGCCTACCTTCATCGGATTTCCCATAGCGTTGCCCTCCCTGCGTCAGTTGCCCATCAGCCACACGGGCTTCCATATCCCGCCCGCGTACGCGCTGTCGTGCACGCGGACGACCACGTGATTCATCTCATCCGGCTTGTACTTCCCGGTCACCTCAATGGCCACGGGCTTGTCCCAGAGCACCGCGGGGTCGCCCTTACTCTCGCCGACCTTCTCGCCGTTGATCCACACGTCCGCCGTCTCATCGATCGCCCCGAAGAGCAGCCACGCCCGCCCCGCGCTCGCCGGAAGCCTGACGTCCACCGCATACCACCCGTAGCCATCGTAGGAGGGGTAGCCCTGTCCCTCCCAGGCCTTGTGGATTGAGATCGGCTTCCACGCCGCGTCCACTTTGCCGCCGAGGAACCACTGCCCCTTCTCACCCGCATCTTCCGGATCGGTGCGGAACTGCCACATCTCGGGCATCTCCACCAGCCGCTTCGCACCCATCGCCGCGAGCGGCGGCTTGTAGCCGATGTACATCGCATTGTGCGCGCCCATGCTGACCGGGAAGTCCCACTGCGTCGCGTCCCGGAGCATGCGATCGTTCAGATCGAACAGCGCGATCTGGTCGGCCTGCGTCTTGTCGGGCTTGGCCTGCAGCCCGTAGAACTCCGCGATGTTGACGCCGAACTGCTGCTCCACAATCCGGGCGCGGACGGTGTCATCGGGCGCCAGGTCATACGCCTTTCGCAGCAGTCCACGGCACTCAGCCAGCACTTGCGGGGTGAAGCGGGCGACGCCCTCGAAGCCCACGTGCTTCTCCGGACTCTCCTCGACTGCCCTCTGCATCCGCGCGTAGTAGGCCTGCATCGGCGCGCTCGCCGGGCCATACATCCTGTCGCAGAAGTCCTTCACGAAGGCGTCCACGTCCGTGTTGATGTCCCAGAGAAGCCGCGCCCGCAGACTCAAGAGCAGCGCCGACGCCGTGAAGGTGGTGTCCCACTCGTCCGTCATGCACCGCACCCCGCGCTTGTGGACCGCGCGCAGGAAGTCTGCCTCCGCCCTCGGGTACACCTGTGGCACGTCCATGTTGTTGTACTGGAGGTACCCGTAGATCGTGATGTTCTTGGTCCACTTCTGCCAGTCGCGCAGGCGCTGCATGCCCTTGGCGTTGATCGGGCACCTGGGGTCGTCCATCGCATGCTTGAAGCACCGGTCCCACCACGTCAGCTCGACCATCACGTTGTCCGCCGGCTTGACCTTGTGGGGCACTTCGCGCGTCGATGCATAGGCGAAGGTCCCCACCCACCGCCCGGGGTAGGTCTTGCCCACCGCCGCCGCGACTTTGTTGACCAGCGTCATGCAGCGATCGGTCAGGTCCAGGACGCCGTTGCCCTGGTGCTCGAAGTCGTTGCGCACCGTATCCAGCGCGCGGCACTGATCGCACTCGCACCAGTAGCTCGGCTCATCGTCGGCATCGATGCAGAATCTCATCGCGTTGGGGTGGCTCGCCATGAAGTCCAGCGCCCCGTCGATCATGATCTTCGCCACATCGGGGTTGGACACGCATAGCTCGGCTGGCCGGCCGCTGGAGTGAAGGTACGTCCGCTTGCCCTTCACGAGCGGGAAGTACTCCGGGTGGTCCTTCCAGTACTTCTCCGCCGGCACGAGGAACGAGTATGTGTGCCCGGCGTATTCCTCCCAGCTATAGCCGCGGATCGCGCCGTAGTTCCAGCTCTGCGGGTACGCGGCCTTGAGCCGGTTCATGTGGTTCATCGTCGCCCAATCGATGTACTGCTCCTCGTTGATGCCGCCGAGGTCAAACTTGGGCGGACGGGCCTCGACCTGGATGACGGTGCCGCCGCGCAGGTCGAAGGATGGGTTGTGGACGATCCTCGTGGGGGAGAGGGTGAGCCGCTCGACCTTCGGGATGACGGTTCCCCTCGGCCCGGGTGCATACCACCGGCAGCCGAGCAGGCGAAAGAACTCGTACACCGCGTAGTTCAGCGCCCGCGCCGTCTTGCCCTGGCAGCACACGCTGTCGGGGCTGACATCCACCAGCACGCCCTCGTCGTTGAGCCGCGCCAGATCCGCCTTGAAGTCCTTCCCCGGCGGCGTCACGCCAAGGTATAGCCCGCGCCCGACCGCCTTGCCGTCGTCGGTGCGGATCGCGATCGTCTTGCCGGTCATCTCTTCGAGGAGCCGGCGGGCCTCGGTGGCGAGGTAGAGGTGATGCAGCGCCGGCTGGGCGGGCAGGACGATCGCCGTCAGCGGCTCGCCATCTGTTGGCACGGGCTCGCCCGCTTCCACGGGCGGCGGCGCGGTCATCTCCAGGTCGACGTCATCGAAGTACACCGTGCCGGCGCCGACGTTCTGCAGATACAGCCCCGCCCGGCCGGTCTCGGTCGGCGAGAACTCGCCGGAAAGCTGCGTCCACTGCGGCTTCAGCCCGAAGGCCAACTGGAGGTTCGCGCCGCATCCCACCATCCACACGTTGCCGCTGACCTTGCCCTCGGTGCCGTCGCTACGCACCCAGCACGACAGCCGGTACTTCGCGCCCTTCAGCAGGAACACGTCGGTCGTATACCACCGCGCCCACCCGGTCTCGGGCGCCGTGATGGCGACGCAGCGCCCGCCGCTGTGGACGTTCTCCGTGACCACCTTGAACTCGTAGGTGCCTGTGAAGAAATGCTGGCTGAACCCGGCCGCACTGGTCGGGCCGCCGACCTCGAAGCCGCCGTTCTCAAGGATGTTGGCCCCGCACGCCGCGGTCACGGCGAGGCACGCAAGGATCATCATCCAACGCATGAGCACCACCTCCGGTCTACCTTGCCGCCAGCGCCGAAACCCTCGCCTTGAGCAACTGCTGCCCATCAAGGAGTCGTGGAAGTTCCGCGCCGTGCGAGAAGTCGCCGGCCTTGAACTCCCGCCGCAGGCCGAAGTACCTGACACTCAGCGCCTTGATCTGCGCCAACGCATCGAGCCATTCCTTGTCCTGCGTGCCATCCACCATCGCGACCACTGGCCGGATGAGCCCGTGGATCTCGCCGAAGTTGCGCTGCGCCCGATCGAGTTGGCCGCCCATCATCGAGCATGCCGCGTTGCCTGTCTGCGCCTGGGCCAGCATCTCCCGCACGCTCTCAAGACCCGCGCCTGTTGGGCCGACGCGCTTGAGCGCCTCCTCGATCTTCCGCACGTCCAACCCCTGGGCCTTCAGGACGCCGCACTCCACGCTGAGCCGTTCCTGCTCCTGCTCGACCCGCCGCTCGACGATCCCGTGCCGCACGGTGCTCCAACTGCTTGCCGTGGCGACCATGAGGATGACCCCGCCGCCCGCGGGCAGGTCGAGGTCAAAGCCGCCGTCGCCACGCCTGGGAATCTCTCGCAGCGCCAACAGATCGTACAGCCGCAGTCCATCGCCCAACGCCACCCGCGCCGTGCCCCGGTACGGATGCAGCACTTTGCTGGTGAGCACCACCCAGTCGCCCGCCCCGTTCCGCAGTCGCCCAAGCGACAGCTTCTCCGCCTCATATTCGACCTTCGGCAGATGGTCAGTGGGCTCCACCGCATCGAGCATCGCCGGCATCGCCGGCACGAGTTGTCGGCTCAACTCCGCGATCGCCTCATATGTCGGATGCGGATTGCCCCACGGGTCCACCAGCGTATCGTCGAACTCCTCGCCGCGCAGAGCGCCGTCGAGGTACGTGCAGGTGTCGTTGTAGATGAAGAAGAGGAAGCCGTTGGCCCCGGCCCCAATGGCGTTGAAGACGTCGTAGCGGGCCTCCGAGGGGTCAGGCATCCGCACCCCGGTCGCCTTGCCGC
>PMZA01000221.1 GCA_003170595.1 Armatimonadota bacterium
ATGGTGCCCTTCACCAACTGCCTCTTCGACGTCCGCAACCGCCGCCTCGACTACGACCTCCTCCGGCGTCTGACCGCCCAGTGGCAGAGCATCGCCCCCTACTACACCGGCGACTTCTGGCCTCTCACCCCCTACAGCACGGAGACCGGCGCGTGGATGGCCTGGCAGTTCGACCGGCCCGACCTCGGCGAGGGCTGCGTCCAGGTCTTCCGCCGGGCGGACAGCGTATACGAGGCCGCGCGCCTCAAGCTCCGTGGCCTCGATCCCGAGGCGAAGTACGAAGTCCGCGATGTCGATGAGCCGAAGGCGAAGACCCTGTCCGGCCGCGACCTCATGTCCCCCGGGCTGCTGGTGAACGTGAAGGATCAGCCGGGGGCGCTGGTGATCACCTACCGCCGCGTCGCCGGCGCGCGATGACTCTCGCAGGGAGGTAGCCGCATGCATGCCTTGCTAGCCCTGCTGCCCGCGCTGTGCTGGGGAGTGCCTCTCGGCGCGACAGTGCCGGGCACGATGTTCGGCGCGAACGTCCAGGACTCCCTCGCAGGTTGGGCCATCGCCATGTACCCCGAGGCAGCCTCCGGACGTCGGGCCGAGCTGACGCGGTTGCTGCAGGATCACGGCTTCGGCGCGGTGCGTTTGCCCGGAGGCACGTGCGCCAACTTCTACTTCTGGGACTCCGAGGCCCGCACTCGCGAGGCCGCCGCGATCGTCAACATGGCGAACTGGAGCCCTAACCCGGTCAACCACATGTACAACTACTGGGTCTCCTTCGACCAGTGCGCGACCTTCTGTGGGGACGCCGGGCTGCGCCTGATCTGGCAGCTCAACACCGCGACCGTATACGATTCCGAGGGCCTTCATCTTCTCGCGGCGGCGACGCAGGGCAAGGACCTCCTCCCCGCGGCGCGCTTCTACAACGGCGACAAGCTCCCCGCAGCGACCGATAGCGTCCGCCGTCTGGCGCGACACATCAAAGCCGCCGGCCTGCCGGTGCCGCTCTTCGAGATGGGCAACGAGGAGTATGGCTACCCCGTGCTCGACCCGCTGCGCTACTCCCAGATCGTCCGCGCCTATGTCGACGCTCTGCGCAAGGAGCTGCCCGGCTGCGCAGTTCTGGTCACGCTCGGCGACAATGAGATGGTCGGGGACGCGAAGTTCCGCGCTTGGGCCGAGACGCTGCTGACCGACCTCGCGGCCCACGGCTACGCGGACAAGATCGACTACTTCACGCTGCACTACTCCTGGCGGTCGGTCTGCGAGTATGCGGTCGGCCTGCTCGACAAGCACGGCTTCGCCCACTCGAAGCTCGCGGTGACGGAGTTTACCTGCGGCTGGCCCGATTACTGGGACAAGACGCCGCGCTACCGCCACGCGGTTCAGGTGGCCGAGTTCGTGCTCGACCTCCTCGCCGTGCCGCGCGTGGACATCGCCTGCATCCACGATCTGCTGAGCCAGAACTTCGGCGTCTTCCACTTCAACCAGCGGAGCTTCGAGCCGCCGGACGATCGCAGCTACGATGGCCGCCTGGGCTATGTGCCGATGCCCACGGCGCAAGCCTATGCCCTGATGCGCCCACTGACGGGCGCGACCTTGCTGTCGGCCTCGGGACAACTCACTGAGGCCCGTCGCGATGGTCGCTACCTCGCGGTCCTCACGAACACCACCGACGCAGCGCGGGAAGTGCGCCTAGACCCAGCGGCGCATGGCCTTGCCGCCGGGCCGGCGAAGCTGACGATGATGACCGGGAAGTCGCCTGACGCCACCGAAGCCCGAGTGGAGACGCGGGACCTTCAGCCGGTCGAGGGCAAGCTCATCGTCACTCTGCCGCCGCTGTCCGTCGCGAGGGTTGAAGTGACCGGCCCATGATGTCGCCTCTCGCTCTCACATGACACGCCGTCGGAGCCGTGGCATTCTAAGCTTGCAGGGGCTGGCCCCTTCCTCATCAACGGAGATGAACCGCATGAACCCGCGTCTTTGCCTACTCTCTTTGATCGCTCTTCTCATGCTCGCCAGCTTCGGGTGGGCCGAGACCGTCGGGGCGAACCTCGTTGCCAACGCCGGCTTCGAAGTCGGCGCCGGCAAGCTTGACGCCTGGTCCTGGGGCAGCGCCGACGCCACGAGGTCGGCCTTCGCCCTCGACGATACCGTCGCCCACTCGGGCAAGTACAGCGCGCGGTTTCACAGCGAGTTGCCCGGATTGCCGAACGTCTACTGCGGCTTCTCCCAGGCGATCAGGAACCTTGCGCCCGACACCGACTACGTCCTTCGCCTCTGGGCGAAGGGCAAGGGCGTCGGCACGTGCTGGTTCGGCGGCGGGCCGGAATGGTTGTCGCGCGGTCACTTCCCGACGGGCGACTTCGACTGGACGATGCTCGAGCTGCGTTGGCGCTCGCCCGACGTGGCGACCGATTACGATCTCCGCCTCAACGTCGACAGCCCGACCGAGGCGTTGTGGATCGACGACGTGAGCTTCCAGGAAGTGAACCCGCTGGGCCTCACGCCGCGGGTGAAGGCGCTGGCTCTCGAGGCGTCCGTGGGCGCTGGGTATCTGCTGATGGCTCCGGTGGACCAAGCGCCGAAGATCGATGGCGACCTCTCGGATTGGCCGGCGGCGGCGAGGCCGATCCGCATGCCCCAGGATGCCGGCGTGGTGATGATGCCCGACCGCAAGGGCGACGACGACCTAAGCGTGGCCATGCGTGCCGCGGCCGACAGCAAAGCTCTCTACCTGGGCATCACGGTCCGCGACGATGTGCAGTTCGCGGCGCCCGGCGCCCTAGCGTGGACCAACGACAGCATCCAGCTTGGCATCGACCCCCGCCACGAGCGGACCGAGGGCAGGTATGGCCCGCATGACAGCGAGTACAGCCTCATGCTCGGCAGCGACGGCAAGCCCGAGGTGCAGTGCTGGGTCGCGCCGGCGGGCCTCGGCGATCAGAGCCGCGCCTTCACGCTGGCCGTGAAGCGGACCGGGCTGGACACGGTCTACGAGGTCGCGATCCAGTGGTCGGCGATCGGCGTGAAAGTCGGCGCGGGCGGGCCGGTACTGGGGCTGAACGTACTGGTCAACGACAACGACGGCGCCGGCCGCCGGGGCTACATCGAGCTGACCCCGGGCATCGGCAAGGTCAAGGACCCGTCGCAGTACCTCACGGCGATGGCTAGCGATCGGAGCAGCGTTGCCGTCCTGCCCGCGAAGCCCGTGGCCTTCGTGGGTGATGCGGTCGACCTGCGCGTGGTCGTGGTTCTCGGGCAGCCGCTGACGTCGGATGCGACCGTCGAGCTGTCTGCCGTCGATGGCAAGGGCAAGGCGACGGCGCTGACTTCGGCGCCTCTCGCGGCGGGAACCGGTGGGATCGTCCAGCTATCGTCGCGCATCCCGGCCGACAAGATCCCGCTCACGACAGCTCAGTTGCGGGCGCGAGTCGTGGCGGCGGGCGGAGCGCAGATCGCGATGGGCACGGCGGCGTTGCAGGTGAGCGACCTCAAGACTCGCCTCGTGAGTGAGGCCGCGCGGCTGAAGGCCCGTACGGCCGAAGTCGCCAAGCTCGCCGAGCAGGCCGAGGCTCGGCACATCGCCACGGACTACGAGCGCGTCGGGATCACCGTCGCCCAGGACTTCGTGGACTATGCCCTCGACGACCTTGCCCACGATCGTCCCGCCCGCGCCGAGCACGTGCTGGCGGTGATCGATCAGAGCCTCACCGACACCGACCGGACGCTTCGTGCCTATCTCGACGGCAAGGCGACGCCCCTCCTCGTGCCGCGCTTCGTCACGAGCAAGGTCGACGTCCGGGGCGGGGCGTTCTGGGCTGACACGCTGGTCCCCTCGACCGGCAAGCGCGAGCGGCGCCCGGTGTTCTTCACCGGCTTCGGCCACTTTGGCCAAGTGGTGCACGACCTGCCGAAGTTTTTCGACATGGGCGTCAACATCATCCAGATTGAGATCGGCCCGGACTCGACCGAGCCCGCCGAGGGTGTCGTGACCGACCAGCCCGTGCGAGACCGCATCTGCACGGCCCTGGACCTCGCCGCCAAGAGCAATGTGATGATCTGCTGGCTGGCCTCGCCGCACTACTTCCCGGGCTGGGCACTGGCGAAGTGGCCGGACCTCACGAAGGGCGGCGGCGGGTTCTTCGGCCTCGCGGTCGACGCCCCGCAGGCGCGGGAGATCTACAAGATCCATCTCGAGACGTCGCTCAAGGCGATGGGGGATAGCCCGGCCTTGCACAGCGTCTGCCTGAGCAATGAGCCGACCTTCACGAACTGGCAGTACGACCCGTTCCGGCGGGCGGAGTTCACCGACTACCTCGCGCAGAAGTTCGGCACCATCGCCGCGCTCAACGCCGCGTGGGGCACGAGCTACGATAGCTTCGCCGCGGTGCCGATCCTGGCGACCGACAGCCTCCCGAGTGAGGCGCAGATGACGCCGCTGCGCTACGAGATGGCGCGGTTCAACATGCTCATGTTCTCGGAGTACCACCGCTTCATGGCCGACGTCGTCCACGATGCCCGCCCCGGCACCTGGGCCCACGCGAAGGTCATGTGCGTCCCCTCGGGCCGGCAGTGTCTCGCCTGGGGCACCGATCCCGAGCAGTTCGCGTGGATGGGCGACCTCAACGGCAACGACTGCGGCTGCATGTACGGCGGCCTCGGCGATCAGTACGCCATCCAGTTCCTCGGGCAGAACGCCTACTACGACCTCCAGCGGTCCATGCGCGAAGTCCCGGTCATCAACACCGAGGATCACATCATCACGGATCGCGAGCAGCGCCTGATCCCTCCCGCGGCGACCGACTTCGCCCTCTGGCAGGGCGCGATCCACGGCCGCGGGGCGAGCATGATCTGGGTTTGGGAGCGCACCTACGATCGCACCAGCGACTTCGAGGGCAGCATCATGCATCGTCCGGAGAACACGATGGCGGTCGGACGCGTCGGCCTTGACCTCCAGCGGCTGGCTCCGGAAGTGGTCAAGCTGCAGCGCGCGCAGGCTCCGGTCGCGCTGATCTATAGCGTCACCGCGCAGCTCTGGTCGGACACCGCCTTCGACGCGATGATGAAAGCCTACGAGGCGCTCAACGTCTGCGGCGTGCCCGTGCGGTTCGTTTCGGAGCGGCAAGCGGCGCAGGGCGAGTTGAAGGGCTTCAAGGCAGTCATCGCGCCGAGTCTGAAGCACGCGCCCGATGCGCTGGCGACGGCGATCGCCCAGTACTGCCAGGGCGGCGGGAAGCTGTGGGTCGTCGGTGATGCGCCGGTATGCGGGCGTGATGAGTACAACCGCCCGCGCAGCCTCAGTCTGCCCGCGTCGGCGCTGCGGCACTTCTCGGGCGACGCGACATCGCGGCAACTCTGGGGCCTGTTCCTCGCCGAGATGCAGGCCGAGGGCATCAAGTGCCCCGTCACGATCACCGACTCCGATGGCCACGCGGCCTGGGCGCTGGAGTATCGCGCGGTGCGCGACGGCGACGGGGTGCTGGTGGCGATCGCGAACGCATGGGGCAAGCCGCAGACTGTGCGGCTGTCGGTGGGCGGCCGGCCGGTCAGTGGCCTTCGGGACCTTCGCTGTGCGACCGATGTGGAGGGCGACCAGATCACTCTGAAGCCGATGGAAGCGACGCTGCTGCGGGTGAAGTAGCGGCCGATGCGCTTTCGCTTGCTGTAGGGCGGGCATTTATGCCCGCCGCGCCTTGGCCCTTGCTGTCCGTAACGACGAGGTGACACGCGATGGTATCTCAAGAGGGCCGCGAGTATTACTCGATGCTGCATGAAACGCCGGGTTTCGGCGCGGACGGCTTCGACCTGGAGGGACTTCGCGCGGGCATGGCGACTCGCCGTCCCCCCGACGACCCATCGGTTCAGTGTCTGCCGGCCGAGGTCGCCGGCATGTCGGCTGAGTGGGTGATTGCCGAGGGCGCCGACCCGGGCCTGCGCCTCCTCTATCTGCATGGCGGCGGCTTCGTCTCAGGATCAGGCGCGTTCTATCTCGCCACGGCGGCGAGGATATCAGCGGCGGCTGGCTGCGCCGTCCTCCTGCCCGACTACCGCCTGGCCCCGGAGCATCGCTTCCCGGCAGGCTTGGAAGATTGCCTCGCCGCGTACGAGTGGCTGAGGACCACAGGCCCCACCGGCCCTGCGCAGGCCGAGGCCCTGTTCATCGCCGGCGACTCAGCGGGCGGCGGGTTGACCCTCTCAACCTTGCTCGCCCTTCGCGATCGTCAGCGGCCCTTGCCGGCCGGAGGCATCGCGCTGTCGCCCTTCGCCGACATGACGCTCAGCGGCGAGTCGATACGCTCCGAGGCGGCGAACGAGCCCATCATGGACCCCGCGTGTCTTCCCGACTTCGTGAATCGCTACGTCGACGAAGCCGATCTCCGCAACCCGCTCGCCTCACCGATCTTCGCCGACTTCGCCGGCCTTCCGCCGCTGCTGATCCAGGTGGGCGAGCATGAGATCATCCGCGACGACGCCACCCGCACGGCGGAGCAGGCCCGCGCCGCCGGGGTCGACGTGACCCTCGAGGTCTGGCCCGGGATGTTCCACGTCTTCCAGTCCCACGATCCCGTGTTCCCCGAGGTCCTTCGGTCCGCCGAGCACATCGCGAGTTTCATGCGCGCGTGCTTGGCCTGAACGCTGGAAGCTCTTCGTCGAGCACGTGCCGCATCTGGGCGATCTTCCACTCCAGATGCGCCCGGTCGGTCATGTACTCCATGCTCGGCTCCCAGCCCAGCCGCGAGTCGGCGTCGACCAGCGGGATCGCCGCCTGCGCGTTGGCGATCTCAGCCTCGCCCAGCCGCGTCATCTCCTCGACCAAAACCGCCCTCGCCGTCGGGTCCGTCTCAGCCAGCAGCCTCTCCTTCAACCGCCACCACCGCTTCGTGTTGATGACGGTCTGCACGCAGTGGCGGATGAACTGCCCGAGGCCCAGCATACGCACAGCCTCCGCGCGTTTGCGCTCCGGGGCCAGGGCGACCGCCTGCGCGAGGCACGCGATCCCCTCCTCCCAGCGCGTGGCGAGGCGCTCGAGAAGCTCGATCTCGACCTCCAGATCCTCCGGCGCATGCGGTATATAGTGCGTGCCGAGGATCTCGTTTCCGAAGTGAGCGTAGGGCGCGTCAGGGAAGGGCTCCCGCTCGACCTCGAAAAGCAGCGGGTACGACGGCCCAACCCGGAAGGGCCCGTACTGGTCCTCGTTGGTGGGCGGGTAGTCGCGCCAGGCATCGCTCCACGCGCGCCACGCCGCGACAGCCAGCGCCGCGCCCTCGGGCCCGAAGTCTCGCACCGCAAACCTCTCAGCCATCGCCTCAGTCGTCGTCGCCGGTTCCCAGTACGCCCACTTCGCCAGTTCGTTGACGAAGGACGGCCACCAGCCGTAGTGGTGCGACTCCATCAGCCCCACCAGCCCCCAGTCGCGCCGCGCCTTGAGCAGTGCCTCATACCGTCGCGCCCACTGGAAGGGGATGGGCTGGTACGGTATGACGCCGACGTCCCACGATAGCCCCGCGGTGTTTGCCATCGTGTAGAGAGGAATGCCTCGCTCGTGGGCGGTCTCGGCCTCGGTGCGGAAGTAGATGCCCGGCCCCTCGAAGGACGCCGTGTAGTCCACGCAGCGCGTCACGATCCCATCCTTCTCGACGTCCTCAAACATCTCGAAGGTCGCCTGCAGAGAGATGTCCGTAGGCAGCGATCGGATCAAGGCCAGCCGGTCCTCCTCGGGCGCCCAGCCCCAGTTGTAGGTCCAGAACACGATGTCGATATCCGGGTTGTACTTGCGCAGAATCCGCTTCAGAAGGTCGAGCCACTGCGGGTAGTCATAGCACGGCCACCAGCCCGGGCTCGGGCGGTGGTCGACCGCGTGATCCACGGTGGGATCGAGGCGCAGCTTGCCGGTCGTGTGCTGGTCGTGGCTCGGGAACTCGCAGGACTCGCCGACGAAGATGATCCCCTTCGCCCCCGGACACGCCCGCATGAGCGCCCCGTAGGTGCTCTCGTAGTACTCCTCGGCGTCGTCGTCGTCGGGGTTCCTCTCGCTGAGAAGGTAGCTGTAGAGGTAGACGTCGAGGCCGAACATCGCCGCGCGGTCGACGAGGTCGTTGAAGTCGAGGTAGCCCACCGTCGTCATGTCCGGGCCCTTCGCGAACACCAGGACCGCGTCCATGCCCGCGTGGGCAATGGCGTTGAGGTGCGGGTCGGGGAACTGGTCGATGCCCCAGCCCGAATGGACCATGCGCGGCGAGAAGATCGGCGTCCGCGCCCTGTCCTGCGTCTCGACGAAGGGGGCCTCGCGCAGGTTCATGAGGTCCTCGAGGTAGTAGCACCCCTGCCCGGTCCCGCGCTCATCGCAGCCGCAGATCACAATGCCGTCCGAGCCGACGATCAGGCGATAGCTGCGCGGCACCGACAGCCCATCGCCCAGGTCAGGGGACTCTGCCTTCGTGGTGAGGCGGATCGTTTTGCCTTCGCCTCCCTCACGCGTCAGCAGCGTCGACACGCCCATGCTCGTGAAGAGGTAATCCTGAAGATCCTTCGCCACGCCGACGAGGAAGTCGGACGCCTCGGGGCTGACGACGATGCGCCACCCGTCCTCAACGACGACCTCGTTCGCCACCGGCGCCGCCGCCGGATCCCGCCGTCCCGCCGCATGCACGACATTGAGCCGCTGTCGAAACTGGAAGTTGCGCTCTGGCATTTGTGTTCTCCCTTTCGTGATTACGCTACGACGGCAGGCATCTACTGCGCCTTCCTCTCCCAGAACGCCACATCCCCGTGGGTCATGTTGATCGGCACGTCGCCTGTCTCGACCTGCGTCCCGCCGAGGCGGACCATCGGCGTGCGCAGGTGGCACGTCCGCTGCCCGTCGCCGTTCGCCACCAGTACCAGGTACGACGAGTTGGCGTAGACGACGTCCGGCCGCGACGAGTACACATGCACGCCCGCCGCCGCCGACAGATTCCTCAGCAGCCCAATCGGTACCGGCCCCGCCCCGACGTACACCGACGTCCAACCTGGCATCTTCTTCACAGCGAAGGCGCAGCGGTCCGTCCCATCCCACACGCCCAGCGCCGTCGCCTCCGGGTCAGTGACAGCGAACCTGGGCCCGTGCTTGGCGTTCAGCCCGAAGCGCGCCTCAGCCCCGCGCGTGATTGGATGCTCGCCGTTCGTCACCTTCACCATCATCGGCCCCGCCTCATCCATGCGCTCGACCTTCATTCCCATCAGCGCGCCCATCCTCTCCGCCGACAGCCCCGTCGGCGCGACGAACCCCGGCGCGTACAGCCACACCACCGTCGCCCCGTTCCGGCAGGCCTTCCGCTTGATCGCCGCGATCTGTTCGTCAGTCAGATAGAACGCGTTGAGGAACACGTACATCTTGTAGTCCCGCGCCCGCTCGAGGTCGTCGATGTAGAGGAAGTCGACCGGCGCGCTGATCCTGTGGAGGGCGCGGTTCATCGCGTCCAGGTACCAGGCGTCGAAAATGTCGAACTCGCCCGCCTCAGCGTCTTTCCAGTGCGACGAGTAGAAGAAGCTTTCGGGCGAGCAGACCGCCGCCACTTCTGACACGGGCGTGAGGTCGCGCTCGGTCCCCTGCTGAAGCACGCCATGCAGCCGCTTCACCTCGGCCAGGATGTCCTTGTCGGCGAACCAACCCGCCCCCAGCTCAAGGAACCACGTGCCCACGCCTTCGCCCAGCGCCTGCCCAAGGTCCCGCCGCAGCGTGCGCGTGGTCCCTGCGGGATTGTCAGCGCCCTCGCCACCGTACACCGTCAGCGACGGGTCGTACTCCAGCCACGTGGCGGTGTCGGTCTCGCTCAGATACAGCTTGTGATGTAGCCTCACCGATGCCACGGGCACGCGGTAGGCACCATCACCGCCGACACCCCTCGCGGTGCCCAGGTAGTTGCCCGCGTCGTCGGTGATCCTGTCCTGGTAGGAGTACGGGTTCGACACGTAGTCGATGTCCGGGCTGTCGAGGACCCGCGGCCCGCGCAGGTGCCCGCCTTCCTGGATCCACAGGTTCTCCATCAGATAGCAGTACAGCGCGCCGCAGAGCACCCGCCGCCCCGTCTCCTCCTTCACGACATGCGCGAAGTGGAGGAGCGTGTCCGCCGACAGGTTGTGGAGGAAGCGGTAGTAGTCGCTCACGAACCGGCTCTTCGCCGGATCGCGGAAGAGGTCGCAGTCCAGCTTCGTCCGCTCCTCGACGTTGGGCGAGCGGACGTCGGCGAAGCTGCCGATCGCCTGACCCCACGCCCGGCTCAGCGCCTCGGTCGTCCCATAGTTCCCTTCGGCCCACTTCCGGAAGGCAGCAGTGAACGGTTCGCTCACGTCGGGCATGTGGACCGCGTCGAAGTAGTGCCACTCACCATAGATGCCGTTCGCGACGTGATATCCGATGATCCGCGATCTCAGGGGTGACGCCTCGAAATGCCGCAGCGCGGCCCGCAGCGCCTCCGTCGCATCATCCAGCCACTTCTTCGACGCGTACGATGCCGCGAGCGACCCGCCCCAGATGTCGCTGATCGCCCCGGTCCCATCGGCGTATTTCACCAGCTCGCCCGGGTTCTGGTCCATCCACCACTTCGGCGGCCCGAGGGCGATCATGATCAGGAATTGCGCCTTGGGATCGCCGTACAGAAGCCGCGCGAGGTGGAGGTCCCACCCGCTGAAGTCGTACTTCCCGGGGCCGACCCAGATGTCCGAGAGGCCGTAGCGCGGCTGGAACATGTGCACGCCGATTGCCCCGAAGTCTGGCGAGAAATCCGTCAGATCCGTGCTCGCGAACATCAGCGGCGCCACCGTCTTGCCGTTGACCACCAGCCTCGTCGCCCCATTCTCGAACTTGGCCTCCGCGCGGGCCGGCGGCTCGCCACGGAGAGCGTCGAGGACCTTCTGCGCATCGAAGAAGCCCTGCGAGAACTGGCTCACTCCACCGTGCGCGAACCAGGGATCGGACAGCGCATCGCCCGTCGGCACGCATCCCTTCCACGCCGCGTCGTTGAAGCCCGGCTTCTCCCAGCCAGCCGCCTCGGTGTCCGAGCTTCGCCAGGCATCGCCGGTGTTAGTGACGAGGCGCAGCTTCCGCCCGTCCGCCAAGGTGATCTCCAGCCGCGCGATCAGTCCCGCCGGCGCGATGGAGTTGTCCACCCGCGCGGCCAGGACGTTGCGCCCCTGGTGCAAATCCTTCGCCACGTCGAACCGCTTCGGCCACTCCCATCCGCCGTCGCCAAGCCGGCGGCCGTTCATGTAGGCGACGTACCCATCGTCCCCGGCAATCAGCAGCCCCGCCGATCTCGCCTCGGCGGGCAGGTCGAAGGTGAAGCGGAAGTACCGCGTCGAGTTGTCGAGGATGCGCGGCTCGGGGAACCAGATCCGCATCGGCAGCCCCACATGCGCGCCTTCCGTCCCTCGCGCACTCAGCGGCCACCGCCGGAGCTGCCCCACGTATGGCGAGAAGCGCCACCACGACGGGAAGTCGACGTTCTCATCGGCCACCCCGTCGAAGTACGCGCACCCCCCGGGGTAGGTGCTCTTGCGGAAGGCGTAGAGCCCGACCTTCGTCTGCCCGGTCCGGTCGCTGATCTCCCAGTAGTAGGTGCCCGGCTCCTGTGGGGTCATCACGTAGAGGAAGAGCGTCGCGTTGTCGGCGAAGTCCTTGTAGGCCTGCCGCGCAAGGAGCTTCTCGCGCTTCGGCGAGTCGTAGAGCGACCACGTAAACCCGCCCTCGTTGTCGCTCCAGCTTGGCGCGGTGACTGTGAGGATGTTGAACCGCGTCGTGGACGTAAAGGTCTGCCCCAGCCGCGTGTAGTCGTTGAGCGCGAAGGACGTGCGCTCGCCGCCCACGGCCGACTCGCCGCCGAGGCACACCGCGGCACAGGTCGGCAGGAGCAGTGACACCAGGAGCACAGCTGTCCACGATCTCATGTCGCGCCTCTTCCGTGCTGACGAGTTGGTCCGCCGCCTCTTTTCCTGCAAGTCGAGCCACGTCCTGCACGCCGGGTCTATACTTAACGTCGTTCAGGGAGATGGCGCCGATGATGAGACGGTGTGCGTCTGCCGCAGTGGCACTGCTGGTGCTTGGCGTCGTCGGCGTGTTATGCGCACAGGCGAAGCCGATCGCAAAGGGAGGGCACCCCGCGGTGAGCCTCAAGCTACTGCCGTACCCTCAGCACGTCGACGTGCGCTCCGCAAGGCTGCCCCTCGGACCCGCGCACTGCGAGATGGGCGGAGCCCAATCCCCGACCGAGCGCCTCGCTGCGGAGTCTTTCAGCCACTACCTGCCCAGGTCCGGCCCGCCCATTTCCGTCCGCCTCGGATCGGTGGAAGAGGGCTATCCCGAGTCCTGGCTGAACGACGATGACCGCGCCTTCCTCGCGCACGATTCGACTAGCCCCGAAGCCTACGTCCTCGACGTCGGCCCGAAGGGTATCACCATCGTCGGCAAGGGCAAGTGGGGGATGCTCTACGGCGCGCAGACGATCAATCAACTCGCCCTCCAGGCTACCGAGGAGAAGGCGGACAGCCTTCCCTGCCTCTCCATCCGCGACTGGCCTGACATGAAGTGGCGATGCCTCTCGCCGACCCTCACCTGGTACTCGGGCTGGAACCGCCTTGAGGGCTACGACCTCTGCAACTGGTCGCTCGGCGAGTGGAAGTGGCTGGTCGACTGGTCGCTGCTGCACAAGTGCAACGCCTGGGCGGTATGCATGTATGGCTACTGGCCCTTCACGGTGCCGGGCTATGATGAGACGACCCTCAACGTAGACTCGTTCTTCTTCAACCCCAAGACCGGGCGCAAGGAGCCCTGGCGCTTTATCCACCCGAACATCCGCCACGAGTTCTATCCCGAGGTCATCCGCTACGCCCAGCAGCGTGGGATCAAGGTCTACGCCTACATCGGCATCAACACCTTCGATGGCGGCTACATCCTTCATCACCCCGACGCCAACGCCGGCGGCGCGGCCGAGATGCTGCCCTTCCATCCGGGCGTGCGCGAATACGAGAACGCGTTCCTCGGGCGCATGGTCGAGATGGGCTTCGACGGCTTCGTCTGCGAGAACCCCGAGGCCTACCACGTCCCCAACCAGAACGCGCAATGCTACGACACCTTCTGGAAGCCCTGGGCCGAGAGGTACGGCTTCTCGTCCGTGGCTCAGACCGATCAGAACGCCCCGCCCCTGGGCGTCCACATCGAGTACCTGACGTGGCTCTTCCGCGAGTACAACGGCATGGTCCAGGCCCACGCCCGGCGGCTGGGCCTGCCGCCTCGCGAATTCTTCCTCATCTCCCACATCCTCCTATCGCGGATGATGGACGAGAGCAAGTCGCCGGACGAGGAGAAGCAATGGCTCGACCTCATCGACCGCAAGCAGGGGTGCAAGGTGCCCTGGATCGTCGCCGAGAGCCGTGAGGCTGAGTACGTTCGCCTGCTCGGCGGCGACCGCGTCTCAAGCCTGGGCGGACGAGGCGGATCGTGCACCTGCGCCATGCGCCGCATTGCCAGCATCAACAACAACTGGTCGGGCGGGGGCATGGGCACGGGCGTGGACTACGAGCGCGAGTGCCAGCGCCGCATCCACCGGGCCGGCGGCACCGGCGCGATGGGCTACATCTTCGAGTGGCGCCTCAACGAGATCTTCGGGTACATAGCCGCCCAGTACCTTTGGCGCAGCGAGGGCGTGCCCGCGATCAACAACGAGGACCAGGTGGGCTTCCTCGACTACGCCTACCGGCTCTTCTATGGCGATCGCGTAGGCGCCATCGTCGCCCGCGCCCTGGATGAGGGCTCGAACGTCAACGACGCGATGATCCTCGACGGCGTCTATGGCTCCCAGTACCCGTCTACCGGCGCGCCGCTGTACCGCGATCACCAGCTCCTCGCCGCGCAGGCCGACGAAGCCGCGCGACTGGCGACGGAGGCCTATCGCGACTTCACCGGCTCCGATCCCGACCTCCACCACGCTCTCTATGAGCCGGACCGCTACCGGTGGGCGGGCTATGACGCGAAGGCGGATCATCTCTTCAAGGCGGAGACTCTGCGCCGCCTCTGCGTGTCGACGCGCCGATCGCAGAAGATGTGCGAGGCCGCGCTGGCCTACGGACTGGCGAATCGGCTCGCCGCCGAGGGTGCGCAGCTCAAGCTGATCGTCGGCGAGATGGACCATGCCGTCGCGGCCGCCGAGGAGAACCAGCTCCTCTACCAGGTCAACTACGATGACGATTACGACTGGACCGACGGCCTCTGCGCAAGGCTGACGGAGAGGCTGCGGCAGGTGCGCGAGTCCATGGAGTTGGCGGCCTCGGGCGGCGGCAAGGTCGCGCTTGGCTGGACCTTCGCCACGCCGGGCGATCTGCAGGGCTGGACGTCGGTGTACGACATGACGCCGCCGGTTATCGACGCCGGCGCCTTGCAGGTGCGCGCCACGGGCGGCGACCCGCAGATCATCCACGCCGAGCCCCTCAGCCTTCCACTCTCGCCCCGCAGCTTCGTGCGTATCGAGATGTCGAGCGACAAGGCCGGCCGGGCCGAGCTGTTCTGGAGCGACCGCAAGCCCGGCGATGCCGCCAGCAGCGCACCAGGCTTCAGCCAGCACCAGGCCCTCTCCTTCGACGCGCGCGCGGGCAACGAGCCGATCGTCTACACGCTCCAGCCTCCATGGGAGGGGACGCTCACCGGCCTGCGCCTCGACTCGCCCGACGGCGCGACCGTGCGCCTCCTCTCGATTGAGGTCCGCGAGCGTCCGGAGGGCGACCTCCGGCCCACGCTCGACCTCAGCAGGCCCGCGCCGGATGAGTTGCGCCGGATGGCGGACCACCCGCTCTTCATCCCGTGGGAGAAGCAGACGGACCTCATCCCCGCCGCGGCCAAATCGCCATCGCCCGGCCTCTGTCTCAGCCTCGACCTCGGCCTCAACACCAGCCGCGACACGTACTGCCAGGGCGTCGTCTTCACCGTCGAGACGCAGGCGGGGGACGGCCCTTGGCGCCCGATCTTCCGCCGCACCCTCGGCAAGAACAGCCAGGGCTGGGAGCACTGGGACGTGCCTCTCGCGGCGCATGGGTCAAGCCCGACGCGCCTCCGCTTCCTCACCGACTCGTACTCACGCGCGCAGGATCGCTCGTGGCCGTCGTGGCGATGGGCGCTCTGGGGGCGCCCGCAATTGATCGATGTCGCGAAGAACGGCGACCGCCGCGTGCTCTATGATTTCCTAGACCACCTTGCCGACGCTCATCCCTTCGTCCGCCTCGACGCCGATGGCGTCGACCGCCCCTTCGACGGCAAGCGCGAGGACAGCACGGGCGCGGCCTTCGACCTCATCCGGCCCAGCCCGGTGGAGGCCCTGCGCCGCGGCGAGGGCCGCGATTGGCAGTGGGTCGAGGGCTTCGCGAGCGCTGGGGAGGGCTCGCACATCCATGCAGGCGACTACCGCTGCTATCTCGGCAGCCTTCCCTCGTGGTGGGGCTACGCGGAGGAGGGTGGCGTCGTCGAGTGGACCAGCGCGCCCGTGCCCGAGCGGAAGGACAGCGCCATTGCCTTCCTAGCTGGCACCGACTACGTGCCCGGCAAAGCCGAGCTTTGGTGCGACGGCCACCGCCTCATCGCCTTCGACACGGGCAGAACGGCCGACGCGCGATGGCTGGAGGGGGACGTCGAGCTGCGCTATATCCATGGCGGCGACACGCGCGATGAGCGGACGACCTACGGCCTCAGCGGCCTTTACGTGCTGCGCCTGCCCGCCCATCTCGTGTCCGCGGGCAAGCCCCTGAGCCTGTCGGTCAAGCTGGTCAGCGGCGGGCACGCGTGGTTCATGATCCACGGCTGCCGCGATGCCCTTCACGCCTGCAAGCTCGCCACGCCGCCGGACATGTCGATTCCCTGCATCGCCGCCTTCACTCCTTGCCGCGGCGGAGCCTTCGGCATCACCGGCGCCGAGTATGATGTGCCGCCGCATCTGCCTTGAGGGGGCTGGGTCACACATGCGGGTCGGCTTCTCCGTAGCCGTCGCGATCTTGCTTGCCCTCCTCGCCGGAGCGGGGACGACCGCTCACGCCGCCGCTGCTGAACTGCGCCTGACGGTGACTGCCGACACGTCCCTCCAGGCTCACGAGGCCGAGGTCGACCTCAACTCCGGCGCCTCCTCTGTGATCCGCATCAAGGGCTGGCAGCACTTCATGCTGCTCAAGTTCGAAGTCCCGCCCGCCCTGAAGACCTGGCGCATCGACCGCGCACGCCTTTACCTCCACGTCGCCGGCCCGAGCCACATGCTCTGGCGCGTCGGCATCTCCACCATCGCCGCCGATTGGACCGAGGGCACCGGTCGCGCCGAGAAGGTCGACGGCGGCTGCACCTTCCACCGCGCCTCCGCGCCCGACGTCTTCTGGGCAGGGCCGGGCAGCGACTTCACCGACGTCGCCTTCGGCAATGGTGAGAGCTTCATGGCCTATGCCGCGCCCAGAGACATCGCCGGCGGATGGCTTGAGATCGACGTCGACCCGCGCCTCATCGCAGCCGTCGCGGCCGGCGTCTCGTATGGCCTTTGCCTTAGCGACGAGAAGGGGCAGACCGCCTTCAACAACGACGTCCATTCGCGCGAGCAATCCGGGTTCGCGCCCTATCTGCTCGTAGATGGCGGACCTGCACCCGCCGACCAGCGGCCTGTCCTTCCCCAACCCAGGCCGAGGACGGTCGCCCCCATCCTTCCTCCTCCGCAAGCCTTGCCCACTTCCCCTCAGCAGCAACCCGCCGAGGGGCAGGTCGACGCCGGCGGACTCCGCCTCCGCGCGTGGACCGGCGAGGTGAAGATCGATCCTGTAGCTGGTGAGGCCCTCGAGGGTGTGCCGTCGCGAACACAGCTTCGCCTCGACGCGGCCGCCAACGAGGTCGTCATGTTCCAGTTGGCCCTGGGCACCGATGCACCGCGCCAGGGCGTCACGGTCACGCTCTCCGACCTCCGCGGACCGGCCGGCGCAGTCATCCCATCCGCCTCCGCGCGATGGTTGCGCGAGTGGTGCGTCAAGGACGGTGGCCGATGGTGGGGCGAGTACGCGGTCCCCGTGACCGGAGCCTTCGACCTCCCCTGGTCCGAGAACGCCGTCCCGGGCAAGCGCTTCCAGCCCCTCCTTTGCGACCTCTACGTGCCCAAGATTGCGCCGCCCGGCGAATACACCGGCCACGTGACGATCACCTCCGGCACGTCGACGGCCCAGGTCCCCGTCGTCCTCCGCGTCCACAGCTTCGTCCTCCCCGACGACACCAGCTTCGAGGTCGACTTCAACTGCTACGGACCGCTCGGCGACACGGGCGACTGGCCGGCCTACCTTGCCCGCGAGCGCGAGTACTATCGCGCCTGCCACGACCTCCGCGCGACCCTCAACCCGCTCGGCTACTCGCAGTCGGGCAACGTCTACGACGGCTTCGCCCCCACGGTCGCTGGCGCCGGCGCCGACCTCAAGCTCGCCGACTGGTCGCGCTACGATGAGCACTACGGGCCCTACCTCGACGGCTCGGCCTTCACCGGCTACCGGGCGGGCGTCCCCATCACCCACATGTACCTCCCGCTGGAGGAGAACTGGCCGTCGCCCCTGGCCGAGCACTACAACGTCGCCGTCGCCGAGAAGCGCTACCCCGACATGATCATCGAGCACGCACGTCTCGCCGGCCCGATCGAGAATTGCTTCGACGAGAGCTACAAGGCCGCCTTCGCCGCCGCCTCGCGCCAATTCGCCGACCACTTCCGCGACCGGGGCTGGACGCGCACCGCCGCCCAGTGCTATCTCAACAACAAGCACTTCTACCGCGACCCGGCCAACGGCGGGCGCGGCACAAGTTGNNCGACGAGCCGATGTGCACCGACGACTTCCTGGCCTTGCGCTTCTTCGGCCGTCTCTTCAAGGACGCCGTCGCCGGCACACCAGGCGCGAGGATGGTCTTCCGTGGCGACATCTCCCGCCCGCAGTGGCAGCGCGATCTCCTCGATGGCCTCACCGACGTCGAGTGCGTCGCCGACGCCTTCTGGCCCTACCACGACCGCCTCCTCGACATGCAGCGGCGGTGGGGCGTGAAGTTCTGGGACTACGGAAGCCCCAACCGGGTGGGGGAGAGCAACCTCGCCGCGGTGACGTGGGCCCTGCGTGCGTACCTCGCCGGGGCGGACGGCTTGCTCCCATGGAATGTGATCGGTGGCGATGATGCCTACACGACGCCCACCGACACCGCCCTTCTCGTACCCGGCGACCGGTTCGGGGTGAAGGGGCCTATCGTGAGTCTGCGGGCGAAGGCCTTTCGGCGTGGGCAGGAGGACGTGGAATTGCTCGCGGGGCTGGCGCGACGGAAGGGTTGGAACCGGGCGCAGGTTGCCGAGGCCCTTGGCGGAACACTGCCCGACTGGTCGTCGGGCGATTGGCGTCACGTGAAGCCCGCCGACCTCGACCGCCTTCGGGCCGCCGTCTACCAGGCCTTTGATCGCTAGGAGGGATTGGACCGTGATGCGACGCCAGCTCGGGCTTTCAGCCTGCCTCTTACTGTCATCGGTCACTTGGGCCGCGCCGACTAACCTCGTCGCCAACCCGGGCTTTGAGGACGGCGCCACGGGCTGGAATATCCCCGCATCCCAGTCCGGCGCGGGACGGGCCTTGATCACCGCGGACGCGCCTCACAGTGGCGGCCACGCGCTTCTTTTCGATGCCACGAAGGCCAACTGGGAAGTCGGCGCCCTCTCCGACCCCATGCCCGTCACGGCCGGCACGCGCTACCGCTTCGGCGTGTGGGTGAAGCAGATCGGCGGCTACGGCGCCTACAAGGCGGTCATCGATTGGCGCGACGCCCAGGATAAGCACATCTCCTATTCCAACGACTGGAAGGGCAACAACCGCCCCGCCACCTACGCCCTTCACGGTGGCGATTTTCAAGCTCCGCCCGGCGCGACTCACGCCCTGCTCAACATCGGCGTCGCCATGGGGTCGGCGATTTTGATGGATGACTTCAGCCTCGTGGCCATGCCGCCCCTGGGGCCGAAGCTGCGGGCGTACCTTTTCTCGGAGCCGCCCGACGCCGACGATAAGTGGCTCGTTCGAGCGTGGATGTGCAATGAAGGCGACAGCCCGTCGCAGGCCGGCACCGTCACCCTCGTTCTCGCGCCGGGCCTCAAGTCCGACGACCCCGATCGACTCCTTCCCGCCCTCTTGCCCACTGAGCGCCTGCGCCTGGAATGGACAGTCACCGGCAAGCCGCGCAGCCTTCCCGCGCCCCTCAGCCTGAAGATGCCCCCGGCGACTCCCGTCGTCGGCGACACTTCCACCACCCTCTTCGTCGGCCTCGGCGCGATGAAGGAGGGCGACGGCCACGGCGTTCCCGCGCCCCATCCGGCTCAGGCCAAGCCCCTCATCGGCACGTACTATTTCCCCGTCATGCTCGACTGGGATCGCAGCGGCTGGGGCGTGCGCCACGTCGCCTACCTCACCCCGCTCCTCGGCTACTACGACGAGGCCTCACCCGAGGTCGCCGACTGGCACATCCTCTGGGCCGCCGAGCATGGCCTCAGCTTCTTCGCCTACGACTGGTACTACAACGACGGCTGCGCCTACATCAACGATGCGCTGGAAAAGGGTTTCCTTAAGGCGCCCCACCGTTCGGCGATGAAGTTCTTCATCAACTGGTGCAACGAGGGCCAGTGCACGTGGGATAAGCCGCTCAACTTCTCCACGGAGAGCCTTTGCGGCTTCATGGAATATCTCTGCACCCACTACCTCGCCCTGCCCGAGTACCTGCGCGTGAACGGCCGGCCCGTGGTCATGATCATCCGGCCCGACCCGATCATCGAGTGGCACGGCGGCCCCGACGGGTCACGCAAGGCCATCGACGCGATGAAGCAGGTGGCCCGACGGCACGGCCTGCCCGAGCCCTACATGCTCTGCGTGGCCTCGGCGGACGCCGCCGCCCTGTACCGCCGCGCCGGGTATGACGCGATCACGGCCTACTCCTACGGCTTCGGCGAGGCCCCGCGTCGCCCGGACGGCAACTGGGACTATGACGACCTCATCGCCGAGCACGAGAAAGCCTGGCAGTCGTCGCTCGCCGGCGCGAAGGCCGGTGGGATGGCGTACATGCCCGCTGCGTGGACGGGCTGGGACGATGAGGCTCGCGCTCACGAGAAGTCCGTCCGCACGATTGGCAATACCGCCGGTCGCTTCCGCGAGATGTGCCGCCTGGTCCGCCATTACACCGATCCGTCGCTGAACCTGGTCATCGTCGAGGCGTGGAACGAGTGGGGCGAGGGCGGATACCTCGAGGCGTCGAAGCAGCGCGGGCTGTCCTTCCTCGATGCAATTCGCGATGCCTTCACCGACAGCCACGGCCCCCACGTCGACCTCTACCCGACCCCCGCCCAGCGCGCGAGCTACAACACGGACATCACCTGCGACCAGGTCGACGAGATGTACATCCGCCGCGACCGCCAGCAGCGCGGCCTAGGCGACGGAACGCGGCCCGACTGGACCTTCGACGTCCCCGGCGACTTCAAGGGCTGGTACCACATGGCCAGTATCGGGGACTTGAAGGTCACGGCCGAGGGCCTCAGCGGCGTCTCCACTTCGGACGATCCGATGTTCCAGGGGCCGACGCTGATGAGCATCCGCGCGGCCGATTGGACGGCCCTGCGGGTCAGGATGAAGGTCGACGCGGGCGCCATGGTGCAGGTCTTCTGGACCACCCCCGAGGCGCCGGTCACGACGGAGGAAGCCAGCAGCAAGCTCCCCATCGTCGCCGACGGCGCGTGGCACGACTACGTCTTTCCGGTGGCTGACAACCCGCACTGGCAGGGCGTCGTCCGGCAGTTGCGCTTCGATCCGACGAACGCCCCCAACGCCCACTTCACCATCGCCAGCATCACCGGCCTCCCGCGCCAGTAGAGGGCTGCATGTCTGGCTTGCTGTAGGGCTTGGGGTTCGCTTTGCGAACCCACCTTTATGCCCCGCCGCGCTTGGCCTTGGCTTTCCGCTTTCTGTAGGGCGGGCACTTGTGCCCGCCGCGGAGGTGTCGCTTGCGGCTTACCCGTACAACTCAGGCTTTCCGCTACATCCTCGCCTTTGCCGCCGTAAGTCTCCTGGCCCAACTGGGCCTCGCGGACATCTACGCCGGCGCATGGACTCCCATCTACCACGGCGTCGACTACAAGGTCTGCTTCGCCGGGGTGGGCTTTCCGTGCGTCGAGAAAGTCAATGCCCTCCGCATCCACACCCACGCGGCGGGCGTGCGCTTCTACTCCACCCCCCGCTGCCCGGGCTGGGTGGCCAACAAGGCCGAGACGCGCCGTCAGACCACGCGAGAGTTCATAGCATCCAGTGGCGCCCAGGCCGCCATCAACGCCGACTTCTTCAACATGGGCCAGTCCACGTCCCAGCCCGGCGTCACCGACCTCGTGGGCCTGGCCATCTCCGAGGGCCAGATCGTCTCGCCGCCCGCCTGCACGGACTCGCTGCTGATCACCCGCGACAACCGCGCCCGCCTCGAGGTTACGACCTCCACCACCGACCTGCGCGACGTCTGGACCGCAATCAGCGGCCGCGGCAGGATGCTGGTCGACGGCGTCGTGCAGGAGACCTGGCCCGAGCGTCATCCCCGCACCGCCGTCGGCGTCTCACGCGACGGACGCTACATCTACCTCGTCACCCTCGACGGCCGCCAGCCTGGCATCAGCGCCGGCGCGACCACCGGTGAGCTTGGCGTCTGGATGCTCCGCCTCGGCGCCTGGCAGGCCATCAACCTCGACGGCGGTGGCTCCACGACCCTGGCCCTCGCTGACGGCCGCGGTGGCGCCAGGATCCTGAATGTGACCGTCGGCGACAGCAAGACGCCGCACACCGAGCGGCGCGTCGGCAACAATCTCGGCATCTTCGCCTTGCCCCTGAGCGCCTACGCCCGCGCCCCAGAACCCACTTCCGGAGGTCCTTCGACCATGAGCAATCCGCCCAAGCTGCACGTCCTGAGCCGCACCACCGAGCCCCTCCTCGTCGCCGACCAGCCCCACGAGGACTTCTGCCTCGGCTACTGCAGCGTCCTCCGTGAGGGAGCGCGCTGGCGCATGTGGTATGAGGCCTACGACCACACCTATCGCACCGATGCCGACGGCTATCTCTGCTATGCCGAGTCCTGGGACGGCGTGCATTGGGAGAAGCCGGTCCTCGACCTCGTCGACGTGGGCGGCAGCCGCAGCAACAACGTCCTCCTCAGCGGCCGGCCCACTGGCGGCATCCACGGCCACACCGTCTTCCTCGATCCCGCCGCCCCGCCCGCCGAGCGTTACAAGATCGTGTTCACGCGCTGGGCCGAGGGGAAGTGGGAAGTCTTCGGCGGGACGTCGCCCGACGGCTTCTATTGGCGCCTCGGCGACCGCCCGATCCTCGCCGCCAACAGCGACACCCAGAACGTCTGCTTCCGCGACGGCGACCTCTACCGTCTCTATGTGAGGATGTGGACCCAAGAGCCCTTCGGTGGCAAGCGCCTGGTGGGCTATTCAGACTCGCCCAGCTTGAGCGGCTTCAAGCTCCCCACGCCCATCCTCCAGCCCGACGCCCACGATCCCGCCGACCTCCCCTTCTACAACAACGCCGCGACCATGCTCCGCCACGGCCTCTACCTCATGTTCCCGTCGGCGTTCTCCACCGCCGAGGACGTCCTGCGCGTGCATGCGGCCTGGAGCCCCGACGGCGTCAGCTTCCACCGCCTCGGCCGCGAACCCCTCCTCGACCTGGGCGCGGGCTTCGACAGCAAGGGCCTCTACGTCGCCCCCGGTGGCATCCCGGGCGACGAGCCGAACACCTGGTGGTTCTACTATATGGGCACAGGCGTCGGCCACGATCAGAACCTGCCCGACCGGACGCAGCGCGAGGGCGGCATCGGCCGCTTCCTGCTCAGGGTCGAGTGAGGAGCAGCTAGAGTCCCCGTGCACAGATTCCTCCCGATCCTGGCCACCTTGCCCCTCCTCTGCGGCATGACCTTCGCGGCAGATCCCCTCTGCGCCACCATCGACACCTCCGCCCAGGTCGACGGCAACCGCGTCTTTCGCTTCGTCGACGACACCTGGGCGCGCGGCTGGTGGATCGACAAACCGACGCTCCCCCAGGACTGGGCGGTCACGCGCTACGACGGCACCCTCCGCGAGATCGCCGACTGGTGGTCTCTCAGCGATCCGCGCCAGAACTACGAGATGACCCCCGACGGCGAGTTCCGGTTCAAGCCGAGCCCCGGGACGAAGCCCGCCCTCGACGAGTGGGCCCTCCGAGCCGGCCTCCGCCCGGTGATCGTCCTGGCCAACAACACGATGCCCGCCCCGCTCATCGAGGGCGGCTACCTCGAGGGGCAGTACGGCTACAACATCCGCCAGCCCATCGATTACGCGAAGTGGCAGCGCTACGTGGAGTCCGCCCTCCAGTGGCTCGTCGCTCAGTACGGCCGCCCGCAGGTGAAGACCTGGACCTTCATGTTCGGCATCGAGTCGGACTGGCAGGCGAAGGCCGTCGTCCCCGGCACGCAGACCGAGATGAGCCCCGCCGACAACCGCCGCGAGTACATGAAACTCGTCGACCACTTCCAGGCTGCGTGCGAGAAGGTCCTCGGCCCGACGGTCTACGTGGGCATCTACTTCGCCTTCGAGACGCAGGCCGACGACTACCTCGAGCACTGGGCCCGCGGCACCAACTTCGCCACCGGCCGCACTGGCACGCGCATCGGTTACTGCGGCTTCTCCGACTGGACCCACGTCGGCACCGACGACAAGAACCCCTTCAGCCTCAGCGGCCTCAAGCGCCGCCAGGCGCACGGCAACGCGGAAACCGTCGACGCCTGGGCGGGCGGCCTCGTGTGGAAATACGACCATATCGCCCGGCGCATGGACGCGGAGGGCTTGCCTCGCGCGATGGAGATCGGCCTCCCGGAGGCCGGCTACTTCGACGACCGGGGCGGGCTCAACTCCGCCGGCGCCGACGTCCCCTGCGATGTCCTTTACGCCGACCATCGGGGCGCTGCCCTGCGCACGATGCGAACCGCCGCCTACGCAGCCTGCCCGCGGCTCCGGTGGGCGTGGAACCGCTATGCGCTGGGCACCGGCGACCTCGCCCACGTCTATGCCGATGAGGCCAAGCCGCCCGTCTTCCACGCGATCCGACTCGAGAAGAAGCTTGAGGGCGAGCGCATGTTGCCTGTCGATCGCACCGGGGCGCCGCAGGATCCCTCCAACGACGTCCGCGTTATCGCCTCAGCCACCGACGCGCCTGGCGTCGCCTATCGCCTGGTCGCCGTGAGCTTCAACGAGAACTTCGCCGCCGCCACGCCGGAGCCCCTGCGCCTTCGGTTGAGCGGCCTCGGCCCTGCGACCTCTATCCGCGTGACCGAGTACCGCATCGACGCCGACCACAACAACTGGTGGCCCGAGTGGAAGAACTGGCGCGAGGCGAACGGCCTGCCCTATGTTGCCGGCGCGAACAGCGGCCAGTTCGGCTCGGGCATCCTCTACAAGCCCCAGTACGCGCCGTGGCAGGCCGACGTCATCGGCACCCTCCGGCCCGAGGACGTGCCCAAGTGGATGGCCAAGTCGGCGGAGTACCATGCGCGCGACGGGCTTGCGCCCACGGCAACGCGGACGATCGCAGTGGCGAACGGCGTCGCGATTTTCGATACGACTCTTCAGGCCAACAGCGTCCTCTACTTGGAAGTCTCCGGCGCCCCACAGCACTTGGTCCCGATAGACACGCCACCCGTCCGCCTCTCACCCTTCCAGAAAGACGCTCGCATCACTCGCACTCTCACGGGCCTCAAACCTGGAGCGGCGTACACCGTCCTCTGCACGGCCCAAGCATCCGGTCGCATGATGGACTATCGCCTGACCGCCGGTCCGCCGCTGGGCCCGGGACGCATCGAGGCCCTCGGCGACTGGTCGGCCCGGCCCAACCGGCTTGTGGTCACGGCGCGATCCGATGCCGCCGGAGCCCTCGCGATCTCGCTCTCGGCGCCGAAGCAGCCCTGCGACGCCGACGACGTGGTCGAGTTCCGGGACCTTCGAGTGATCGCCCACTGATAGCTTTCGAGAGGTGATGTGACGCATGGCACGCCCGAACATGCTTCTGATGATCTGCCACGACCTTGGCCGCCACCTCGGCTGCTACGGCGTCGACACGGTGAGCAGCCCCTCGCTGGACGGCCTCGCCTCCGAGGGCGTTCGCTTCACCAACAGCTTCTGCTCGGCGCCGTCGTGCAGCCCCAGCCGCGCCTCGATCTTCACCGGCCGCTACCCACACTCCAACGGCGTGATGGGCCTTTGTCACTCCGAATTCGCGTGGGACCTGCACCCCGGTGAGCGCCACCTCGCCGGCCTCCTCGGCGACGCAGGCTACCGGACGGCGCTGGCCGGTCTTCAGCACGAGACCTGTCGCCCGGCGGAGATGGGCTGGCAGGACATCTTGCCCTTCGGCCCCTGCGAGACCATCGCGGATGAGGCGATCGCCTGGATGCGCGGCGCCGCGGGTGGAGGTCAGCCCTTCTACGCGCAGGTCGGGTTCTTCGAGCCGCACCGCACCTTCGACTTCGGCGGCGCCGTCCCCGACGACAGCCTTGGTGTGACGATCCCTCCCTGGCTGGTCGACGAGCCGTCCGCGCGCGAGGAGTTCGCCGGATACCAGGGCGCCATCCGCAAGGTCGACGCGGCGATCGGCACAATCCTGAAGGCCGTGGATGGCGCCGGCTTGCGCGAGAACACCATCGTCGTCTTCACGACGGATCACGGCATCCCCTTCCCGCGCGCGAAATGCTCGCTCTACGACCCGGGCCTCTCGACGGCGCTGATCGCGCGATGGCCTGCGGGCGGATTGGCCGGCGGCCGGGTGCAGGACGAGATGATCCCGAACGTGGACTATCTGCCGACGCTCCTCGAGGCGGCCGGCGTGCCCGCGCCGGAGAACGTGCAGGGCCGAAGCTTCGCCGCGCTCCTCGGCGGCGGCGAGTATGAGCCGCGCGAAGAGGTCTTCGCCGAGATGACCTACCACGATTACTTTGACCCGCGCCGCTGCCTTCGCACGAGGACGCATAAGCTCATCGCGAACTTCTCGACCGCCTATTTCTTCATGGACCCGAGCCAGAGCTGGCGGCCGAGGACGATCACCGTCAGCCCGCCCGAACCCGCCTGGGCCTACCATCCGCAGCTAGAACTCTACGACCTCGTGGCCGATCCGCTGGAGACGAACAACCTGGCCGAGTCGCGGGAGCATGCGGCCCTGCGCGACGACATGGCCGCGCGCCTGCTGACTTGGATGGAGGAGACCGGCGACCCCCTGCTCGATGGCCCGCCCGCCTCACCGCATCATCGCAACACGATGGCGAAGCTCCGCGCCGCGCGAGGATGAAGCCCGCCGCCTTTGCTTTCTGCTTTCTGTAGGGCGGGGCTTTACGCCCCGCCGCGCTTTTCCCTACCTCAACCTATCGGCCAGTCGTCTCAGCGTCCGCCGACTGTGGCTGAAAAGCTGCTGATACGCCGCGCAGAAGTAGCTCGCCGCGGCGACGTCGGGCGACGTGATGAGCCTGTGCTTCTGGCACCCGCCGTGGCACATCGGCAGCCACCGGCACGCACGGCATTGCTCCCCATAGTCGCTCTTCCGCCCGGCGAATTCCCGGAACGTCGCCGATGCGACAAGCTCGCCCAGCGGCTCCCGCGTGAGGTTGCCGAGCATCCATCGCGGCTCGACCATGAAGTCGCACGCGTACACGTCTCCGTTGTGCTCGACCACGACATACGCGCCGCACGTTTCGGCAAAGGTGCACGACGGCGCCGGCTGACCCGCGTACGCCGATAGCAGTTCGTCGAAGATCCGGATGCCCAGCGGCGGCGGCCACTCGCCCGCCCACAGGTCGAACAGCCGGCACAAGAACTCGCCGTAATCCTCCGGCGCCACCGAGAACTCCGCCGCGGTCAACGGCTCCGCCCCAGGCTCAACGAGCGGGATGAACTGCAGGTGGCGCAGGTCCTTCGCGAGGAAGAACTCGAACAGCTCCTCGGGACGTCCGACGCTCTCTCGCGTAACCATGCACAGGACGTTGAATTCGACCCCGCCGCGGCGCAGGGCATCGATCCCCCTCATCACCCGCTCGAAAGTCGGCGCCCCCGATGCATCCCGCCGATGCAGGTCATGCAGCTCACGCGGCCCATCGAGGCTGACGCCCACGAGGAATTTGTACCGGGCGAAAAACCGCGCCCACTCGTCGTCCAGGAGCACGCCGTTCGTCTGAAAGCCGTTGCCCACGACCTGCCCCGGCTTGCCGAGACGCTGCTCGAACTCGACGGCCGCGCGGTAGAAGTCGAGCCCCATCAGCGTGGGCTCGCCCCCTTGCCAGGCGAGGACCGGCCTCGGCCCGGCGAGGCTCATGTACTGCCCCACCACTGCCTCGAGGACGGCCTCCGTCATGCGATGGACGGGCGGGCCGTCAGGGTAGAGGACCGCCTTCGGCCGGTAGAAGCAATAGTCGCACGCGAGGTTGCAGTCGGGCCCGGCCGGTTTGATGAGGATCGAGCTTATCGGCGGGACACTGGGCATGGCCCGCCCATCATACCGCACCCGCCATCGCCCGAGGAAACCGGCGGCGAGGGACGAACACACCCTCGTCGCACTCACCCTCCGCCTCGAGGAGAACGAGCATGTTGCATGTCGCCGTCCTAGCGCTGTTGGCCTCGATCCCGCAGTCGCCGCTGCCCTACCGGAATGCCTCGCTGCCTATCGAGGTCCGTGTGGAGGACTTGCTCTCCCGCATGACCCTCGCGGAGAAGCTGAACCAGATACGCTCGGACGACAACGTCTCCGTCTGGAGGCCCGCCGCTGAGACCACCGGCTGGGGCGAGATCTTCGACCTCCTCCGTCCCCTGTCGCCCTTCGACGCGGCCTTGAAGGCTAACGAGGTGCAGCGACTGGCACTGACGGGACGCCTGGGCATCCCCATCATCATCCGCGACGAGGCCCTGCACGGATTGGTAGGCAATGGTCCCACCAGCTTCCCGCAGTCCATCGCCCTGGCCGCCACCTGGGACCCCGCCCTCGTGGGTCGCGCAGCCGGAGCCATCGCCAGTGAGGCCCACGCGCGAGGTGTGCGCCGCGTCCTCTCGCCCGTCATCAACCTCTCCCGCGACGCCCGCTGGGGACGCACGGAGGAGACCTACGGCGAGGATCCCTACCTGAGTTCGCGCATGGCGGCGGCCTACGTGAAGGCCTTCGAGGACCTCGGCGTCGCGACGACACCCAAGCACTTCGTCGCCAACTACGGCGACGGCGGCCGCGACAGCCACGCCATACACATGACCGAGCAGTTCCTCCGCGAGACTTACCTCGCCCCCTTCGAGGCAGCCGTGCGCGAGGGCGGCGCCCGCTCGATCATGACTGCCTACAACTCTCTCGACGGTGTGGCCTGCTCGGCGAACCACTGGCTTTGCACCGATCTGCTCAAGAACGAGTGGGGCTTCCGCGGTGTGGTGGGTTCGGACTACGGCGCGGCCGAGGGCACGCTCGGGTCGCATCACAACGTCGCCGATGAAGAGCACGCAGCCGCGGCTGACATGAACGGCGGCCTCGACATCGAGTGGCCCAACATCGGCCTCTGGGGCAAGCCCCTCGAGCAAGGGGTGAAGGACGGCCTGGTCTCCCAGGCGCGCATCGATGAGGCCTGCCGCCGGATGCTGCGCAACAAGTTCGAGCTGGGCCTCTTCGACCACCCCTTCGTCGACCCTAACGAGGCCGACCGCGTGGTCCAGAGCAAGGATCATCGCGCCCTGGCTCTCGAGTCCGCCCGCGAGGCGATCGTTCTCCTCCGCAACCGAGGGAACACGCTGCCTCTTCGCAAGGACCTCTCGTCCATCGCGGTCATCGGCCAGAACGCCTCCGGCGGCATGCCTCTCGGTGGCTACAGCGGCTGGGGTCAGCCCACCGTCTCCGTGGTCGACGGCATCAAGGCGAAGCTCGGCGACAGCGTGAAGGTCAACTGGGTGAGCGGCAGCCAGTACGGTGAGCCGCCCTCGGTGCCGATCATCCCGGACTACTGTTTCTCCGATCTCAAGGGCGAGTACTTCGCCAACCGCGACATGTCTGGGACGCCGGTCCGCACCCGCGACGATGAGCGCATCGACTTCGACTGGAGCAGCAAGGCCCCGGCCTCGGACGTTCCCCGCACCAACTTTTCCGCGCGCTGGACGGGCAAGCTAACCGCGCCCGAGAGCGGCGAGTACGTGCTCGCCGTGACCTCCGACGATGGCGTCCGCGTGTGGCTCGACGGCGACGTCGTCCTCGAGAACTGGACGATCCATCCGCCGACCACCGACCGTGTCCGGCTCCAGGTGCACAAGGGCCGCCCCATGGATCTTCGCGTCGACTACTACCAGGCCGAGGGCCTCGCCGTCCTGCAGATGGCCTGGGGGCCGACGAGCATGCCCAACCAGGGCATCCAGGATGCGGTGCGCCTTGCCCGAGAGTCCGATGTCACCATCGTTGTCGCAGGCATCGAGGAGGGTGAGGGACGCGACCGTGCCTTCCTCGATCTCCCCGGCAATCAGGAGGAACTGATCAGTTCCGTCGCCGCCACGGGCACGCCCACGGTCGTCCTGCTCATCGCCGGCGCGCCGGTCACGATGCGATCGTGGCTCACCAAGGTCGACGCCGTCGTTGACGCCTGGTACCCCGGCCAGGAGGGCGGCACAGCCGTCGCCGACGTCCTCTTCGGCGACGTCAACCCGAGTGGCAGGCTGCCCATCACCTTCCCGCTCAGCGTCGGCCAGTGCCCGACCTACTACAACCTCGAACCCTCGGGCCGCGGCTATGACTACGTGGACCTCACCGGTCAGCCCCAATTCGCCTTCGGCTTCGGCCTCAGCTACACGACCTTCGAGTACTCGAACCTGAAGATCACGCCGGCGAAAGCAGCGCCCGGCGCTCTCATCACCATCTCCTTCGACCTGAAGAACGCCGGCCCGGTGCCGGGGTGCGAGGTGCCCCAGCTTTACATCCACGACCTCGTCGCCTCGATGGTGCGGCCCATGAAGGAACTCAAGGACTTCACTCGGGTGAGCCTCGATCCCGGTGAGAAGAAAACCGTCACCTTCCACCTGCCGCAGGATCGCCTGGCCTTCTGGAATGCCCGGATGCGGAAGGTCGTCGAGCCGGGTCAGTTCGACGTCATGATCGGCGCGTCGGCGAGCGATCTCCGCCTGACCGGCTCCTTCTGGGTGCAGTGACGTCCCGCAGGCTCTGGAGGTTTCGCATGTCCCGATCGCATCGCCTTGCCCTGCTTGCCCTGACTCTGCCGGTCGTGTTCGCCGGCGCATCCCTGGGAGGGTCTGCCATGGCGGCGCCAACCGTCGACTATTTGTCCGACCCCGGCTTCGACCGCATCCTCATGTCCACGCAGGGCTTTGGCGTGCTCGGCATCGACGTCTGCGCCCACATGCCGACCCAGACCCCGCTGCATCTTCGCATCAAGGGCGTCGACTACGCCCGCGGACTCGGCCACCATGCGCCCGGCCAGATCCTCGTCGACCTCGCCGGCGGCTACGACCGCTTCGAGGCCGAGGTCGGCGTTCAGGAGCAGGGCAGCAACATCGGCACCGTCGTCTTCCATGTCTTCGTCGACGACGTCCTCCGCTTCGACAGCGGCGTGATGCACGAGGCCGACGCCGCCAAGAAGGTCTCCGTCGATGTCCGCGGCGCCTCGGAGTTGCGCCTCGAGGTCACCGACGCCGGCGATGGCATCACCTGCGACTGCGCCGACTGGGCCAGCGCCCGCCTGATCCGCGCCGCGGGGAAGACTCCGGGCCACAGCGTCGAGACCTTCGACGCCGGCCTTTTTGCCACCGTCGTCACCTGCGACCCGGCCCGCCTCGACGGCGCCCGTGCCGACCGCGTGCACGAGTTCCAGCCCGCCGATGTCTTCCTTGAGACCCCTGCCGCACGCACCTCAACCGGCGACGTTCAGGTCCCCATCTACGCCGACAAGACCGGCTGCGTCGGCCTGCGCTGGGCCGAGCGTCGCATGATCACTCGCGCAGAACTCGTCCTCGCCCCGGGCCAGGCGGCGCCCGATGCGACCAAGGCTCGCGTCGAGTTCTGGTCCGGCGAGTCCATCTGGCAGGGCGCGTGGAAGGCTGTCCCGGCCCCCGTGCAGGTCCACGACGGCGAATGGACGGTCGCGATGGAGTCCCGCACCCTCCCCGAGCTTCGCAGCGGTACGTGGAAGATCCGCTGGGTCATCCCCGGCGCGCAGGAGGGGCTGGTCGTACGCGAGCTTAAAGCCTTCACTCGCGCTCGCACGGACGACCTCGCCCTTCGCCTCGACACCGAGGGCCTTCCTCACGGCACGATGGCTCACGTCAGCGGGTACAACGGCTGGCTGCTGCGCGATCACACCGGCCCGGCCGAGCTTGCCCTCGACTGGGATGCGTCCCATCCGCTCGACGTCACCGTCCGCCACACCCGCTCGCGTCTGTGGAAGTCCGACGCCACCCTCCTGCGCTTCACCGTCCCCGGTCGGCCCGCTTTCTCGGTGGCCGTCGACGACCTGCTCAATAGCCCCTGCGTCTACGTCAAACCCGCCGGCGTGTTCCTCACCCGCGCCGACACGGGCCTCAACCTGACCGCCTGGAAGCGCAAGATCGTAGGCCGCGAGACGGTGCTCGAGCGCGTGCGCCGCATGCCCGACCAGACCTTCGCGCAGGCCTGGGCGCACGTCCACAACTCCGTCCAGCGCAACGGCCCGGTCATGCTTTCCCTCGCCTGCGACAACCGCAAGTTCATCGTCGGCCGCGAGGGCGCCATCGATTTCAGCACCGTCCCCAACGTGCCCGACCCGCTGCTTTACTACCCGCTCGAGTACCCCTGCCAGGTGCGCCCGGTCTTCGGCGGCGGCGGCGCCCAGGAGATCACGCGCCATCTCGACGGCGACTGGCTGCCCATCGTGGTCAACGCCGTGACTGACGGCGGCGTGGCGTATAGCCAGCGATCCTTCGTCGCCCCGATCGGTGAGACCAATGCGTCTGGAATGTTCCCAAGAGCCATGTTCGTCACCGAATTCACTCAACACAACCCTCAGAAAACCTCCGCTGAGGCCCGTTTGACCCTAGGTTTTGCCCCGTCTATCGTCAGTTTGGTGCACGTTGGGCGACGAATCGTGGCGACCAGCGGCGGTCAGGTGCTTGCGGTGGTCGATGCCGGCGAGGCCCCCGGGCTGATACTGACGGCTACGGAATCCACCATTACGTTGAGCGGGCCTCTCGCCCCTGGCACCACGACCCGGTGTGTTATGTATCTGCCAGCCTGGTTCGTCGCACCGGCCGATCAGTCCCAACTCGACGGTTGGGATCACCTCCTCGATGCCACCCGCCAGTACTGGCAGCGCATGCTGTCAACGACCACCCAGATCGACGTCCCCGACGCCCTGCTCACCGACACCATCCGCGCCTCTCAGGTCCACTGCCTCATCGCCGCACGCAGTGAAGCCGGCGGCGCGCGCGTGGCCCCGTGGATCGCCTCCAACACCTACGGCCCCCTCGAGAGCGAAGCCAACACGATCGTCTCAGGCATGGACCTCCTCGGCCATCGCGACTTCGCGCGGCGCTGCCTCGACTTCTACATCCATCGCTATGCGCCCGAGGGTTATCTGACCACCGGCTACACTCTCATCGGCACGGGCTGGCACCTCGGCTCCCTCGGCGAGTACTACGACCTCACCCGCGACGACGCCTGGATGCGCACCGTCGCTCCCGACGTCGACCGCGCCTGCCGGTGGATCACCCGCCAGCGCGCGATGACCCTCCGCACCGGCCCGGACGGCGAGAAGTTTCTAGGCTATGGCCTTGTGCCGCCCGGTGTCACGGCCGACTGGGGCGTCTATTCCTATCGCCATTTCAACCAGGGGCACTACTGCAACGGCCTCCGTGCCGCCGCCACTGCGCTCGCTGCGGTCGGCTATCCCGGCGCGAACGACCTCGTCGCCACCGCCGAGGATTACCGCCGCGACATCGTCGGCGCCTACACGGCTACCCAGGCTCTCGCCGCCGCGCTTCCGCTGCAGGATGGCACCTGGGTCCCGGGCTCGCCCTCCACGGTCGAGTCCTTCGGCCTCCTCAAGGACGTCTACCCCGGCGAGGACGGCAACCGCAGTTGGGCCTACGACGTCGAGATCGGCTCCCACCAGCTCACCGCCCAGCACATCCTCGACCCGGCCAGCAAGCAGGCCGCCTGGATGATGGACCAGCTTGAGGACGGCTGGCTCCTCGACACGGGCATGGGTGACTACGCGGCGGAGAAGAACCACGCCGACTGGTTCAACCTCGGCGGCTTCGCGAAGGTCCAGCCCTACTACGGCCGGTTCTGCGAGGACTACGCCCTGCGCGACGACGTGAAGCCCTTCGTGCGGTCCTACTTCAACGCGATCCCCAGCCTCCTCAACCCCGAGATCCTCACCTTCTGGGAGCACTTCCACAATCAGGGCGCATGGTGCAAGACGCACGAGACCGGCGAGTTCCTGCGCCAGACGCGCGAGATGTTCGTGATGGAGCGCGGGCAGGAGCTGTGGCTGGCGCCCTTCGCTACCAACGTCTGGATGGCCGACGGCAAGCGCGTCTCGGTGCGCAACGCCCCCACGCACTTCGGCCCGGTCAGCTACGAGATCGTCTCTCACGTCGCCACCGGCTACATCGAGGCCACCATCGATCCGCCCACCCGCTACGCCCCGTCGGCGCTGGTAATCCGCCTGCGCCATCCCGAGGGCAAGCCGATGCGCAAGGTCACGGTCAACGGCCAGGCACACACCGACTTCGACGCGGAGCGCGAGATCGTCCGCCTCAAGCCCACCACCGACCGCCTTGTCATCCGAGCCGAATACTGATCGCGCATTTGACTTACCGCTTTCTGTAGGGCGGGGATTTACTCCCCGCCGCCGATAGGAGATTCGCCACCAATGAGGCTACCGCTCGCAGTCCTGTTGTTCGTCCTTTGCGCATCGGCCTTCGCCCAACCCGGCCTCGTCGACTGGGTTGCGAAGGAGCCCGCCCCCCCAACGCCGGCCGCAGCCCTGCGCCTTCTCACCAGCCACCCCGGCGCGCTTGAGGTCCGGTGGCGAGCCAACGGCGCGACCGATTGGATGGGCGATCTCTCCGCCTGGGATGCCTCCCGCGACGGCTTAGTCGGCGCGGGCAAGAGCGACGGCCTCTTCACCGCCTCCCTCAAAGCCTCCGCCTGGCACAACGGCCTTCGCCTCACCGTCGTCCTTACCGCCACCCGCGCGGCAGCCCAGCCCACCGAGGTCATCGTCCGCTGCCCCTTCGACGCGTCAGCCTGGCAGCGCCAGTTCTACCCCCACCTGCCGTACCTTGCGACCGCGCCGGACGCGCCGGTACTTCTGCGCTTCGCGGCGGATGCGACCGACGCGACGACCTTCGCCCAGGCGCCGGAAGTCGCCTTCTACCCCTTCGGCGTCCTCGAGAACGACCGCGCCTTCGTGCTCTGGGGCTGCCCCGACGTTGGCCGCTATGCGGTCCTCAGCCCCAACGCGATCGCCCCCGGAGCGCCCTGCCTATCGCTCCGCCCCAAGCACCTCGCCGCCGGGCAGCAGTTGTCCTTCGACCTCATGCTGAAGCGCTTCACCAAGCCCGACTGCCGCTACCGCGACGTCCTCCGCTGGTATCTCCAGTCGTGCTTCAGCACCGACCCGCTCAACCGCGACCTCTTCCCCTGGGATGGCCGATTTCACGCCCGCCGGTTCCAGGTCGGCAATCTCGGCAGCGGCATCGGCCGCCTCGCCGAGCCCGGGTCTGAGGGCACGAAGCTCCTCGACGAGCTTCATCGCCGCCGCGTGACCGGCTTCTGGTTCCAGGGCTGGGGCTCGTGGGATGAGACCTATCCCACCGAGGGCTCCTGGCTCACCGAATACTGGTCGCGCCTCTCGGCCACCCAGGTCCGCGACGAGATCGCCTGGGAGCGCGGGCACGGCCTCTTTCCCTTCATGTACGTCCGCCAATTCCTCGCCGAGCAGGGCGTCCACGATGACCGCCCGCCCTATCGCGACTGGCTCGGCCGCGACGAGAACGGCAACCGCCAGGGCTGGGGAGACTCAGCCGTGCCCGACGCGATCGCCGCGGAGGTCGGCTTCCACACCTTGCAGCAGAGCGTCGCTGACTTCGGCGACGACGCCTACCGCGCCTGGTACGAGGCCCGCGTGAAGGCCTGCATGGACACCTATCGGCCTGCGGGCATCGCGTGGGACATGGGCTGGGCGGCCGGGCCGACGTGGGAGTACTCGCACTCGAACCCGAAGCAGATGAACGGCGACGGCATGCTCCGCGCTCAGGCCGACCTCTGGGCCTGGCTCCCTTCGCACCATCCAGAAATGCGCACCATCGCCAACGAGGCCTTCGGCACGCCCTCGCAGATGTTCGCCGACGGCATCCTCCTCGAGGGCGGCTTCGCGGTGGGCAAGACCGAGCTTGATTACGAGGCCGCCAGGGCCCTCGGCTCGACCATCATCAGCTACGAGTACCCCGAGCAGTACGCGGCCCGCCTGACCGGCCTCCCGACCACCTCCGCGCGGTACGTGCAGTTCCGCTATCGCGCCGTCGGCCTCAACACCGCTTCCGGGCGCTACGTGGTCTACCCCTCGCAGGAGATCGTCGGCAAGGAGGGCACGGCCCTCGGCTGTAGCGATCTCCTCTCCGACGGCGAGTGGCACATCGCGACCTTCGACATGCGCAAGCTGCCGCAGATCGCCGAGATCAAGGGCCTCGCCTTCGGGATGGAGGCCGGCGCCGATGAAGCCCATCTCTGGGTCGACTACATCCGCTTCAGCGCCACGCCCGACGGTCCTGCCCTCGAGGTCGGGCCGAAGAGCTTCCCCTCGAACATCACCGCAGCCGAGGCGGCAGCCTTCGAGCCACGGCCCGGCTGGCTGGGCAATCCGGCGCCCGACTACGGCGTGCGCCGCGATGGTGACGCGCTCGAGTTCTTCGTCCGCGGCAAGGGCCGCGGGATGAGCTGGTCCTTCTTCACGGCACAGGCCGACGTCGCCCAGGAGTACCTGAAGGTCGTCGGCCTCGGCGCGTGCCTGGGGGCCGGCGTGCGCGGCGAGTGGGGGACCCTCGACGCCTTCTCGGCCCAGGCCATGGCCCTGCCGCCGCTCGTCGGCAGCCACGATGTCGAGGTCGCCCAGGAGGCCCCCGGCGTATATGCCTCGGGCTGGGGCGGCGGCGGGCACCTTCTCCTCGCGGCCTACAACGGCAGCGCCGAGTCCCGCTCGCTGACTGTCGGGGTCCCGGCGAAGGTCCTATCCCAGTCCGGCGTCACACCCGGTCCCGGCGCACTCAGCCGCATCCTCGGCCGCGACGCCTTGCCTTCCCGCCCGGGCCCATCCGCCTCCGCAACCAAAGCCGGCGGCCTCAAGCTCACCGTCCGCCTGGAGCCCGGCGAGGAACTGCTTTGGGGAAGCTGGGGATGGGAGTGATAGCGTTGGCGCCTCAGGCGCCAAGGGAGGAGCATCCATGACCTCACCCACATCAGCGGGGGAACCAGTGGACCTTGGCTCGCGCCTTGAACTCCTCGTGGATGACTTCCTCCTCGAGGGCATGACCGGCGGCGCCCGCCTCGAGCTGCACCATCCCGTCCGCCGCGAGGTCGTCTTCTGTACCGACGCTCCCTGGGAGGGCAACGCCTGCGCCTATGAATCCATCTTCGAGGACGACGGCCTCTTCCGCCTGTACTATCACGGCCTCCACTACCGCTTCAGCGGCCCGCCGGCTCAGGCCCTCCCCGATCATCCCGGCGTCCTCTGCTACGCCGAGAGCGACGACGGCCTCCACTGGCGACGGCCCGACCTCGGCCTCTTCGACTTCGGCGGATCGAAGGCCAACAACATCGTCCTCACAGCCGAGGTCCTCGAAGAGGTCGGCGGCGACCCGGTGCACACCGCCGTCTTCAGGGACAGCAATCCTGCATGCCCGGCCGACGAGCGCTACAAGATCGTCTGCGTCGGATCCAAACCGGCGGGCCTCTACGCGCTCAAGTCCGCCGATGGGATCCACTTCTCGCTGATGAGCCGCGAGCCCATCGTCACCGAGGGCGCCTTCGATTCGGAGAACCTCGCCTTCTGGGATCCCGTCCGCGAGGAGTATCGCGAATACCACCGCGGCTTCCGCGACGACCGCCGGGACATCCTCACCTCGGCCTCGCGCGACTTCCTGCACTTCCGCGCCCCGCAGTGGCTCGAGTACCCGGGCGCCCCGCCCGAGCAGCTTTACATCAACCAGGTCCAGCCCTACTTCCGCGCCCCGCACATCTTTATGGGCTTCCCCGCGCGCTATATCGAAGGCGACTGGTCCGAGCCCCTTCTCGACCTCCCCGGCCTCGACGAGCGCCTCGCCCGAGCGAAAGAGCACCCCCGCTACGGCACCGCCCTGACCGACGCGGTCTTCATGTCCAGCCGCGATGGCCTCACCTTCAACCGCTGGCCCGAGGCCTTCATCAGACCCGGCCCGAGGCGTCGCGGAAGCTGGGTCTACGGGGACAACTTCATCTTCTGGGGCATGATCCTGACCCCCTCCATGACCGAGGATGCGCCCGACGAGATATCCCTCTTCGCGACCGACGACTACTGGGAAGGCACCAGCATGAACATGCGCAGGTATACCCTTCGCGTCGACGGCTTCGTCTCTGCGGCGGCGCCTCTGTCCGGCGGCGAAATCCTCACGCGGCCCATCGTCTTCAACGGCGGCAGCCTCGCGATCAACGCCGACACCTCCGCCGCGGGTGGCGTGCGGGTTGAGGTGCAGACCGCCGCCGGTGTGCCCATCGAGGGTTACGCGCTGGACGACTGCCCGCGTATCATGTGCGACGACCTCCACCATATCGTGCGGTGGACGACCAACGGCGGCGACCTTCGTCCCCTCGCGGGCAAGCCCGTCCGCCTCCGCTTCATCCTCAGCGACGCGGACCTTTACTCCTTCCAGTTTGTCCCTTACGCTCCGGTGGTGCGTGAGCAATCCCAAGTCGGCCAGGTGACGGTTCCATGAGAGTAATCCTCTTCGCAGCAGCCTTCGCACTCGTTTTCTCGCCCGCCTTCGCTCAGGGGCCGGTCACGATTGGCGGTGTGACCTATGACCATGTCGATCCCGGCCCGGCCTTCACCGAGGCCGCCCGACCGCCGCAGGATTGGTCCGCGCCGGCGCCCTTCGCCGCCGAGACCGCCGCCGGCATGATGGCCTATGTCACCTCCGACGCCGGCGATTACAAGCCCGATCGCATCCCCAGGGCCGACGAGCATGCGGCAAAGCTGTCCGCCTTCTTCGCCCAGGGGCAGACCGAGGCCACCTGGGTCGGCGTGTCCGGCCTCTCGGATCTCCAAGGTCTCAGCGCGACGGTCGATCTCAAGGGCGCGCCGGTCAGCGTCGACGTCCGCCATCTTCACTTCTGGCCCCAGCGCACCGGCTGGGGTTCGCGTCAGTGGTACATGACCCCCGAGATGCTCCTCCCCTGCGCGGGCGGGATGCAGACAGTCCCCGCCACGCATGGCATCCTCGTGCAGAAGCCCTTCGACCTCAAGCTCGGTGAGACCGCCGCCTTCTGGCTCACCTTCATCGCCGCCGACGACGCGAAGCCCGGCGTCTATCAGTGCGCGGTCACGATCTCCAGCGCGGGCAAGCCGTCCCTCACCCTCCCCCTCACGGTCGAGGTCCTGCCCTTCAAGCTCGATCGCCCGAAGAGCAAGCAGTGGCTCCTCTACGCCGACACTTGGCGGTGGAACGCGATGAGCGATGCGCAGGTCCTCGCTGAGCTTCGCGACTTCGGCCGCCACGGCATCACCGGCCTGGTCGAGATGCCCCTCGGGTCCGAGGATCTCTCCCAGCTCAAGGCCGGCAAAGTCACCTTCGACGCCCGACCCTTCAAGCGCCTGGCGAAGCTCTGCGATGAGGCCGGCATCCCCGGCCCTCACGTCTGCTCCTACGGTGGCGCGGCGGAGAGAGTGCGTGACGCCTTGGGCCTCACCGTCGACCTCGGCAAGGGCGAATGGCCCCAGGCCGTTAAGGATGGCGTCGCCCTGGTGGCGAAGGCCGCGGTCGACGCCACGAAGGACACGCCCACCCGCTGGTATTACTACGGCGTCGACGAGCCCACCGGCGAGAACACCTACGCGATCCAGGACTATCAGGCCTGGCATCAGGGCGGCGCCCCGACCTACGCCACCTTCGGCGACCCGAAGTTCCTCGAGCAGGCCGCGGCCTACCTCACCGCCCCCTGCTTCGTCACCTATCTCATCAGCCAGGAGGCGGGAGCCCGCGCCGCGCGCGAGGGTTGCGCGAAGACCGGCGCTGAGTTCTGGTGGTACGGCATCGGCTCCTACGTGAACCCCTATGCCCAGGAGGGCGCCACCTTCGCCAACCGCTATGGCGCCGGCTTCCTCCTCTGGAAGAGCGGCGCGAAGTCCGCCGTCGCCTGGACCTTCCAGCGCGTCCACGAGGATGTCTTCAACGACTTCGATGGATCGCAGGTCAACTCCGCCGAGCCCAAGGATCAGATGACCGCCTACCCTCAGTTCCTGCGGCCCGACGACTGGTCCACCTACCAGGGCGCCATCCCGACCCTCGCCTGGGAGGGCCTGCGCGAGGGCGTCGACGACTACCGCTACCTCTCCACCCTCGCCTCGCTCATCACCAGGGCGAAGTACAGCAGCACGCGAGCGGCGGCAGACGCTGCGAAGCATGCTCAGGACACCCTCGACACCCTCACCTCGACGATCCCCTGGGTCAACCCGATGGTGCAGTCGGACTTCCAGACGATCCGCATGCAGCAGGTCCGCCGCGCGATCGCCGATCAGATCGTGATCCTACAGGCCGCCCTCCGCGGTGAGGCCCTCGCGCCCGAAGCAGTGCGTGAGGCGCACGTCTCCGTCCTCGTATCGGCAGCCGTGGCCGATGCCGCGCCCGAGTCGCCGATGCCCGCAATCTCAGCCGCACGCGCAGCCGTCCCGCCCATCATCGACGGCATCCTCGACGACGCCTGCTGGGCGTCTGCTCCTGTCGCCGACGACTTCCGCACAGTGAACACCGACAAGCCGTCCGCCGCCCCGACCGAGGCCCGCCTGGCCTATGACGACCGCTGCCTCTACGTCGCCTTCGATTGCCACGAGCCCGCGATGGACAAGCTCGTCGCGAAGCAGTTCGGCCATGACACGCCCATGGTCTGGGTCGACGACGGCATCGAGTTCTTCCTCGGCGGTGCCGATCGCAAGAAGTACGCGCACGTGATCGTTAACACCAACAAGTCGGTGTACGACGAGATCGGCCAGGACCCGTCGTGGAACCCCGCGCTCGAGGTGGGCTTGCACAAGCGGGCCGACGGCTACAGTGTCGAGATCGCCATTCCGTGGGCCGACCTCGCGCAGGCCGGGATCGCGCGGGCCTCGATCATGACGGTAAACTTCTGCCGCAGCCGTTTCGCCGGATCCGACGACTCGCCCCACAGCTCGTGGTCCTTCGCTGGCGGCGGCTTCCACGTTCCCGAGCGCTTCGGCCTCGCCCAATTCGGCGACAGCGCGCTCGCCTTGAGCAGCGTTCAGGTACCGAGGTCCTGGGGACGACAGGTCATGGTCGCCGAGCTTCGCAATCTTTCCGACGCGCCCGTCAAGGCACGCGTCGGCCTCTCGGGATCGCGCGCTCAGCAGGTCGTCGTTCCCGCGCATGCCACGGCGACGGTCCGCATGCCGGTCGATCTCATGAAGCCCGGTCCGGCGACCGCGAGCTTCTCCTGGGGCATCGCGGGGAAGGCGCCTTCGACGATCAGTTTCCCGATCACCGTACCCGAGCCGGCATCGGTATCGGGCTGCCCGTCCTTCGTGTCCGACGGCGAGACGGTAAAGGTCGTGGTAACGACTCACGCGACCGCAGCCGACTGGCAGGCCTACCGCGTCCTCGCCACTGCCTCCACCGCCTCCGGTTCGCAGCAGGTCAGCTTCGCCGCGAAGCCCGGCCGCTCCGCGCGACTCCAGCTTCGCATGTCGGGGCCCACAACCCTCACCGTCGGCCTCGTCGACGACAGCGGCGCCTGGGTCGGCAAGCCCACCCAGCAGCGCATCATCGCCTTCCCCTAGGGCGTCACTGCTGAGGGATCACTTCAATCGCATCGCACAGCCTTGCCGTCGGGTCGACTGCCCCGCCCGGCGGCACGCTGAACTCGATGTCCAGCACCCCGTCGCGAACCTCCACGTCCCGGAACTCGCGCACCATCGCCTTCCGGAAGTCGCTCCCGCACGCCGTGAACAGGTCCACGTCGGTCATCACCTTCTTCCCCTCGATGGCCACGCTCATGACGAACACGCTCGGCTTCGCGCCAGGCTCATACCCGACCTTGAGGTACAGCCGCACCGTGTACTTCCCGGGCTTCACCGTGAACCGGTACGCGTCCAGGTCATAGGCCTCCGTCGCGAAGAGCGCCGGATCGTCGGTGCCGATGAGGCCCGCCGTCGACCGCCCCACCGACTGACAGCTCCCGTCGTAGCCATACCCGCCCACCGTGTATTTCCGGTCGGGGAAGAAGAGTCGGCCCGACTTCGCGCGGTAGAACGCGGCGCTCCCGCAGTCGATCGCGTACTCGCTCCGCGCGATCATGGCCGCCTTCTCCTTCAGCGATCCATCAGCCGCGGCCTTGCGGAACTCCGGGATACCGAGCACGAGCTTCGACACCAGCAGTCGATGAGCATCGGCATAGCGGCCCTCAGCTACGCGCTTATGGATGTCTGCGAGTCGCTGTTTCTGCGGTGCGACATCGGCCCCACTCTCGGCCAGAGCGGCGACCTCCTGCTGAAGCTCCTTCACCCTTGCCGCGAACCATGCGCGCGTCGACTCAGGCACCGTCACATGCCCACCTCGCGGCTTCACACTCGGACTGGCCAGCCGGAACGATTTCAGTTCATACGGCTTCAGCTCGATCGTCATCGGTCCCGCGCCGGAGCCCATGTCGATCGTCGCAGTCACCGGCGACCACAGCAGGTTGACGGCGTATAGGTATGTGCCGCCGCTCGTATTGAGGTACCTCGCCGTCACGGGATCGCTCATCCCCGCCACGTCCTTGAAGTCGCCCACCGGCAGCGCCCGGTACGCGCTCGCGAATTCCCGCGTCTCGGCGTCACGGCCCATCGTTCCCAGCGGCTGCGCGCCGATGAGTATCTGCGAGGCGTCCTGCGAGGCCATGGCGTCGGCGAAGTCCTCGAGGAAGTACCGTCCGTTCGCCTTGGGATCGGAGTTCTGGAAGTAGCCCTTGTAGGTCGCCTGCTTGAGCGACTCCATGAACGACTCGAAGTATCGCAGGTAGATCGACGTCCCCGACCGCGCCCCGTTGCGGAAGACGCCGAACTTGGCGACGTTGTGGTTCAACTCGCCGGTGATATTTTCCCGCCCGCCGTACCAGTGCTTGAGCCACCGGTAGAACGTCCCGTCTTCCATGGGCACGAGCACCACCGACGGCAGCTTCTTCACCGCCGCCATGTCCAGCCCGACGTTCTCGTAGGCGAACTTGCTGAAGTCGAAGTCCTCGCACTGCTCGGCGTCGAGGTACTCCGGCGAATTGTCGTACCACCCGCTGACGCTGATCTGCAGCTGCAGCCCCGGCCTCGTCCGGCGCACCATCGCATCCGCCTGCGCCAGCAGTTCGGTGTTCTTCCGCGCCCGCCAGGCCAGCCACTCCGCGCGTTTGTCGTGGGTCAGGTACGTGTACCGTTCGGCAAAGCGTCCCTCCGGCTTCTCGGCGGCGGGAACCTTGATCCCGGTATCCCGCTCGAAGGCCGCCACGGTCAGATCGTCGTAGCCCATGTCGAGCGACCCGTACAGATACGGCGCATGGCCGTCGCACCACAGGTCGATCCCACGGAAGGCCTCATACTTCCCATACCGCCGCAGCATCTCCCCGACCAGCTTCAGGAACGCCGCCCGCACCGCCGGATGGCTCGGGTTGTCGCCCAGGCCCGGATCCTCCCAGCCCGTCGCCGCCGTCTTCCCATTGCGATCGACGCGGTAGTACCCTTCCTTCACCCGCGCCTCGAGCCCCTCCTGCGAAGCCCCCTGCGCAGGCATCGTCCACACGTTGATGTTGCCCAGAAGATGCTTGCCCCTTCGCCCCATCATCTCCAGCAAGAGGTCCACCCAGCCCCCGACCCGCATCCCGTCGCCCACGTCATTCACCGGCCCCTCGTCGAGGTGCGACCAGGTGTACCGCGCGAGCGAGTACGACATCGCGTCCTGCCCCGTGTAGTCCATGTAGTCCAGCAGTTTCTCGAAGCACTGGATCGGATAGCCATAGGGGAGAGGACTGCGATGGAAGCTCTTGTCCTGCGGTCCGCCGAAGTTGGTCTCGAAGCTCTGGTCCTCATCGAGATGACCCAGCGACCGCCCCGTCATCCCGCGCGGCAGGTCCAGCGCCAGCCTCGGCAGCCTCTCCGCGAGGCGATAGATCTCCAGCTTCGCCGCCGCCGCCGCCATCCCCGGCACGAGGGTCCGCACCTCGAACAGGTACTGCTCCTCGGTGGGGTAGAAGAGGTAGCGCGCCGTCTGCATCGTCCCCGTGTTGGGGTACTCACCGCCGCACTGCACCCCGCCGGACAGCCGGTCGCGATGCTGCGCCCAGTCGGACTTGGGGATCATGTAGAAGCTCATCGCCCGCTCGCGATCATCGGGCCACGTGACCTCGAGCATGACCGGCGATCCGTCCGCGCCGGGTATCCGCACCTCATACCCGAACCGGTCCCACTTGCTCTCCCCGGCCTCGCGATAGCTGCCCACGCCGGGCGCCGTCTTCACCTTCGACGGCACGCTCTCCACGAACCCGTCGTCGGTCTTCGTGCAGTCGATGCTCACGACGCGCTCGCCGAGCTTGACCTCATCGTGCGATGCCGGCGCCGCGGGCAGTTGCTGATAGACGGTCAGCGGGAAGCTTCGCTGGAACCGTCCCGCCTGCCTCGTCAGAACGCACTCCGCGCGGTAGGCCCCGACTGCAAGCTTGCCCACGGGAAGCTTCAGCGTCTCGCGCCTCGATAGCTTCAGCGCGAACTCCTTCTGCCCGACCACCTTCCCATCGGCATCGCTCAGCACGCGAACCATGAGCCTCCCATCGACCGGCCCGACGACACTCCTTCCCGGCTCCACATCAAACGCGAATTCCTCCGCCTCCCCGGCCCGCAGGTAACGCCGCTCGACGGTGAAGTCGATGGGGGCGATGCGGCGAAACTCCCTCGAGATCTCCTCATCGCTGAGCGCGCGCCGGTAGATGCTCAGGTCGTCGAAGGCCGCGTTAGCCCGGCCGTCGCGGTTCCATACCTTCGGCATCGATCCCACGTAGAACCGCTGGATGTCGGCCACCTTCGCATGGACCTTCCCCGCCCGCGGGATGCCGTTGACGTAGATCTTCGCCCAGCCAGTCTTGTCCCACGTGATCGCCACGTGCCACCAGTCGCCGCGCATCCACGTATTCCGGCACCGCCACGCGAGCGAGGCCGAGGGCTTGCCGGCCTCCTCGTGCACATCGCAGCGCAGCCAGTTCCACATGAACAGCCAGAGTCGATCGCATCCGCTATCCGGCGCCACGTCGCGCGTCGTGAAATCCGGCACGTCACGCCCGCCCAGCGCCGAGAAGAGGAAGTACGTGTCGAACTTGATCGGGTCGGTGAAGTACCCGTCCCAGTCGGGGCTCACCCAGAACATGACCGTGCCGCCGTCGCCGCTGAAATGCTTTCCGCCGTCGTACTCAAGCAGCGGCATCTGCTCATAGGGCCCCTTCCCGTTCTGGCCGAGGAAGACCGCCTGCCCGGTCACGCCCGGCACGAAGGTCAGACCGCGAGCGGTTGTAGGCACAGGATTCCCATCCACACACACCTCGGCCGTCGCAGTGCCGTCGAAGGATGCGTGGAAGCTCGGCCCATTATCAGCGCATGCAATCGCGGTCAGACACGCCAGCCCCAGCCCGAACAGCAAAGTCCCTGCGCGACGGTTCAGCATGGTGGATTCCTCTGACATGGTGCCCTAGGCCTTCGATCATCTCGGCGGACAGCAGAAGGTCAATCTCCCGAGAATCAGCGACCATCGAAGAACCGTAGTCGCAGCCTTCAGGCTGCGGTTGTGGGCGCGTGGTGGGCCTTTGCTTGCGTCGTCCTCGCGATGGCTCTGGCGCGACTTCAGCCGTCAGTATAGCCTCGCCCCCGACTTCCTCCCAAGGGGCAGGACATCGCCCCTCGGCCCGGAATTACCGCACGCCCAGTTCCCAGGGCAGTCCCAGTAGCGAGGAGCATCTCATGGGTTATCTCACGACACAGGAACGAGACAAGCGACTGGCCGCGGTCAAGACAATCATGGCCGGGCACGACCTCGACCTTTGCCTGGTCTACTACGACGAGTTCAACATCGGCAACGGCTGGTACCTCACCGGCTGGTGCCCGCAGTTCGAAGCCGGCGCGGTACTCGTGCCCCGCGAGGGCGAGTCGATGATCCTGGGCGGGCCCGAGAGCGAACCCTTCGCCAAGCTCGATAGCGCCATCCCCGAGACGCGCAACTTCCCGGTCTTCATGGTCCCGGACGAGGAGTACCCCAACGCCGTGATCCTCGATTTCCCCAAGCTCTTCGCCGAACTCAACGCGAAGCTCGGGAAGATCGGCCGCGTCGGCCTCGTTGGCGCGGGACGCATGCCGGCCGACTGCTACCGGCAGTTGTCCGAGGGCTTCACCGGCGTGGACCTGGTCGACGTCACCCGCGATTTCGTGGAACTCCGGTACATGAAGTCGCCCTGGGAGATCGCCCAGATTCGCGAGGCCTTCAAGCTGGCCGACGTCTGCCACGATGCGATGGTGGCGAAGGTCGCCGCCGGCGTGTCCGAGATCGAGGTCGCCGCGGCGGGAGAATTCGCCGCCCGTTCGCGTGGCGCCAGCGGCTTCGGCTTCTCTGCCATCGTCGGCAGCGGCGCGAGGAGCAACGCGGTCGTCCCCACCGCCAGCGCAAAGAAACTCATCGCCGGCGAATCGGTCATGCTCGGCATCGCGCCCAAAGTCCAGGGCTACGCCGGCACCTTCGGCCACACCCTCCCGGTCTCCGGCAGCAACACCGCCCAGCAGGACGAATGTCTGAAGCATCTGAAGGAGGCCTTCTGGCTGACCCGCGAGCAGTTGGTCGTCGGCAAGACCGGCAAGGAAGTCGACGCCCCGGCCCGCGCGTATTTCGAGAAGCACGGCTTCTCGAAATACCTGGTCTGCCCCTTCGCCCATACCGTCGGCCTGCACGAAGCCGAGTCACCCTTCTTCGGCCCGGGCAGCGAGGACGTGCTGGTGCCCGGGATGACCGTCTGCATCGACGTCAGCTTCTTCGGCCACCCGGACTTCAACGGCGCCCGGATCGAGACGGGCTACGAGATCACCGCCGCCGGCGCAGTCCCGTTCAGCGAGAAGATGGAGAAGCTCTTCGCGCTCTAGCGATCCGCCTTTGCGGGGCTTGCGGAGGGGCCGAGTAGGGTGCCGACCGAAGGTCAGCGGGTCCCCTACCCGGCCCTCGCTTTGGCCTTCGCCTTTCGCCTTGATGGTTTCTGCTTGCTGTAGGGCGGGGCTTTACGCCCCGCCGCGCTCTTGATCCGCACGTCCCGCTTCTTAGAACGTCGAGGAGCCTTTACTCGTTGCCAGACCAACCCGACCCTGACCCTATCACCAATATCGCACCAACGCCGGCCCCTACGCCGTCGCCCGCGATCGCCAAGGACCCGCGCATGCGCGGGCTCACCCTGCGCTCGGGCCTCATCGCCCTCATCCTCATCCCCGTCAACGCCTACTGGGTGATCATGATGGAGGTGGTCCGTTATGAGGGCCACCCGACCACGATCTCCCTCTTCTTCAACACCGTCTTCCTCCTCGCCGTCCTCTCGGCCGCCAACAGCCTCTTCGCCCGCGTCTGGCCCAGGATCGCCCTCCACCGCAACGAGCTACTGGTCATCTACTGCATGCTCTGCATCTCCTCCGCCCTGGGCAGCCACGACCTCATCGAGGTCCTCACGCCTCAGATCATCTGCCCCTACGAGTTCGCCACCCCGGAGAACAAGTGGGAAGACCTCTTCTTCAAGCAGCTTCCGCCCTACCTGTTCGTCAACAACCCCAAGATCTACGATCCCGCCTTCCTCGGCGGCACGACCTTCGGCACCGTCGCCCGCCTGCAGGCTTGGTCGACGCCCCTGCTCAACTGGGGTGCCTTCCTCTTCGCCCTCACCCTCGTGATGCTGGGCATGAACTCCATCCTTCGCCGCCGCTGGACTGAACGCGAGAGGCTGACTTACCCCATCACGTACTTGCCCATCGAGATGACCACCACTAACGGTGGGCTCTGGCGCAACTGGTGGATGTGGGGCGCCTTCATCGTCGTGGCCCTGATCACCACGGTCAACAACCTGCACAACCTCTACCCGATGGTGCCCCTCATCAAGACGCGGGTCATCCACTACGACGCCTACATGGCCTCGATCTTCCAGGGCTTCCCCTGGTACGCCCTCGCCGGTACCCGCATCAGCTTCTACCCCTTCGCCATCGGCATGGGCATGCTCCTGCCCACCGACCTCGCCTTCTCCTGCTGGTTCTTCTACCTCTTCTGGGCGGCGCAGAGGCTCCTTGCGACCGTCCTTGGGCTAGGCGGCATCCCTGAGTTTCCCTATGTCGCCGAGCAGTCGGCCGCGGCCTACATCGCCCTCGCCCTCTTCGCGCTTTACATGGCCAAGGACCACCTTCGCGACGTCTGGGATGGCCTGCGCGGTCATCTTACTTCCGGCGACGCTAGCGACCAGGGCGAGCCCATGCGCCACCGCGTCTCGGCGTGGATGATCGGCCTGAGCCTCCTCTTCCTCCTCGGCTTTTCGCTGAGGATGGGCATGTGGGCTTCCGTCGCCATCGCGGTCTTCATGATCTACTTCCTGTATTCCCTGACCATCACCCGCGTCCGCGCCGAGCTTGGTCCGCCCGCCCATGATCTCCACATGGCCGGCCCCGACCAGGTCCTCACCAACATCCTCGGCAGCAACGGCCGCATCCTCCCGGCGAAACAGCTTGTGGACCTGAAGCTCTACTTCTGGTTCAACCGCGCCTACCGCTCGCACCCGATGCCCATCCAGCTCGAGTCCTTCAAGATCGCCGACCACGTCGGCATCCCCCTCGGCGCGATGAATCAGGCCCTCATCATCGCCGCGGTCCTGGGCATCATCTCCGCCTTCTGGGCTGAGACGCAGGTCTACTACGTCTACGGCATCTCGACGAAGATGAGCTTCGTCGCCAAGATTTTCGGCACCGAGCCTTTCGGCCAGCTTCAGTCCTGGCTGAGCAACGGCCAGCCGCCCAACTTCGGCAAGGCCGGCGCCTACGTTGTGGGTCTCGTGGCGACGCTGGTGGGCATGGCGCTACGGGTGCGCTACCTGTGGTGGCCCTTCCACCCGGTCGGCTACGCGATCTCGTCGAGTTGGTCGATGAACTGCCTGTGGCTGCCGATCTTCATCGCGTGGCTGGTGAAGTGGGCGGTGCTGAGGTACTTCGGCTATCAGAGCTACCAGAAGGTCATCCCGGTGGCGCTTGGATTGATCCTCGGCGAGTTCCTCGTCGGCGGAGCCTGGCTCCTGGCCGGCTGGATCTTCAACTTCAACGCCTACGCCTTCTGGGTCTAGTACTGACCCGCTGGGCGTTGGCTTGCTGTAGGGCGGGGATTTATTCCCCGCCGCGCTTTTCGCCTTTGCCCTTCCGCTCTTCGCCCTTCCGCACATCGCCCGAAGGACCGTCGCCCTTCCCATCGAAGCTTACCGCGCGTAGACTCAGCCTTGGCCTTACCCTTGGAGGCATCCGTCTCATGCCGTTCTTCAGGCGAGGGCACATGTCAGTCGCCATCGCGTTTCTCCTGGCCACGTCCTTCGCCCACGCCAACACCTGGGGCGTCCTCACCCGCGACGGCGGGGGCCGCCAGGTCGCGCCCTACCTCTCCTCCCTCGCCAGCGGGGAGCCCTCTGTCGGCGCCCTCCGTTCCACGACCTTCAAGCTCGACGCCGACACGATCTCCTTCACGATCTGCGGCTGGGACGGCGCGCCGGGCCAGCCTCGCCTGCGCAACCACTTCGCCCTCTGCGACGCTGAGAGCGGCCTCGCCCTCCGCCAGGTCTCGCCGCCCGCCACCGACGCGATGACCCCGGTCCACTGGGACGTCGTCGAGCTTATCGGCCGCCAAGTCTACTTCCGCGCCATCGATGGCGTGTCCGACCAGGCCTTCGCCTGGATGGGCGTAGCCGACGTGCGCGTTGGCGACCGCGACCTCACGCCCAGGCTCACTCCCGGCCACCTGCCCGCGGGGTGGACCGAGGAGTCCCGCCCGCCCGGCTTATCTGTGGACGACTGGCTGGCCTGCAAGCCGGCCTCGTCCCGCCTGGCGATCGAGATGGATAGCACGGCGCCCACCTGGGGTGTCATCACGATCAACGGCGAGCGGCGCGAGTGCAAGCCCTACCTGTCCTCCCTCCGCGGCGGGGAAACTGGCACCGGCGCCGTCCGTTCGCCCGTCTTCGTCCTCGCCTCGCCCAAGTACACTTTCGTCGCCATGGGCGCCGACAGCCCCACCTGCGACGCCGGCCTCAACTCCTTCCAGCTTGTCGACGCGACCACCTTCGAGGTCCTGCGCACGGCCGAGCCGCCGGGCGGCAACACCCTCGTCCCGCTGTCGTGGAACACCTCCGACCTGGTCGGACGCCGCGTCTTCTTCCGCGCCGTCGACACCAACACCGCCGGCGGCTATGCCTGGATGGGCTGCGACGACGTGCCCCTCGGTGCGGGCAAGGTTGCCCACTTCGCCGACTCCGCCGCCCTCACTGGTTGGCGCGAGGAGGGCCAGCCCGAGAGCCTCCTCGCGGGTGTGGCCGCCGCCCCACGCAGCCTCCGCGAGATGGTCGAGGCCGAGTGGCTCAACGAGGATGTCCGCCGCGGCGTCCGTTGGTCGCTCTGGGAGCAGAACCCGCCAGCCGCGCCCTATCTCCTGCACCGGCTCGTTGTCATCATGGACGCCGACTTCGCCCGCGCCCGATCGCTCCTGCGTGACTTTGCCGGCGCGGGAGTGAAGCCCGACGATCTGGCCGCCTTCCGCGCCACCTTCACCCGGTTGAACCAGCGCTTTTCCGCCCTCCAGGGCAAGCCGCAGGGCATCAAGGACTGGCAGGCTCTCCGCCACGACCAGCGCGTCGCCCTCCGCGACCTGGCCTTCCGCAACCCGCGCCTGTCCTTCCCGGCGCTCCTTTTCGTCAAACGCTTCACGCAGCAGAGCTATTCCGACATCAACGTCAACCACCACGCCTGGGGCTCGCGTCCGGGCGGCGATCTTTGCCTCCTCACCGGCTTCGGTGCGAACGGTGATCCCAAGGTCCGCCCGCTTCTCAGTGGCCGCCTCGGCCCCGGCAATGTCCACGGCATCGACCTCGACTTCGACGCCTCACGCATCGTCTTCGCCTACGCCCAGTCACTCACCGACCAGCCGCCCGACGGCTGGCTGAGCCGTCAGGCCACCTTTGACCTTCACCGCACCGTCGGCCTCCTCCACCTCTACGAGATGTCTCCCGACGGCTCCAGGTTGACCCAGCTCACCCGCGGCGAGTGGAGCGATCTCAACCCCTGCTATCTTCCCAACGGCGACCTCGCCTTCGAGTCCGAGCGTTGCGCCCTGGAGATCGAGTGCAACGAGGGCGACAAGGACGAGCCGACGACCAATCTCTACGCCTACCGCCGCGCCGGCGGCACTATCGACCGACTGACCCTCACCAAGGACGGCGACTGGTACCCCCGCGTCCTTCCCGACGGCAGCATCGTCTATTCGCACTGGGAGTACCAGGAACGCAGCCTGATGTTCATGCACTCCCTCTGGTTCTGCCGCCCCGATGGCACCGGCGCCGACAATTTCGTCAAGCAGCACTTCGACTATCCGGTGACGCTGACCGTGCCTCGCCCTATCCCCGGCAGTGAGAAGCTCCTCGCCATCGCCGGCGGCCATCACACCCTCGCCGCCGGGCCCGTGGTCATCGTCGATCGCGCGAAGGGCATGAACAACCCCGACTGCCTCGAGCGCGTCACCGGCCCCGACGTCTGGCCCGAACTCGGCGGCGCCGCCCCGGGCCCATCGACCGCCGGCTGGCACGCCTCGCCCGGTCAGGGCTGGTACATGGACCCCTATCCGCTCTCGGCCACGACCTACCTCGCGTCCTATTGCGACGGCGGCATGCAGGACGAGGCGGGCTACGCGCTCTATCTGATGGACGTCTACGGCGGCAAGGAACTCCTCTACCGCGATCCCTCCATCTCCTCGGTCATGCCCATCCCGCTCAAGCCGCGCATGCGCCCGCCCAACCTGTGGAGCAACCGCGATCCAAAGATGGCCGACGCCCGCCTTATCGCCACCAACGTGGCCTCCGGCGTCGAGGGCGTGGCCCCCGGCGAAGTAAAGTTCCTCCGCATCGCCGAGCCCGTGCCCTGGTCCTATAGCAACGTCACTGGCGGCCAGCGCTACGATCCCGACGCCAAGGCCACGGGCGTCAACTGGACCCCGGTGCGCATCCTCGGCACCGTCCCGGTCGAGGCCGACGGCTCCGCGCAGTTCCGCGTCCCGGCCGACACGGGCCTCTACTTCCAGGCCCTCGACGCCCAGGGCCGCGAGGTCCGCCGCATGCGGACCTACATCAGCTTCCGCGCCGGCGAGGTGCGAAGCTGCACTGGCTGCCACGAGACCCGCAACGAGGCGCCCTCCATCCCGCGCAGCGAAGTCCTCGCCTGCCGCCACGATCCGTCCATCCCCACGCCGCCGCCCTGGGGCGATCGTCCTCTCAGCTTCCTCCGCGACGTTCAGCCCATCTTCAACCGCCATTGCCTTAGCTGCCACACGGGCCTCAAGCCCGCCGGCGGCGTCGACCTCTCGCCCGGTCTCACGGAGAGCAACAACCGCGCCTATGACACCCTCCTCGACCCGGCCCGCAACCTCGTCACCGTCGCGAGCAAGGGCGACGACACGCGCATCACTCCCGTCCGCGCTTTCGGCTCGCAGGCCAGTCGCCTCGTCGATGTTATCCGCCACAGCGCCGGCGCCGCCCTTACCGACGACGAGTGGCGCCGCCTCTATATGTGGATGGACGCCAACGCCGTCTATCACGACGACTTCCTTCGCAAGCGCCCGCCCTCGGAGCTGCCCTACTCGATCGTGGAGGACAAGGACTTGTGGACCCGCATCGCCGGGGTCGAGCAGCGACGCTGCGCCTCCTGCCATAGTGGGGCGAATCTGGCGCGGCCCGAGTGGGTTGACCTCGATGACCCGTCCCGCAGCCTCTTCCTGACGGCTCCGCTCGCCGGTTCGAGAACCCCCACCGGCAAGCATTGCGATCCCGCTCCCTTCGCCGACCGCAACGATCCCGACTACGCGGCGATGCTCTCGTGGCTGAAGGAGGCCGCCCAGCGAAGCTGGGACCACCCTCGCCGCGACCTGCGCTGCTTCGTGGCTCAGCCGTCCCTCCGCCGCGACATCTTCTTCGGCTTTGAGCCCCTCGGCAGGACCGCTCGCCTGCCCTGAGCCCTATCCTTTGATCTTGCAGGCGATATCCTTGTCCACCGGCGGCACGTGCAGCACTAGCTTCCCGCCCGACGCCTTCACCTTCTCGCTGCGCAGCAGTCGCCCCTCATACGTGTCCCACCACTCGACCGTCCGCGCCCCATCGCCCGCGCCCGCGAGCGTCACCGTCGCCCCGTGGATGGTCGCCGGCTTAGACCCCGCGATCGCGTTGATCCACGTATGCTGCGTGTTCTGCAGCCACAGCAGCGTCAGCCGCCTGCCTTGCAGCCCCACAACCCGCAGCGTCGCCGGCGCATAGTTCGACAGCGCGTAGCTCGTGACGCGGATCCAACTGAAGCCGGGCTTGGTATTCTCCAGGCGCACATCGTGGCGCCCGGCCGTCAGCGGCACGGCGTCATCCTCGTCATATCGGCACTCCCACACCTTCCATTGGTCTGAGAAAGTGCACCGCTTCCCCGGCACGTTCTCAGCCGGGAGGTCACGCTTCAGCACCGTCTTTCCGTCCACGCCGATCGTCAACTCAGCGTCCGGCGACACGGCCTCCACGTGCAGCGAGAAGGTCCCGGCCTGCGGGCACGTCAGATGGAACGTCGGGTTGATGCGAGCTTCCGGACGCCCGGCCGCCAGCAGGAACCCCGGCGCCTCCGAGGCATCGGTGACAGTCCCATCCGGCAGTACGGTGAACTCGGCGACCTTAGCGCCCACGAGCGGTCCGCTGCCCAGGAACCTCACCAGCCCGCAGTCTCCCCCCGGCGGCGTCACTGTCGTGGCCTGCGCCCGCCGGAAGCCCTCCCGCGGGAAGTCGACGCCCTCGACGAACTTACGTAGCGCGACGTAGTGCGGGTAGAGGTTCCACCCATCGATATGCTCCCACCACCACGATTGCGCCGACCCTGCCGCCCCGCCGAGCATGCTCGCCCAGATCCCGTTGTGCTGACACACCCCCTCGCGGTCGAGGAAGGGCTTGGTCCAGTCGGCCCACCACGCGAACTCGGTCACCATCAGCGGCTTCGCGAACTCCCCGGTCAGCTTCGCGCACCACTCGCTCATCGTCCGCCCGACGTCCACCGAGTCGTAGTGGTGCAGTTGCGTATACTGCACCTCCGGCATCGCCCAGATCGCCGGGTCCTCCACATCCCCCGCGAAGGAGTTGGTGAACAAGCGTTCATAGGGGCATACCTGCCGCAGGTAGGCCGAGGTCTCCTTCAGGAATGACGCCAGCATCGCGGTCACTGCCTCGGCGCCGGGCTTGCCTGGATACCCCCAGCCCGCCTGCCCATCCCTCTCGACTCCGCCGTCAATCTCCGCCACCGGCTCCCATGCGATCATGTGCGTGCTGTACCCCCACCGCGCGGCGATGTAGCGCAGGCGCCGCTGGTAGAGCTTCCGCGCCTCCGGGTTCGTGTAGAAATCGTTCGGCCCGGCGCAGGGCCCGCCTCTCTTCGCCGAGTACGGATTGCTCTCCCACGTCGCCCCGGCCCGCAGCGAGTCATGCACATCGAAGGACAGCTTGAAGTAGATGTCGTTCTTCTCCGCAGCCTCAACGAAGCTGTCCATCTTTGCCGCCGCCGTGAGGTTGTATTCCCCCAGCTTGTCCCACTCGATGTCGGTGTCATCCGGCATCATGATGAAGTACGTGCAGTTCTCCCCGGCCGCGTGCATCTTCGGAAATAGCGCCCGTGCATCCGCCACGCCCCAGGCGACGTCGTGTCCGATCGGCACGAAAGCCTTCCCGTTGTCGAAGTCGAAGTAGTGCGGGTCGTCGCGAGAGATGCGCACGAAGCCCGGCGAGTCTGACGCCGTGCACGCGAAGCCTCCCTGCTCAGACACCGCCGCCCCACCCCGATCGCGCACCCTCACCCGGTATGTCCACCGCCCCGTCTCCGTCGGGCAGAACCTCACGCGCCAACTGGCCGCGCCCTTCGGCTCCCACGAACATCGCGTCGGGAAGCCGCGCCAGTCCCAGGTCAGGTGGTTCCACTGGTTCGGCTTCAGCCCCTCGCTCCCCACCTGCCAGCTTGTGATCGGCGAGTTCCCGCCCAGCGCGTCGGCGAAGTAGAGGTTGACCGTCCCCAGCGGCTCGCCCACCCGTGGATAGACCCATAGCGACACCCCGTCGTACGCCGACCAGTCCGCCCCGTTCAGCGGCAGGATCGCCCCGGGCCATTCCTCCGCGCCGCCGCTTATCTCCGTCCGAAAGCGCAGCGACCGCTTGCCCCTGTGGACGATCTCCTCGCTCGGCGCCACCCACTTCGGCAGGTACCACCGCGTCTCAGGTTTCTCCATGTCGTCGACCAGGGCCATCTTCCCCGTGGCGGCCTCACGCAGCTCAACGTCATCGAGGAAGAATTCCACCGAGGGATGCGCCGCCCACACGCCCTTGTCCTCGATGTAGAACTTGAGCATGGTCATATGCTGTCGCGCCTGCGCCGGGGTCATGGTCGTGACGGCATGCTCCTGGTACCAGAAGCCGGGCACGGTGAGGGTCTTGCCGGACGGCGCGGTGAACTCGCCCGACACGTTCACCTGATCCGGGTCGTAGGGGTTGCTCCACTGCCCGGTGATCTGCGGCGTCAGTTCGAGTTTCCCATACCGCGGCACCTGCGCGGCTGAGGCCTGGACNNCCCCACGCTGCCCCGCCACACCCCATCACCACACCGGCCGCCAGGGCCACGATCAGGCATGCTTTCATATTCGACAATACCTCCGGGCGTGCGGTCGAGGAGACAAAGCGCCCCGGCCTTCGCCGGCACGCGCCGGCAACCTCCCGCCCCTCTTTGGGCTGCGCCCGATGCAGGTCTATACTGGAACTCGACCACGCCCGCCTTCTTCCCGGGCAAGGAGTCCCAACGATGAGAGCATGCATGGCGCTGGCTGCGGTCGTCGCATGGTCGATGGCCTTCGGGCAGATGTCGATCGTCGACAAGCCCACCGCCGACGGCTGGCGCACGAGCGTCGATGACAACGCCCCCGGCGCGACGCAGTCCGTCGCCGCCATCGCCGACGCAGGCGGGTCGTGGCTCAAGTGGTCGGTCACGACCAACCGCGACGGCAAGTTCACTGGCTACGAGTTGCTCCGCGATGTCTCCCTCGACCTCAGCGCCGTCGAGACCCTCCGGTGGCGATGGATGACAGTTGGCACGTACCTGCAGATCCAGTTCTGGGCCGGCGACAAGCTCGCCTACTGGGACTCCGCCGACCTCAAGCCAGGCCAGTGGCGGACGGAGACTCTCGCCCCCGCGCAATTTCACCTCCTCGCCGGCTTCACGCCCGCCGACTGGGCGCACGTCACGCGGATCGGCCTCCGCATCGCCGACAGCTTCGGTGGCTATCAGGAGGGGACGCGCTACGATATCGGCCTCGCCTTCGTCCACGGCTACGGCCCCGTCCCCGCGCCCGGTCCGCGGGTGACGCCCCCGGCCGCCCTCACCGTTGACGATGGCGCGAAGCTCCTTTCCGTCGGCTCCGCTTCCTACCGCGTTGAGTTGAGCCGCGACAAGCTGGGAATGCAGCTCTACCTCCCCGACAGCGGCCGCCTCACGCCCCTTTCGAAGTCCGGCTTTTTCTGGGGCTTCGACCAGGACAAAGCACGCTCCTTCGACGCCAAGCCCGTGTACGAGATCGTCGAGAAGTCGCCCGGCAAGGTGGTCGTCGCAGCGGCGGAGGAGTTCCCCCTCACCACGCACGACGCGGCCCTCATCACCTTCACCTTCCTGCCCGACCGGTTCTACACGGCGGTGAAGTACTACACGCCCCTCGATGCCGGGTATCTGGCAGCTAGGTACGCCCCGTCCGCCGATGCGACGAAGGGCCTCTTCGACCGTTACGCCTTCCGGGACGATGCAGGCCGCCTCCATCGCGGAGCCTTCGCCGAGTACCGCGAGCGCTCCGGCTTCGGCCTGTCGAGCTTCGACGTCGACGGCGACTTCGTTCCCGCCTTCAGCGCCGAGAAGCCCTACCTCTATCTGTGGAAGAACGGCGGCGGGCGCGGCCTCGCCGTGGTCTACCTCGACTATGCCGAGAAATGGCGCGGCGCCGTCGACAATTGCCACTTCTGCTACTACACGCCCGACCTCGACTACTTTCACCTCGGCCTCGCGACTGGCTGCGACTGCGAGCCGACGAGAACCGCCTGCTTCCTCGCCGACCCCAGCGGCGATGTCGGCCTCATGGACACCGTCGTCGCGCCCGAGGTCCTTGCCGAGGCGAAGTCTCTCCACCTCGAAGCGAAGGTCCCCGCCGGCTTCACCATCCGCACCGATCGCGGCGACGCCCAGCGTAAGATCCTCGCCCGCTTGCAGGAGACGTGGGGCAATCACATGCACTGGTGCGGCGTCGGTTGGGGCGGGCCCAACGGCGACGACGTGCTGGCCACCTCGATCGACCTCAGCGAGCGCATGCTCGCCATGGGCGCCACGGGCGCGGTCAACTTCGACATGGTCGGCGTCGAGCGCCTGGTGACCGAGCGCCCAGCTGCGATCGAGAAGCTCAAGCGCCTCCTCGCCACCGGCAAGCTCGAGATCGTCGGAGCCACCTACTCGCAGCCTCTCGGCAACTTCAACGGCGCCGAGTCCAACGTCCGCCAGCTTCAGTGGGGCGTCGACGTGTGCGAGAAGTACCTCGGCGTCCGCCCGAAAACGTGGTGGGAAGAGGAGTTCTACTTCTTCCCACAGCTCGCCCAGCTCCTCAGGCTGACCGGCTTCGACGGCGCGTGCCTCTACTTTCAGCAGACCTGGATGGAGCCCGCCTTCCCGCACGAGGATGGCACCTCGGTCGTCCAATGGCAGGCCCCCGACGGCAGCCGCATCAAGACCGCCGCTCACACCGCCCTCACGACCTGGATGCCGGGGCGCCTCGACCCGCGCGCCCTTGCCGATGTCCCCATCGCGAAGAAAGCCGACACGCCCCTGATCGTGCACTGGAACGAACTCACCGGCACCGACCCGAAGAACACCGACATGTACCGCCAGACCTACGACCAGATGTCGCGGTACGCGATCAAGACGACGACCCTGAGCGACTACCTCGCCGCCTACAAGGGCACCGCCCCGGTCCGCGCCTACAAAGCCGACCAGACCTTCCACGGCCTGCCCCTCGGCAAGTGCGGCGATCAGGTGCGGCGGGCGGATAAGCGCCTTGAGAACACGCTCACCGCCGCCGAGGCCCTCGGCGCCGGCGCGTCGATGGAGGGCCTGCCCTACCCGGCGGCCGCGCTCAGGGAAGCATGGAAGAACCTCCTCATCTTCCAGGGCCACGACGTGCACATCTGCGAGGGCTGCCTGCGCGGCTCGTACCCGCAATATCAGGAAGCCGCCGACACCGGCTCGCGGAAAACCCTCGACGGCATCACCACCGCCGCCGAGGCGAAGATCGACACGCGCCACCCCGGTGCGCAGGCGTCGATCGTCGTCTTCAACCCTCTCGCCTGGACCCGCAGCGGCCCAGTCGAGGTCCCTCTGCCCGACTACGTCTCTCCGGGGAACCTCGCGGCCGAGGACGATAAGGGCGGCCTCACGCCCGTACAGATGGTCACCGGCGCGCGCCTCCTGTTCATCGCAAGGGACGTCCCACCAGTCGGCTACCGCACCTTCTGGTTCGTAACGAAGGATGCGCCCAGCGACCTGAAGGTCTCGCCCGACGGCGCCTCCATGGCCAACTCCTCGGTCTCAGCGAAACTCAACCCCGACGGCTCGGTCCACAGTCTTAAGCTCGCCGCCGACGGCGCCGACCTTCTCTCCGCCGGCACACCCAACGGCGAACTCCGCGCCACCGTCGCCGGCAAATCCCTCTCCTCTTCGACTTCTGGCGCCACCTCGAAGCCCGTCGAGAGCGGCCCCGTCCGCGCCGTCGTCGAGACGCGTGGCAGCCTCGATGACCACGCCCATTTCGTCAATCGCACGGTCCTCTATGCTGGCCTCCCGCAGGTCTCCTTCGAGACCGATCTCGACGTCACCGAGCACCTCGACGGCCTGATGACCGGCGCCCTCCGCCGCGTCTTCACCCCGGCCTTCCGCGCCCGCTATTTCCACGACCAGCCCTTCGGCGTCAGCGAGACCGCTATGGCAAACGAGTTCCTCAAGTACTTCCCCTTCGTCGAGGGGCGGCGTGAGGACCATGTCCGCAACCATGTCGCCGGGCTCAACTTCCTCGACTGCCAGGGCGACCGCGCCGGCCTCCTCTATGCCCACGACGGCAACCAGGGCTTCCTCCGCGTGGGCGCCGAGATCGCGAACATCCTTTCCTGCTACGACCCGTGGGACGGCGATTACTACCCTACGCGCCAGGAGTTCCGTGAAGCCCTCATCCCACACGGCGCCTGGACCAACGCGGATAGGCTCCGCGCGTCGATCGCGTTCAACACGCCCCTGATCGGCGTCATCAGTACATGCCAGGCGGGCACCTTGCCTAACGCCAGATCGTGGCTCTCAGTCAGCCCCTCCGGCTCCATCGTCTCCGGCTTCTACCGCGACGGCGACGACCTCATCGTCCGCCTCTACGACGTGGATGGCGCGCGGACCCAGACCCACCTCACCACGCCCTGGCCCATCGCCTCGGCACGCCTGGAGGACCTCCGCGGCAAGCCCCTCCGCACCCTCCGCGTTGAGAAGAACGGCGTCGACCTTGCCCTCGCACCCTACCAGATCGCCACGGTCAGGCTCAGGCCCACGCGCTGAACAGTCACTCGGCCTGGGCTTGCTGTAGGGCGCGGGTTTATCCCGCGCCGCGCGGTGGCTGCTTGGCCTGTGGAGGGGCCGAGTAGGGTGCCGCGAGTTTGTCGAGCGGCAGGTCCCCTACCCGGCCCGGCTTTTCCCCCGACGGCACCGCCCGCGTCGTGCTACCATGTTCCCTGTCAAACCTTCTCGGAGGTCCTTCCTGATGCGGTTCCCGCGCTCGATCCAGGGACTCACGGCGGCGCTCTTCGTTGCCCTCCTTGCCGCGACTTCCGCCGCGCAGGACATGCCCTTCAAGTCCCTCGACACCCGCCTCGGCGCCGTCGTCGTCCCCGCCAATCCCGCCTACACGACGCATCCGATCACCTTCGAGTGCTTCGTCAAGCTGCGCAGCAAGGACGCCTACAACATCATCGTCGCCTGCGAGGACAAGCCCTCGCCCACGCACTGGGAGCTGTTCACCACCCCGGGCAACGGCCTCCTCGCGGCCTACCTTCCCGGCCGCAAGCCCGACACGCCCTCGACCGGCGTCGACATCGTCGACGGCGCCTGGCATTACATCGCGATGGTCCTCGAGCCGACCCACATCCGCCTCTACGTCGACGGCGTCGAGAAGACTTCCGGCGACCTCACCCCTCCCCCCGCCAAGGGCCTCCCCGGCCCGATGGACTTCGGCGCCCTTGTCGCCGGCGACCTCCACTGCAACGGTGAGATCGCCGAGCCCCGCATATCCAAAATCGCCCGCGCGATCCATCCTCTCGCCCCCTGCGAATTCACCGCCGACGCCGACACCGTCGGCCTCTGGCACCTCGGCCAGATCCAGGGCGGCAAGATCGCCGACGCCTCATCCCTGCACAACACCGCCCATATCGACGCCAACCTCGGCAATGCCGGCCCGGGCCACATCCCCGTCGCCGGCGGCATGTCCGCCGCCTATCAGCCCCTCCCCGCGCCCGAGGATGTCGCGCCCGTCCGCGCCGCTCTCAAAGCCCTCGTGGCGCGCATCGATCTCAAGACCGTCGACGCCGACCATATCCGCGACGCCGTCCTCCGCCAGTGGTCCTACGACTTCGCCTGGATCGGCAAGCTGGAGTACCCCGACCAGCAGCGCGCGATCTGGTGGCGAGACAACGATGCCTTCAAGGATCAGGTCTTCGACCCCCAGGCCCTTC